>CACFJO010000001.1 GCA_902566675.1 uncultured Pelagibacteraceae bacterium
TTTATTTAAATTTTTAATGAGCTTATTTTTTTTATAATTACCAGGATAGCCATTAGAGCATAATACTATCGTCATACTCTTTTTATCCTTCCATTTGATATTTGCTTTGTTGAGTTTGTCGTTTACAGCTAATTTTAGAATTTTTAAAAAATCTGACTTTAATCTTTGTAAAATCACTTGACATTCAGGGTCGCCCATTCTCACATTATACTCAATTAAAAATGGTTCACTATTTTTTATCATTAAACCAACATATAAAAAACCTCTGTATGGACTTTTAAGCTTTTTCATGGCCTCTAATGTAGGTTCAATTATTTTCTTTATAATTTTTTTTTCGATAGATTTACTTATAATTGGAGCTGGTGAATAGGCTCCCATGCCTCCAGTATTTGGCCCTTTATCTTTCTCTCCGACACGTTTATGGTCTTGTGCAGTTCCAAAGAATCTGAATTGGTTTTTATCTGCAATTACAAAATAACTTGCTTCTTCTCCTTTAAGAAACTCTTCTAAAACAATTTTATTAGAGGATTTAAACTTCCCATCAAATATTTCTTTTGAAATTTTTAAGACATGATCTTTTGTTTTACAAATAGTAACTCCTTTTCCAGCTGCAAGCCCATCAGCTTTTACGACCAAAGGAAATTCACTACCTCTCAAAAAGTTTTTTACTTGTTTGATGTTTTTACAAACTTTAAATTTAGCAGTAGGAATTTTATTCTTTTTACAAAGGTTTTTCATAAATGCCTTTGAGCCTTCTAATTTTGATGCAAATTTTGACGGTCCAAAAACTTTTATTTTTCTTTTTTGTAAAAAATTCACCAAACCTCTTACCAAAGGTTCTTCTGGCCCAACAATAACTAAGTCTATCTGATGAAATTTTATAAGTTTTAAAACTTTTTTAAAATTAAGAATGTCAACTTCTATATTTAATGCAATTTTTGAAGTTCCAGCATTTCCAGGAAAACAGACTATTTTTTTTGATAATTTTGACTCATATATTTTTTGGCATAAAGCATGCTCTCGTCCACCGCTTCCAATTAATCCAATATTCATCTAGATATTTATATTGTATAATTTATTGATGATTAAAAAAAAAGCTAAACTTGTGTACAAACACAATTCTTTTGAAATTTTAGAGACCGGTGATTATGTAATATGTGCTATTTCAGGAAAAAAAATAATGCTAAAAGATTTAAATTATTGGAATGTAGAACTTCAGGAGGCCTATTACTCACCAGTGGAGGTTAAAGAGAGTTTAAAAAAATAGATTTATAATGTTATTTTATTTCCACCTGTTATGTGTCCAAATCCATTCATGAGGATTTTTTGTGATCATAGTCTCGATTACTTCATTCAATTTCAATGTTAAATCAAGTTTATTATTATAATCAGAAGGTTTTATGCTCTCATAAAATTCAATTCTAAAATTTTCTCCTCTTCTTTCAATAAAAACTGGAAGTATTGATAAATTATATTTTTTACTTAGTTGAGCAGGTAAAGTAGTAGTCAACGCAGGATTTTTAAAAAAAGGCACCCTTTCTCCCTCACTTACTCTTTGGTCAATCATTAAAGCTACACTATAATTTTTTTTTATGTAATTAATTGCATCTCTGACACCATTAATTCCTTTTTTAATTTGGTCAGCACAAACATATTTTCTTCTTAAATACTCCATAAATGGATTTAAAAAAAAATTATTCAACGGTCTATAAATTGTAGCTAATTTGATATTTCTTTTGGTAATTTCCATTGACATCAACTCGAAATTTGCAAAATGACCAGATACAAAAATCACTGGCTTACCTCTTTTAATTAAATTATCAAGATTTTCTAAACCTACTAATTCGATGTGATCATTATTGTTTCTAAACTTTCTTAAAAAAATGTACTCAATAAAAGTCTTTCCATAGTTTTCCCACATATTTTCAATGATCTTTTTCGAATCTTGATTTGAAATATTCTTTGAAAAATACTTTAAGTTTTTAGTTATTATCATTTTTGACTTAAACACAGGACCCACATTTTTAAATAAATTAGAAAAAAATATTCTGCTCAGTCTCAATCTCAGTATACTTCCAATCAAGAAGAATAAGTAAATCAATAAAGCTTGTAAAAAATAAGAAATAATTTTAATTGTAAATTTTAGTAATTTCATTAATCAGTGTTTCTTTTTCTTTAATATTTAATTCAACTCTCATACAATTAATTTTTTTTAAATTGTATTTTTTAATTCTAAAAAAATCTTTCTCTGTTGTAACTATTTGACAGTCTTTTTTATTAGCTTTATCTATCAAATTAGATAGTTCATTTTTATCAAAGTTGTAGTGATCTGGAAAAACTATTTTTTCTACCAAATCTAGTTTATTTTTCATGATTAATTTAAAAAAATTCTCAGGATTTCCAATACCTGCAAAGGCGAGTAATTTTTTGTTCTTAAATTCATTTATATTTTTTATTTTATACTCTGAATAATAAAAAGTAATTTTAGGGTTGATATCTAAAACTTTTTTTTCGAAATCAGGAATTTTATGTCCATTAATTACTATAATTTGGGCGTTCTTCACTGTGTTAAAACTTTCCCTCAAAGGACCAGAAGGAAAAACATAGCCATTACCAATTTTCTGATCGCTATTAAAACATAAGATATTTAAATCTTTTTTGATTTTATAATCTTGAAATCCATCATCCAAAATTACTGTGTCATGACCATCATTAGCTGCGTCTAAAATTCCTAATATTCTATTTGTATTTAATTTCAATTTGGAAAAATAATTTTTAATTAATTCATGTTCGTCACTATGATTTTTATAGAATTTTTTGACAATAGCAGGATTTTTATTCATTTTAAAAAGTTCATTTGCAATCCAGATGCTCAAGGGTGTTTTGCCGGTACCACCTACATATATATTACCAACGCAAATGATTGGGATATTTAGCTCATTAACTTTGATAAGTCTTTTTTTTAAAAAAATAAATAATCGTACAATTGCACTTAGTGGCAAAAAAATAATAGTTAAGAAATTTCTTTTCGAATTCCAAAATTTTGGCTTATTTAACAGCATTAGTTATAAATTTATTTATTTCTTTCATATTTTTATTGAGTGTTTCTGTAGATAAATCATTCATAATTTTTGAAAATTTTGATATTTCTTTCTTATCTTTTTCAAGATCAAAAACTAAGTTTTCTGATAAATCATTTTCACCTGTTATTTCTTTTGCAATATCTTTATTTTCTAACAATTCGTATATTTCTTTGAAATTTGATACATATGGTCCGTAGTATATTTTACACCCAAGTTTAGCAGCTTCAATAGGGCTTTGACCACTGTCATTTTTCTTTTTTTCAATTAAAGATTTACCGACAAATACACTTTGAGCATTTTCATAAAATCTTAATAGATCACCATATGAATTGACTATTATAATATCAATATTTTGGAGTATTTTTTCATTTTTAGATAAAATCTGTGAAACGAGTTTGTGATTTTTGCACAATTTTTCAATCTCTTTTGCTCTTGTAATATGTCTCGGAGCCAAAACTGTAATTAAATTTTTGAACTTCTTTTTTAATTTAAGGTGAACATTTAAACAAATTTCTTCCTCACCACGATGTGTACTTACTGCTAGCCAAAATTTATTTTTAAAAAAACTATCACTATTTCTTGTATTAAAACTTTCTTGAAATTGATTTATTAGTTTTAAATTTCCAGTATACACAACATTATTGATCTTTAATTTGTCTAAAAAATTTTTTGTTTCTAGATTTGAACATAGAAATAAATTAATAGAGTTAAAAATTAATTGAGTAGTTTTTGGGACTAGTTTCCACCTTTTAAAGGTTTTTCTTGTTAATCTTGCGTTGATTAAAGCCAAATGAACATTATTTTTTTTGGCAGACATTATTAAATTTGGCCATATTTCTGAATCTACCAAAAAAATTAATTTTGGTTTCCATTCTTGTAAAAATTTGTCTATTAAAAAATGAACATCAACTGGTAAAAATCTATGATGTGCATTGGAAAAATTTTTAAATTCATCTTTTGCCAGGTTACTAGAGCTTAAAGTGATAGTTGTTACTAAAAACTCTAAATTTTCATAATTTTTGTTTAATATCTTAATTATCGGAAATATACTTTTTAATTCACCTACGCTTGCTGCATGAAACCATATAAGGGTAGTATTAATCTTTCTTGACACATTAAAGTGGTCAGAAAATAATTTTTCTTTATATCTTGACCGATCTTCTTTGTTTAAAAATTTTCTTAAAATTACTACTAATATTATGATTGGATAAAGTAAGACTGTTAAAGTCCTATAAATATAAAACATTTTAGTTATTTAAGTTGTTTTTCGTATAATGATTTGTATTCTTTACAATTACCAATTAAGAAATCATGTGTTCCTGAGTCAATAATATTTCCATTTTTTAAAACAAAAATTTTATCAGCTTTGTGAATTGTAGATAGCCTATGCGCAATTACTAAGGTAGTTTTATTTTTAGTAAGATTAATTATTGCATCTTGAACAGTAGCTTCAGACTCTGCATCAAGAGATGAAGTTGCTTCATCTAATAAAATTATTGGAGACTCTTTTAAAATTGCTCGAGCAATTGAAATTCTTTGTTTTTGACCACCAGATAGTCTTACACCATTTTCACCAATTATTGTCTCATAACCTCTTGGTAAATTTCTGATAAACTCATCCGCTGCGGCATACTTACAAGCCTTCTCAATATCAATTTGACTTGCAGTATCATTAGCATATGAGATATTTTTTAAGATAGTATCATCAAACAGAATAATATCTTGACTTACTAAAGAAAAATTTTTCCTAAGAGAATGAAGAGAAACTTCTTTAATATTTTGGCCATCTATTTTAATTGAACCTTCTTGAGGATCATAAAATCTTGGCAATAGATTTATAATTGTACTTTTTCCAGCACCACTATGTCCAACAAACGCCGTCATTGTATTCCCTTTAATATCTAAATTAATATCATTAATTGCTTTTTCATCAGTATTTTCGTATTTAAAACTGACATTTCTAAACTTGATTTCAGATGTTTTAAGAATTAAATCTGGGTCTTTAGCATTGTTAAATACTCTAATTTTTTTATCAATCACTTTACTAATTCTACTAAAAGCTGTAGCACCTTGATATGCTGCCATATTGAGCGTCGCTAAAGATCTAATAGGTTGATAAGCTAACATCATTGCCGCTAAAAAAGAGAAAAAATTGTTAACTTCTAACTCACCCGTTGCAATCAATTTTCCTGAAAAGAAAATAAATCCAGCTATCATTATGCCTGTTAAAGTTTCCATAATTGGGGTAGCTCTTATTAAAACAGAACTTGTCTTTATATTTTTTTCAACTACATCATTTATCACTTTTTCAGCTTTTAAATTTTCATCCTTTTCTTTTTGATAGACTCTAATCATTTTTGAGCCTTTTAAAATTTCGGATAAAAACGCCACAAGTTTTCCACTAGATTCTCCAGCTTTGCCAGTTGCCTTACCGATTCTTTTTCCAAGAGATTTTGCAAGTCCTGCAGCTAAAGGCATCATTAAAATTGCAAACAATGCCAGTTTCCAATTTTGATAAAACATAAGCGCCACAAGGGCAATTACGGAAAAACTATCTTTCATCAAATTAAGAACACCGGTGCTAACAAGATTTTGAACTTGGTGAGCATCAAACATTATATTTGAAATATATTTACCAGAGTGTCTATTTTCTAATGTTTGAATATCGGATAATAAAATATTATTTGCTATTTTTTTTTTTAATTCTCCAGCAACTTCTTCTCCTACTCTGATAATATTAATTCTCGCAAGATATAAAGACAAACCTTTACTTGTAAACGCGACTATTATCAAAACAGGTATTATCCATGCTAAAGTTCTATCTTGATCTATAAATATTTTTTTTACAGCTGGGTCTAGTAACCAAGCTATCCCAGAAGTGCTTCCAGCTACAATTATTGATAGGATAAGAGCAATTAAAATTCTTTTAACATGCTTTCTTACATATTCTCTAAATAACCTTTTTAAAATTTTTTTAAGTTCGTCAAATTTCATTTTATAGACTTAATGTTAAAAAACCCAAAAAAAGTGATAGCCCAGAATAATTATTGAATTTAAAAGCGTTTAAGCATAATTTTGGATTTTCCTTTTTAAAAATTATAGTTTGATAAATTAAACTTCCAATAAAAATAATTAAAAATATTGAAAATAAATTAGTGCCAATCATATTTCTGAATAGATAAATTAATATTAATACTGATAAAAAATAACAAGTTGATACAAAAAGTTTTATATTTTTTTTAAATTTTAAGGAAGTGGATTTTAATCCAATAATTTCATCATCAGACATATCTTGTGCTCCATAAATGGTGTCATAACCCAATGTCCAAAATATGGCCGCTAGATAAAGTAGAATAATTTCATTAGAAATATTGTTATTTATAGACACCCAAGCCATTATTATTCCCCAATTGAATGTAATACCCAAAAATAATTGAGGCCAATATGTAATCCTTTTCATGAACGGGTATGCAAAAGCCAGAAACATTGAACTTAATCCTAAAACTATTGTCAGAAAATTAAATTGTATTAAAATTAAAAATGCCATTCCACACAGAGCGATCACATAAATAAAAGCATGCAAAACTTTTATCTTTTCTGCAGCAATAGGCCTTTGTTTTGTTCTTGTTACCTTTTTATCAAAATCTTTATCAACGATGTCATTGAATATGCACCCAGCACTTCGCATAAAAACTGAGCCCAAAAAAAATAAAATTAGGTAGTATAAAAATAAATCTAAACTAGGATCAAAAGAGTTGGCAAATGCCAAACCCCATGCGCATGGCCAAAACAAAAGCATAAACCCAATGGGTTTGTTTAATCTAGTCAAATCTATGAAAATTTTTATACGATCCATTAAATATTACTTGTAAATATCAAACACTAACTACATAATCAATTTGATTCGATATGGATATTGATTACACAGTAGCAGCTTTAATGTTTCCGGCTATTCCATTAATGATGACAATGTATAGTAATCGTTTTCATACTCTCAGTGCACTAATTAGAAAAATACACGATCAGTATACTTTTGAAAAAAAAGTCCCACCAGAGTGGGAGAATCAATTACATGTTTTAAACAAAAGAACGAATTATCTTAAGTTTGTAATGGGATTTTCAGCATTTGGTTTTTTATTTAATATGCTAACAGTCTTGTTGCTTTATTTAGATCTTGTTTTTTATGCAAGACTAAGTTTTGCATCATGTTGTATCTGTATGATATTTTCTATCTTTTTATTTTTACAGGAAATAAGACTTTCTAATGAAGCTCTTAAATTTCACTTGAGTGACATGGACTCAATGAAAAAAGATTTGTAATTAACTTTTTTCTAAAAGTTTCTTTTTAAAAAGAGAAATTCCTTTTCTTATTTTATGTTTATAAGACTCATTAAAAGTTTCAAGTTGCCAACCCTTCATTCTTCCAGTAATTATTTCTAAATTTTTACTTTTCCATTCATTAGATGTGCTTTCTTCTTTCCAAAACTTTTTTTCCTCATCAGTTCTAGCACATCCATAACAGAATCCTGTAACAGGATCAGTTTTACAAATACTTATACACGGTGAAATTATCTTCTTACTCATTAAGGAATAAAAATAGCTGGACCAACTAATTTTCTTGCTTCTAAATCTTGATGCGCTTCTTTTGCATCAGAAAGCTTGTACTTTTTTGCTATCTTTATTTTAATTTTACCAAATTTTATTTTTTCAAATATCGAGTCAGCTCCGGCTTGTAGTTCTCTCCTGTTCGTGAAGTATTGTGCTATTGATGGTCTTGTGAGGTAAAGACCTTTAGGTTGAATATCTTTAGGAACATTTACAGGATCTAATGGTCCAGAGGCATTTCCAAAACTTATCATCATCCCTCTTGTTTTTAGACATGCAAGAGATTTTTGAAAAGTATTTTTCCCAACCCCATCAAATACAGCAGATACTCCTTCGTTTTTAGTTATTTTCATAACTTCTTTAGAAAAATCCCCTTTGGAATAATTAATAACACTTGAGTATCCATTTTCTTCTGCAATTTTTATTTTTTCATCAGAGCCAACTGTGCCAATTACTTTTGCACCAATACTATTCGCCCACTGTGCAAAGATTTGACCTACTCCGCCAGCTGCAGCATGGAATAAAACTGTTTCACCAGCTTTAAGTTTATAAGTTTTAGTAAGCAGATAATTAGTGGTTAAGCCTTTCGTCATTAGACTCGCGGCTAACTCGTGAGAAATCCCATCAGGAATTTTTACAGCTATTTTAGCTGGTATAATTCTTTGTTGTGAATAAGCTCCAATTGGAACTGACGCATAGGCTATATTTTCTCCTTTGTTGAACTCAGTAACATTTGAACCTACTTCATCAATTTTTCCTGCAGCCTCTAAACCTATCCCACTTGGTAGTTTAATCGGATACAAACCTGATCTATGGTAAGTATCAATATAGTTCAAACCAATAGCATAATTTGTAATTTTTATATCGTCTGGTCCCGGGGATCCAACCTCAACATCTTGAAGTTCTAAAACTTCAGGCCCTCCAGTTTTTTTAATAATTATTGATTTTGGCATAATGAAGAGGAACGTACTTTAACTTTTAGTATTTAGCAAATGTTCCATTGTTGTAGTCTTCAATTGCTTCAAGAATTTCAGCTTTAGTATTCATTACAAATGGCCCACCTCTGGCAATCGGTTCACCTATTGGCTTACCTGCAATAAATAAAAACTCAGATTTTTTAGTTGCTTTAACTTTCAGTTTATTGCCTCTTTCAAGCAAAATTAAATTTGAGTCAGTAGTTCTAACGTGTTTTTTTTCTCCAATTTTCAATTCACCTTTAAGCAAATATATAAAAGCGTTATGTGCTTCAGGAACATCACAGTTAAAATCTTTTTCCTCATTTAGAATTATATGGAAGTAAATTGGTTCAATGTTGTGTTTTTTTTCAGGACCTTCAGCTTTTTCATATTTGCCAGCAATCACTTTTATAATTTTTTCGTTGTCTTTATGTACTCCAAGTTCATTACCTTTTATATAAAGGTATTCAGGTTTATTCTTTTTCATTTTTGCTGGCATATTGATCCAAAGTTGAAAACCCAATAATTTACCTTCTTTCATAGCAGGCATTTCTGAATGTATAATTCCTCTACCAGTCTTCATCCACTGGACATCCCCAGACGTCATAATTCCTTTAGCTCCAGTGCTATCTTGATGTTCAAACTCTCCGTTTAACATGTAAGTAACTGTCTCTATTCCTCTGTGAGGATGCGGTGGAAAACCAGCTACATAATCATCTTTATTTTCAGATCCAAATTCATCAAGCATTAAGAAAGGATCAACATAATCTGCTTCAGGCGTTCCTATACTTCTTTTAAGTTTAACGCCTGCACCATCAGAGGCGTTTAAAGCTTTAATTATTTTTTTTACTTCAATTGATGACATTAATATAAATATAATACATGTTTATATTTTATCAAGGAGCTGCGTTAAGTTGCTAATTTCATTTTTTGGTTGATAATCAAGAATATCGAACTCTGACTTGTTTCTATTTACCCAAATGGAATTATAACCAAAGTTTCCACCTCCAGAAACATCCCAAGTATTTGCGCTTAAAAAAGTTATTTCATTATTTTGTAAATTATACTTTTTTAATGGTATTTCATATACTCTTGAGTCAGGTTTATAAACCTTTACTTCTTCGATAGAAAAAAGGTCATCAAACAAATTATTTAACTTATTACTAGCCACTAACTCATCTAGAAGATCAGGAGTCCCGTTAGAAAGTATGGCAAGTTTAAAGTTTTTCTTTTTTAAATCTTCTAAGACCCCTTTAACTTCTGGATAAGGAGATAGAATTTTATAAAGACTTAGCAACTCATTTTTCATACTTCTATCGATATTAAATACTTTCATAGATTTATCTAAACTGTCCTCGGTAATTTCCCAAAAATTTTTATGTCTTCTCATTAAACTTCGAAGCCAAGTATATTCAAGCTGAGTGGTTCTCCAAAAATTTGAAAATGCTTCCCACTTACTTCCAATTTTATCTTTACATTTTTCAGCAGCTGAATTTACATCGAATAACGTACCATAAGCGTCAAAAACTACTGCCTTTGTTTTCATAATTTATTTAATATTATGCGAACCATCACATAATGGTTGATCGTTTGTTTGTTTACAGGAACAGAAAAAAACTTTTTTTGATTGTTCGGCTAAATATTTTAAAGGCATAAATTCAGTTCCTTTATGTGAACCATCACAAAAAGGTTGCTTAGAGCTAATCCCACAAGTACACCAAAAATAAGATTTTCCCTCTAATACATTAATGCTAATCGGAGTGTCTCCGGCTCTTTTACCTTTTTTCATTAAAGCTACTTTATATCTCTAAAATTTGTTTATATTATAGTTACTAATGAATATTAGATTATATCATCCAGACAGTATACTAGAAAATAACACAGGTTTGTTAAATAAAGAGCACACTCATTATGTTGTAAATGTTATGCGACTTAAAAGGGGCTCAAACTTAAATTTTTTTAATAAAAACGGAGAGTGGAAAAGTGAAATAATTTTTTTAAATAAAGATAGAGTCGAAGTTAGGTTTTTAGAAAAAATTAAAGAAGCTAAAAATCTATCTAAAACTGAAATAGCAATTTGTTTGGTCAAAAAAAATCCGATGGATAATATTCTTCAAAAAGCCACAGAGCTTGGTGTCCGTAAAATAATTCCAATAGTTTCAGAGAGGACAGAAGTAAAAGAATTGAATATTGATAGAGCAAAAAAAATTGTGATTGAGGCAACCGAGCAATCTAATCAACTTGTTCCTCCAGAAATTACAAATGTAATTAAATTGAAAGATTTTTTGAAAGCATTTGATGGAACTTCAAAACTTTTATTTGCTGATGTTAATTCAAAAGATAATTTAAAAATCGAGGATTTAAAAAACTTTAAATCTCTCTGTATATTAATTGGTCCTGAGGGTGATTTTTCCCCTTTAGAGCGTAAGTCTATCCTTCAAAATAGAACGGTAAAACCTTTTACGTTATCTAGAAACATTCTAAGGTCCGATACCGCTGTAATAAGCGCGATTTCATTAGTAAATTTTATCAATAACTTTAATTAATTGTCGCATTAATTGAAATTGTGAAATCATCTAAAAACTGTATAAAAACTCATGATTAAAAAAATTGCTTACATACTTTTCTTAATATGGCCTTCAGCGCTTTTAGCTAATGAGCCTATGGATTGGCAACTAGGTTTTCAGAAGTCAGCTTCAAAAAGCATGGACGATATTGTTTGGTTTCATGACTATATGTTAGTACCTATAATTACGGCTATTACAGCATTTGTTTTATTTTTACTTTTATATGTGTGTGTAAGATACAGGGCTTCTAAAAATAAAATACCTTCTACTACAAGTCACAATACAATCATTGAAGTTATATGGACTTTAGTTCCATGCTTGATTTTGATAGTTATGGCAGTTCCTTCATTTAAAGTTTTATACTCTCAAGACGAAATTCCAAAAGCAGATGTAACTATTAAAGCTGTAGGATATCAGTGGTATTGGGGTTATGAGTATCCGGATGAAAATATTATTTTTGATTCTTACATGATTGATGAAAAAGATTTAAAAGAAAATCAACCAAGACTATTGGCAGTGGATAACGCGGTATATGTTCCAGTAAATAAAGTTGTAAAAGTTATGATTACAGCAAATGATGTTTTGCATGCGTGGGCTCTCCCATCATTTGGTGTTAAAAGAGACGCAATTCCCGGAAGAATAAATGAGACTTGGTTTAAAGCAGACAGAACTGGAACGTTTTACGGTCAGTGCTCCGAATTATGTGGTATTAAACACGCTTTCATGCCAATCACAGTTCATGTCGTGTCTGAAGATGAATATATAGAGTGGTTAGAAGAGGCAAAAGTTAAATTTGCTAAAGAAGAAATTAAAAATAATATAAAAATAGCAAAAAGAATTAAGGAGATAAAATAATGTCAGTAACAACCGCAGATCACGCACATCATAATCCAACAGGTTGGAGAAGATGGGCTTACTCAACTAATCATAAAGATATTGGAACAATGTATCTAATCTTTGCGATTTTTGCTGGTTTAATTGGATCTGCATTTTCAGTTTTGATGAGAATGGAATTAATGCACCCAGGTGACGGGATACTAGGTGGTGATTACCATTTATATAATGTTTTAGTAACTGGTCACGGGTTAATTATGATTTTCTTTATGGTGATGCCGGCAATGATAGGAGGTTTTGGTAATTGGTTTGTTCCAATAATGATAGGTGCTCCAGATATGGCCTTCCCAAGAATGAATAATATTTCTTTTTGGTTATTGCCAGTTGCGCTTATTTTATTGCTTGCCTCAATTTTTGTAGATGGACCTCCAGGCGCACAAGGAGTGGGCGGAGGATGGACAATTTATCCACCCTTATCTTCAAAAACAGGTCAACCAGGTCCGGCGATGGACTTGGCAATATTAAGTTTACACGTAGCTGGAGCTTCATCAATCCTTGGAGCTATAAATTTTATCACAACGATTTTAAATATGAGAACCCCAGGTATGACTTTGCACAAAATGCCATTATTTTCATGGTCAATTTTAGTTACTGCTTTTTTACTTTTATTGTCTCTACCAGTTTTAGCTGGCGCAATAACTATGCTTTTAACAGACAGAAATTTTGGTACTGCTTTTTTTGAGGCACAGACTGGCGGAGATCCAGTATTATTCCAGCATTTATTTTGGTTTTTTGGTCATCCTGAAGTTTATATTTTAATTTTGCCAGGTTTTGGAATGATTAGCCATATTGTTTCGACTTTTTCAAGGAAACCAGTATTTGGTTATCTTGGGATGGCTTATGCTATGGTAGCAATCGGTGTTGTAGGCTTTGTTGTTTGGGCTCACCACATGTATACTGTTGGACTAGACACTGATACAAAAGCTTATTTCTTAGCGGCAACAATGATCATCGCTGTCCCAACTGGAATTAAGATTTTTTCTTGGATAGCAACAATGTGGGGCGGTTCTATAAGTTTTGAAACTCCGATGTTATGGGCTATTGGTTTTATTTTTCTATTCACTTTAGGTGGGGTAACTGGAGTTGTTCTGGCAAATGCGGGTGTAGATACCGCACTTCATGACACTTATTATGTTGTAGCACATTTTCATTATGTATTATCAATGGGCGCTGTGTACGCGATCTTTGCAGGCTTTTATTATTGGTTTAGTAAAATGACTGGTTATGAGTACTCTGAATTTTTAGGAAAACTTCACTTTTGGTTAACATTTATAGGTGTTAACTTAATTTTCTTTCCGCAACATTTCCTAGGGTTAGCAGGAATGCCAAGAAGATATGTAGATTATCCAGACGCATTTGCAGGATGGAATTACATTTCGTCGATTGGTTCCTACATATCTATAGCCGGTTTAGCGGTATTTTTATTAAATCTTTTGTATGCTTTCATGAAAAAGAAAAAAGCAGAGCAAAATCCATGGGGAGAAGGAGCAACAACTCTGGAGTGGACAGTTTCATCACCACCACCATTCCATACTTTTGAAGAGCTACCTAAAATAAAGTAAATTGAGCCAGATAAGTATAAAGACTAGAAATTCTAAAGTTGGTTTAGCATCAGATTTAAACTCTTTTTTTAACTTAATGAAACCAAGGGTAATGTCTCTTGTGCTATTTACTTGTATGGTTGGTTTACTAATCGCTCCCATAAACGTGAACTTTACTTCTGCTTTTATTTCTTTATTAGCTGTAGCTATAGGTTCTGGAGCTGCTGGCACACTTAATATGTGGTACGAGTCAGATCTAGATGCTTTAATGAGCAGAACTTGTCTAAGACCAATCCCAACTGGAAAGGTAAAAAAAGATCAAGCTTTATATTTTGGTATAATTTTATCGGCTTTGTCAGTGAGCATAATCTATTTTTCAGCTAACTTAATTTCTGCAATTTTATTAGCATCGACAATTGCTTTTTATTTTTTTGTTTATACAATTTGGTTAAAAAGAAAAACTCCACAAAATATTGTTATAGGTGGTGCTGCTGGAGCGTTACCACCAGTAATTGGATGGACAATAGCCACTGGGAATGTTTCTTTAGAGCCGCTTATATTATTTTTAATTATCTTCTTATGGACTCCATCACATTTTTGGGCATTAAGTTTATATAAATCAAGCGATTATAAAAAAGCTAATATACCAATGCTCCCTATAATTTCAGGAGCAAAAACAACAAAAGTAAATATACTTGTTTATGCTTTAATTATGTTACCTGCAGTAATTGCACCGTACTTTTTAAATTTTGCCAGCATATTTTATCTTGCTGTATCTTTTACGATGTCTGTATACTATGTTTATTTATGTTTAAGATTATATAGTTCTAAAATTGCTAGTGCTTCAAATAAAATAGCGAGAAAAATTTTTATTTACTCAATTTTTTATTTATTTTTTATTTTCTTAATTTTATTAATTGATAATATTATAAAAATAGCATGATGAACAAAAAGAAAAAAAATTTAATAACAGCTTTAATATTAATTTTGTTTATGATTTTTTTATTTGTATTAACTTTCTATAATATTGGAATTTATAATCGAGAAATATAATGAATATAAGCAAAAAGAACTTAACACCTATCATTTTAGTATCAATATTTATACTGATGCTTGCATTATCTTTTGCTGCAGTTCCATTATATGATTTATTTTGCAGAGTAACAGGGTTCGGTGGAACCACTCAAAACGCTACTGACAAAGAAATTCCAAAAATTATAGTAAATCAAGACTATAAAATGAGATTTGATACAAACATTAATAGTACTTTAGATTGGAAATTTTATCCTGAGATGAATACTTTGAACTTAAAGCCAGGTGAAATTCATACAGTAAAATTTAACGTTGAAAACCCTGGTGATGAAATTTCTTCAGGGTCAGCAACATTTAATGTATCTCCATCACCATTTGGTATTTATCTAAATAAGATAGGCTGTTTTTGTTTTGAAAAACAAACTTTGCAACCAGGTGAAAAAAAAGAGTTTGTACTAACATTTTTCTTGGATCCTAAAGTTGTTGATGATAAGAAAACAAAAAATATGTCTGATGTAACGTTATCTTTTACTTTTTTTTCATCAGGCTACTACGAAAAGAGTAATACATAATGTCAGCAGAAAAACCAAAACACGATTACCATTTAGTTGATCCAAGCCCATGGCCTATTTATGTTTCATTCGCCACTTTAGTCTTAGCTTTTGGAGCAGTTTATTATTTTCATTCCAAAGCCCTTTGGTTACTATTAATAGGTTTCGCATTAGTAGTTTATGGTGCATTTATGTGGTGGAGAGATGTAATAGAAGAAGCAGAACATCAAGGTCATCACACTCCTGTAGTTCAAATTGGACATAGGTACGGCATGACATTATTTATTGCCAGTGAAGTAATGTTTTTTGTTGCTTGGTTTTGGGCTTTTTTTAACGCAAGTTTATTTCCACCTGACTCTATAGGCGGTATATGGCCACCAGCAGATATTAAAACTTTTGACCCTTGGGATATACCATTAATTAATACTCTAATTTTATTGTTATCAGGAACTACTGTCACTTGGGCGCATCATGCAATGTTAGAAAATGACAGAAAGGGATTAGTAAATGGTTTGATAGCTACAGTATTTTTAGGATTTATATTTTCTTGTTTTCAAGCTTATGAGTATCATCACGCAACATTTACCTTAGATGGTGGGATTTATGGTTCCACATTTTATATGTCGACTGGTTTTCATGGCTTTCATGTAATAGTAGGAACTGTTTTTCTTGCAGTTTGTTTGTTTCGATCAATGAGAGGCCATTCGACGCCTCAACACCATTTTGGATTTGAGGCAGCAGCTTGGTACTGGCATTTTGTTGATGTAGTTTGGTTATTTTTATTTGCTGCGATCTATATTTGGGGAAGTTAAACTCAAATTGAAAAGAGCACTTTTATTTCAACTATTCGTAATTTTGTTTGTAACAATATTTTGCGCTTTAGGAACTTGGCAACTTTACAGATTGCAATGGAAGCTTGAGTTAATCAGTGAAATAACTTTTGGACTAGACTCTAAACCAGTAGAATACTCGGACTCAGTAAAAAAAAATTATCAGAGAGTAAGCGCAAAAGGAAAATTTAATTTTGATGATCAAATTTACCTTTATAGCTTGAACAATAGTGGCAAACCTGGATATGATGTAATTACTCCTTTTAGAACAGACAAAAATCAAAATGTTTTAATTAATAGAGGATGGATTAAAAAAGAACTTAAAGGCAGTCCAAGTATAAATTTTAAAGAAGAAACCGATAATGAGATAGTTGGTCTTTTAAGAGAAATATATAAACCGAGTATGTTTAAACCAGATAATGACATTCAAAATAATATTTGGTTTTCAATAAATTTAGAGGATTTGAAAGAAGCTACAGGAGAACAATTTAATGAATTTGTTATTTTTTTAGAAGATAATCAAGTTAGGTCACCTCAGCCTAAAAAGATAAGTGTAGATGTGCCAAATAATCACCTTAAATATGCTATAACATGGTATGCAATATCAATTTCAATAATTTTTTATTATTTATACTTTAGAAGAAAAAAATGAATTATTTTAGCACTAGGGATAAATCTTTAGAATTTAGCTTTAAAGACATTTTCTTAAGGGGACTTGCACCAGGCGGAGGGTTATTTTTGCCTGCTGAAGTCAAGAAGTATAGTCAAGAAGAACTTAATAATTTGAGTCAACTAAATTATAACGAACTTGCTACAGAAATTATCTTTAATTTCTGTTCAGGTGAAATTAAAAAGGAAGAACTTAGTTCACTGATACAAAAATCTTATAGTAGTTTTAAAGATAAAGAAGTCGTAAATATAAAAAAAATTGGAAATATAAATCTTCTCGAACTTTATCATGGACCTACTTTAGCTTTTAAAGACATTGCAATGCAGGTAATTGGCAATATGTATGACCATTTAGAAGTCGCAAAAGATAAAACTGTAAATGTCATAGTTGCTACATCAGGAGATACTGGTTCAGCGGCTATAGCTGCTTTAAGCAATAGAAAAAATATAAATCTTTTTGTACTGCATCCACATAATAAAATTTCAAATATTCAAAGAAAAATAATGACAACAATTGGTGGAGCTAATATTTATAATATAGCTATTGAGGGTTCATTTGATGATTGTCAAAAAATTGTAAAAGAGCTTTTTAATGAAAATAGTTTTAGATCAAAAATAAATATGTCAGGCGTAAATTCTATCAATTGGGCGAGAATTGTTTGCCAAATTGTTTATTATTTTTATTCTTTCTTTAGATTAAAAAAAAACAATATAAGCTTCTCAGTACCAACTGGTAATTTTGGAGATATCTATGCTGGATACGTTGCAAAAAAAATGGGCTTACCAATTAATAAACTTATAGTCGCTACAAATAAAAATGATATTTTACAAAGAGTTATTAATACGGGTGAATATAAACCTGATAAAGTGGAAGCAACCATTACACCAAGTATGGATATACAAGTTGCCAGTAATTTTGAGAGGCTGCTTTATTATATATTAGATGAAAGCGATAGTAAGGTCGGGTCATTAATGAATGATCTTTCATCAAAAAGTTTATTCAATCTAGACAAAAAAGAAATCGATAAAATTAAAAAGGATTTTGAAGCAGTAAAAGTTACAGATGAAGAGACAGTATCTATAATTAATGAAATTTATAAAGAGCATCAATTTATAATTGATCCTCATACTGCTACTGGAGTAGGAGCAGCAAAAAGTTTTAAAAATTTAGGAGATATAGTTGTTCTTGGTACAGCTCATCCTTACAAGTTTAACGATACTATTAAAAAAGCTATAGGAAAAAATTTAGACTCACCTGAGCACTTAAAATTGAATATAGATAAAAAGGAAACATTTGATATTATCAGGAATTCAAATTCAGAAGTAAAAAATTATATTTTGAGTAAAATTCAATGAGAATAAAAACAGGAGACAAACTACCTAACTCGGAGTTATTTTATCTTGACCAAAATAATGATGTAAAAAAAATTGATATTTTAGATCTTTGTAAAGGCAAGACTATTATTTTAGGTATGCCTGGAGCTTTTACTAAAACTTGTTCGGCTCTTCATCTTCCTGGGTATATAAAAAATTACGACTTAGCTACTCAAAAAGGAATTACAAAAATTATATGCATCGCTGTAAATGATCCCAATGTAATGAAGGCCTGGGGTGAAAATCAAAATGCTGGAAGTAAAATTTTCATGGCTGGTGACCCCTTTCTAAAATTTACAAAAGCTATCGGAGCAGAAGTAGATAAATCCGAAAAAGGACTAGGAATTAGATCTAATCGCTACACTATGTTAGTGGAGAATGGTGAAGTTAAAAAAGTAGAGGTAGAAAAAGAAACAGCTACATGTGAATTATCTTCAGCTGAAAGCTTTTTAAAATCTATTTAGTTTTCGAAACTGCCAACTCATCAACAAGATTATTATATTTGTTGCCAGCGTGTGCCTTAACCCATTTCCAAGTAACTTTATGTTTTAGACAAGCATTATCTAATTTAATCCAAAGATCTTTATTTTTAACTGGTTTCTTGTTTGAACTCTTCCAACTATTAATTTTCCACTTTTTAATCCAATCAGTTATTCCATCTTTCACATATTTCGAGTCAGTAAAAATTGTAATCTCTGATTTCTTTTTTATTTTTTTTAATGCCATGATTGGAGCCATTAATTCCATCCTATTATTAGTTGTATTATTTTCACTTCCAGAAATATTAGATTGATTAGAGTCATCTAATATGATTGCTGCCCAACCTCCTTTCCCAGGATTTCCAGAGCAAGCGCCATCAGTATAAATCTTTAATTTCATTAAAAAAAATAATCCTCATGATTTTTTGCATTCTTGTGAAATTCTAATCTTTTTAAATACTCCATTGGATCTTTAATTTTAACAATTGCTCCTTCAACTTTATTTAATGAGTCAAATACTCGAGTTAACAAGAATCTCAAAGCAGCGCCTTGAGATAAAACCTTTATATTTTTCAATTCTTCATCAGTTAATTTTCTTATAGAAGTATATCCGTCTATAAAGTTTTTTGCTTTAGTAACGTTAAAACTTAAATTACTTTTTAGACCGTCAAAACACAGAGCGTTAAAGCAAATAGCGATTTCAAACGCAAAAAAATCTTCACATGAAAAATAAAAGTCTATTACCCCACTAAATTTATCTTGAATAAAAAAAATATTGTCGTGAAATAAATCTGCGTGGATTATTCCTTTTGGCAGATTTTTTGGCCAATTTTTTTCCACATCATTAAGATTTTCCTCAATTAATCTTGGCAGATCTTTATGTATATTTTCACACCTATCTTTGACTGAATTAAATAATTTTCTCCATGAATTTACGGATAGGTCGTTTTGTCGTTTTAGTTTTAAATTCTTTGTAAGATTATGCATTTTAGCTATTTCAGATCCGATTGATTTACAATTGGCTGGAGATAAATTTTGTTTTGCCTTGCCTTCAAGAAATGAAACAATCATTAATTTTTTGCCCCCAAAATTTGTTATAGTTTCATTATTATTATTAGAAATAGGAGCAGGGCATTTAAAGCTAGCTTTATTTAAAGATGACATTAGATCAGAAAAAAAAGGAAGATCAGCAGATTTCACTCTTTTTTCGTAAATAGTTAATATAAATTTTTTTTTATTGATCAATAAAAAATAGTTTGTATTTTCAATACCTTCTTCAATTCCTTTGAATGAGTCTAACTTACCTAAACTATAATTAGATAAAATTTCCTCAATTTTATTTTGATTTAACTTTGTATAGACAGCCATTAATTGAGTTCTTTCGGCAATTTAAATATAACTTTTTCCTCTGCAACTATTACTTCTTCAATAGAAACCTTTCTATCTTTCCTTATATTATCCAATAAATTTTGAACAAGCTTTTCAGGTGCAGACGCTCCAGAAGATATACCAATGGTTTCAGAATTTTCTATTTCGTTAAAAGGAATTTCTTTTTCGGAATGCATTAAATGAGAATTATTACAACCAGCTTTTTTTGCGACTTCAACTAATCTTACAGAATTAGACGAGTTACGGCTACCTACAACAAAAAACATATCACACTTGGAAGCTATCTCTTTAACAGCAGACTGTCTGTTGGTAGTAGCGTAACATATATCCTCTTTAATAGGGCCTTTAATTTTTGGAAACTTGTTTTTAAGAACTTCAATTATTTCAGCTGTATCATCTACGGACAGGGTTGTTTGAGTAATATATGCAAGAGGTTTTTTAAAATCGTTTTCTTTAAGCAGTTCAGCATCATTTTTTGTCTCGATTAGTTTAATTGATCCTTTTGGAAGCTGACCCATTGTGCCAATAACCTCAGGGTGATTTTTATGTCCAATTAATAATATTTCGAAACCGTTTTTATTTAATTGCTCCGACTCTCTGTGAACTTTTGAAACTAATGGACAAGTAGCATCTACAAAGGATAAATTTTTTAATTTAGCCTCTTCTGGAACTGACTTTGGTACTCCATGAGCTGAGAAAATTACAGGTCTACTAGAGTCATCTACATCAGATAATTCATCAACGAAAATTGCACCTTTTTCTTTTAACTCCTCAACAACCTGCTTATTGTGCACTATTTCATGACGAACATATACTGGAGCTCCAAACTTGCTGATAGATTTTTCAACTATTTCAATTGCTCTTTTAACACCAGCACAAAATCCTCTTGGTGAAGCTAAATAAATTTTAAGTTCTTTTTTCATTTTTTTCTAAAAGATATTCCAACAATATATGCGGAAAAGTAAGTGACGCCAAACCAATAAATATTACCTTATAAATGGCCTCATCAAGCTTATAAAAATTATTTAAAAAATATATTGCAAATAAAAACATTATCGCAGTTACAAAAGTTAAAGGGATAGCTTTAATTATAAATTTTTTAAGTCCCGGTTTGAAAGATCTATCTAACTCAAAAATAAGAGTAATCGAATGCCTAATTGAGTGAAGAAAACAAAAATAAAGAGTGAAAGCTAAAATAGGCGATAAAAAAAGATTTAGTATGATTAAAGAAAAGAAGTCCATGATCATGACACCTTTTAGGTTTGTGTTTTCTTTTTTTGAAATATACATAGATGATAAAAAACCAAGGCATAACATTCCAATTAAAAATTCATTACTAAAAAAATCTGCTTCAAAAACTTTGAAATTTAGTATCCTAAAAATTTCATTAGTTTCCTCTCTCTTTAATAATAATGGAGCTATAATTACAGTTGATCCTTTTAAGAAAAATAAACACTCAGATATAAAAAACTTTTTTCTAAAAAAAAATACTGTATCTTCTTTTCCAAAATGATAGGCAGCCACAATCAAAAATAGCAATAAAATTGTGTTAGGAAACATCAACCAGAATATTATTATCAATGATGAAATTAATACATAGGCAAGATAAAAGGATATAATTTGTTTGTATCCAAATAATTTCAAAAGCTTTTTTCCTTTGATATTATCTAATGCACCGTGAGAAATTCCCAAAATTAAAATTAAAAATAAGCAAAATATAACTGGTTCAAAATTGAACATTAGATAAAGAGGACTTATCAAAATACAAAAATTAAAAAAAATAATTGAGTGCTTAAAGTTAATATTTTTCATTAATTAAACAATGCTTTTAAAAAAATTAATTTTGGCATTTTGCTTATAATATTTATGTCTTCAATAATATTACTTTTATTTGATAAAAATTTTATAATCGTATTTGAAGAAGTTTTAAACATATCAAAAAAAATTTTAGGCATCTTTTCGGGATGTTTTTCTAATACTCTTAAAAAAACTTTATCTAAAAATTGATATTTTTTTCCTATAGAGAATATTTTTGCTTTATTAATATTGTCAATGTTTTTTACAATATACCGACTATGTTCTTGAATATTCAAAAAAGTGTAACCTGTGCTTAATCGAGTCATCCCTCCAGCTGATCCAATATTAATTATTTTATTGTTATTACTTAATGATGGAGCAAAGAGTGGAATAGCTCCTTTTTCAGTAAAATTTATTTTATAGTTTTTTATACCCAGATTATTCTCAATATAATTTTCTAATTGAAGGTCATAATCTCTGAGGCTCTGGTCCTCTAAATTTGATAACCAAGTAGTCTCAATCAAAGCTTTATTTTTGCTGAATGGCAATGTGTAGAAAAAATGTACATCTTTCCTCTGATCACAATTAAAATCCATTAAGTTTATTATTTCCTCATCAAAAATGTTCTTAGGTGTCTCTATCTCAATTCCTTGAAAGTGTTGCCATAAATCAGATTTATCAAGTTCTTTTTCAAAAATACTATTAAATATTATTGAATTGTCTGAATTGACTTCATTTAGATTTCTGAAAAAACTAATATTGGAATTTGTGGAGAGTTTAGAATTTATCTTTTTATAAAATTTTCCACTATCAATACTTTGATAAGGAAATTTTTTATTTGTTAATTCATTAGAGTTTTCAGCAGTATTAATTGTAAAATTACTCCAGCTTTTAATAACACAATCTTCAAAATTATGATCAAATACTTTCCAGAATGACCAAGTTTTATCTCTCTTATACTCTTCACGGTTTTCAATTATTGCTAAAGTTTTCTCCTTTAACTTATCATTTATTTCAAGCTCATAGGCCAAAGATAAACCTGCGCACCCACCTCCAACAATAATATAATCAAATTCTTTCATTCAAATTAATCTCTTGTTCTAAAATATTATGATTTAATTGGTTGTCATAATTTAAATTTTTTATGAACAATAATTTAATAAAGTCAATGATAGATAAAAAAGTCTGAATTACCTTTTCAAAGATTGGGACATAGATTTTGCCAGCTTTATTATAATTATCTATGTTATTTTGTTTAAGAATGTAGTCACCTATTTTCCTATAAACTCGTCTTGCTACAATAACTGAAAATCTAGATCTAACTGGTATACTGCTAATAGATGTAAATGATTTTTCGTAAAACGCTTGAGACTCATTTATAAGAGTACAAATTGATGAAAAATCGTGTTCAATATACTGTCTATTACGCGCTTTATCCTCACAAACATCTCTAGCAATATTAGTAAGTTGCATAGCTATACCAAGATCAATCGCACCTTTTAAAGCCTCTTTATTTTTTACTTTCATTATTTTTGACATCATTAATCCAACTGTCCCGGCAACTCTGTAAGAATAAACAAGTAAATCTTTTTTCGAATTTATCACTACTTTTTCCTCTAAGTCTGTTTCAACTCCATCAAATAAATCTATTACTATTTGATAAGAAATACCTTCACTATCAATGAGTGACCACATATCTTTTATAATTTGATTATCTAGATTTTTATTCTCAAAATCTTTTTTAAATTTTGTGAAAATTCCTTTTTTTACACTTAGATTATTATCATCATCAACTATATCGTCTAATGTTCTACAAAAATTATATAAAGATGAACATTTGTCTAATGTTTCACTTGAAAGAAAAAAACTTGCCCAATAAAAAGATTTAGCATGTTTTTTTAATAAATTATTTTTCATTAAAATAAATTGTCTAAAACTTTTGCCGATGAAAGAACTCCGGGCATACCAGCGCCTGGATGTGTACCAGCACCTACAAAGTATAAATTTTTATATATTTCAGATTGATTATGAAATCTGAAATAAGCCGACTGAGAAAATTTTGGTTGAATTGAAAATCCAGATCCATAAAGAGTTGCTAGATCTATTTCGAAGTAGTCAGGTGTTAAATAAAAATCACTTACCACATTTTCTTTAATACCAGGTAAAACAGTTTTATCCATTTTATCTAAAACTAAATCTTTAAATTTATCGCCCTCTTTGATCCAATTAACTTTAGATAAATTATTTGGAACAGGAACCAATACATAAAAAGCATCTTGACCTTCTGGGGCCATATTGGGATCTGTTGCAGATGGTCGATGTAAATAATAACTTATATCATCAGAGAGAATTTTCTTTTCAAAAATTTTATCAAGATGTTTTTCATAAGATTCTCCAAAATAAATTGTGTGATGTGCAACATCCTTATATTTTTTTTTAGATCCAAAATAATAAACAAATAAACCCATTGAATAATCCATTCTTTTCATTTTTTGTTTAAATAAAAAATCATAATCCTCCTTTGATTTTATTAAGTTGTTGTAAACATTTGGGGGATCAGAGTTACAAACTACATAGTCACTATTAATTATTTTTGAATTATTAATTTTAACACCTTTAATCTTTTTGTTCTCTGTAAGTATTTCTGTAACTTCAGCGTTTTTAATAATTTTAATATTTTCCTCAATCATAAGTTTTTCTAAAGCCTTAACAACACTTCCTGTTCCTCCCATTGAGTAGTGAATACCCCACTTTTTCTCTAAAAATAAAATCAACGTATATATTGAAGTAGTACTGAAAGGATTCCCGCCTACTAAAAGTGGGTGCATACTAAATACTCTTCTTAATTTTTCATTGGATATATAGTTCGAAACTAAACTATAGACAGACTTATAACTTTTTAATTTTAATAAAGATGGAACTTGTTTCATCATAAAAACCAAATTATTAAAGGGCTTGTCAGATAAATCTGTAAAACCTTTATCAAAAATTTTTTCAGTAAAATTTACTAAATTTTTATATCCCTCAAAATCAATAGGGTTAAATTTTTTTACTTGCTGCTCCATAGATTTATCATCACCATTGTAGTCGAATGTATCGCCATTACTGAATACAAATCTGTACCACAAATCTAAAGGTACAATTTCAACATAGTCAGAAATATTTTTATTGAATAAAGAAAATAGTTCTTCAAATAGATATGGCGCAGTTATTACTGTTGGACCACCGTCGTAAATAAACTGACCTTTTTTAAAAACTCTTGCTCGACCACCTAGATCAGGATGTTTTTCTACCAAAGTAACTTTATGGCCTTTCGCTTTTAATCTAAGCGCAGCAGCCAATCCTCCAAATCCTGAACCAATAACAATTGTTTTTTTTGCCATATGTTTATGGCCTATTCTAACTAGATTTCTTCTTAAGTGCTAATTTTGTTTCTTCGATACTAGAAGTGTAAATTTTATCCAATTTGCTTTTATCTAGAGAGTTTTTAATCAGTTTTTCCACAGACTCTATAGCTATTTTTACAGACGCATTTTTAATATCTTTAACAGCTTGGCTTTTTAATTGTTTAATTCTTTCCTCTGCGTTCTTTTTCTTATTTTCCATTAAGTTATGAAATTCATTATTAGTTCTTATCACGTTTTTTTCAGCTTCTTCATTAGCTAAATTTATCATTTTAAAAACTTCATTTTTTGAATTACTAATTTTTTTTTCATGTTCTGTTAAAATATTCTTAGCATCTTCTTTGAGTTTTTCTGCTTCAATAATTCGATTTTTAATATTTGAAATATTTTGTTCGAGCGTCTGCTTTATTTTTTGAGGTATCTTAAAATAAATTAATATTCCTAGAAAAATTAAAAAAGAAATTGTAACCCAAAATGTTGCATCTAAAGTCATAAGTATTTATCAATATTTTTTTTGGAAATATCTTCAACAGCAGCTTTAATACTACTCTCATTTAATTTGTCACCTGATATATTTTCAATAATATTAGATGTTATATTTTCTGAAATATTTTGAATTGAGGATATAGAGTTTTTTTTAAGTTCTAAAATTTCTTTGTGTGCTTTTGATATTTCTTTTTCTAATTCCTTTTCTAATTCATTTTTTTTTGATTGAATATCTTTATCTAAGATATTTTTTGACTCAAAATGTATTTTGGAAACTTCCTTTTTAGCATTTTCTAAGATAATTTCATATTCCTTAAGCTTAGCTTCTGAAAGTTCTTTAAACTTATTGGCGTCCTCTAAATCCTCTTTAATTTTATTTTCACGGTTATCTAAGTTGTCTTTAATTTTAGGTAAGTAAAATTTTGAAACAGCAATATAGAGAATCGTGAAAACTAGTATTAACCAAAATGCCTGAGATGCCCAATAAGTTGGATCCAGCTGAGGCATACCAGCCTCAGCTGCATACAAATCTATATTCATAGCTACAAGCGCTATTAATAAACTTAAAAAACTTTTCATATTTAATTTACTAAAATGCAAATAAAATAATTAAAGCTACCACAAGCCCAAACAAACCTGTTGCTTCAGCTAAAGCAAATCCTAATAACAAATTAGGGAATTGTTTTTGAGCTGCAGATGGATTTCTCATCGCTCCGGATAAGTAATTACCGAAAATAATTCCGATACCTACTCCAGCTCCAGCCAATGCGATTGCTGCAAGACCTGCTCCAATCATTTTTGCCGCTTCTAACTCCATTTTTCCTCCTTTATTTATTAATTAATGGTGTAAATTTAATGCATCATTTAAATAGATGCAGGTTAATATTGCAAAAACATATGCTTGCAAAAATGCTACTAAAATTTCCAAGCCTGTTAGTGCTACTGAAAAACTAAGCGGTAACCATCCGCCTAATATTCCTAAACTTACTACGAAACCACCAAACACTTTTAACATTGTATGACCAGCCATCATATTTGCAAACAAACGTACTGATAAACTAACAGGTCTACTTAAATAAGAAATTATTTCAATAATAGTAATTAAAGGCAAAAGTACAGCTGGAACGCCGCTTGGTACAAAAATACTTAAATACTTAAAACCGTGTTTGATAAAACCAATAATTGTAACAGCTATAAAAATAAATAAAGCCATTATCAAAGTTACAATTATATGACTTGTCACAGTAAATGAGTAGGGTAGCATCCCTACCATGTTACAAAATAGGACAAACATAAATAAACTAAATATAAAAGGAAAATAAGGCTTAGCTTTTGAGCCAGCAGTATCACTAATCATTTTCGCAACAAAAGTATAAAACATTTCAGCAATTAACTGAATTTTATCTGGGATGATCTTTTTCTCTTTCGAACCTAAAAATAAAAATAAAATAATTATCGATGCGCTAATTACCATAAACAGACTTGCGTTAGTGAAGGACAAATCTATTCCTGCGATTTTTATTTCAGGTCCAATCCTATGGACTGTGAATTGTTGCATTGGATTGCTTGCCATATAAACTTTCTAGTCTTCTTTCTGCATTTTGTTCGCCGCTCGAATTACATTTAGCATCCCTGCTGCCGCACCCAAAAAAAAGAAAATTATTATTAACCAAGGTTTAGTATCAAACCAGCTATCTAAAATAAACCCAATTATTGTCCCTACTGTTACTGCGGCAACCAGTTCTGTGCCTAATTTAAAGGCATTACCCATAAATGATCCTCGTTTTTCGTTATCTGTATCTAACTGCTTTTTAATTTTAGATTTTGCAATTTTTAGGCGAGTTTTAAAATCTTCAGGTATTGTCATTATAGTTTTTAGGCAACTAATTCTTCGGCCCTTTGAAGGTCCACAGAAACAAGTTGGCTAACTCCTTGCTCAGCCATTGTGACGCCATACAGTCTATCCATTCTAGACATTGTTAAAGCATGATGGGTAATAATAATAAATTTTGTATTAGTAATTTTTGTTAAATCATCTAGCAAACCACAAAATCTTGTAACATTTGCGTCATCTAAAGGCGCATCTACTTCGTCTAATACGCAAATAGGGGATGGATTGACAAGAAATACGGCAAACACTAAAGACAAAGCAGTCAAAGCTTGTTCTCCTCCAGATAGCAAAGTAATAGACTGTAATCTTTTTCCAGGAGGTGAAACAAACATTTCAAGACCTGCTTCTAAAGGATCATCAGAGTCCACTAATTCAATTTTTGCTGTTCCACCATTAAACAATTTTGTATAAACTTCGTTGAATTTTCTGTTAACTTTTGTAAATGCCTCCAATAATCTTTCTCTACCTTTTTGATTTAACTCATCAATGCTTGATTTCAACTTAACTATTGCTGAGTATAGATCAGCTCTATCATCTTCCATTTTTTTAATTTCTGTTTCGTATTTTTTAGTCTCCTCATCAGCTCTAAGATTTACAGACCCAAGAGACTCTCGTTGTTTTTTTGTTTTTTCAATCTTTTCAGATTGATCCTCAATAGAGGGATAATTTATAGCCTCGATATCACTTAAATCTGACTGTGGTAAAATTGATGACTCATTTTCAATACCAAGTTCATTTTTAATTGAATAAAGGAGGTCTTTTTTTCTATTTTCAATTCCTTCAATAGTAGCTTCATTCCGAGCTTTATTTTCTCTGAGCCCCGTAAGCTTTAGTTGAATCTCTCTAAGGTTTTCATTTATTAAACTATATTTTTTTTCAGCTTCAATCAATTCATTTTGAATCTCCTCATTTCTTTTTTTAATATTCTCTAGATTTTGTAAGTTTTGACCTTTAGAGGTCGCGATTCTTTCAGGATTTTTTTGATTTTCGCTTATCTCTAATTTAATTTTATTTGATCTATCATTTAACTCTGAAATCATTTTTTCTGAATTAGTTTTTAAATTTCTCCAATTTTCTAATTCAACGTCAATATTTTTAATTCTCTCTTTTCTTTTTATCGAGTCACTTTCTATCGATTTATTTTTTCCATACTTTTCTGCATATTCTTCCTGAGAAAGAGTAATCTTTTTTACAAGTTGCTTTAAATCTTTAAAAGTTTCTTTTGAAAGTTTTTTATCATTATCAATATCATTTTCGATTTGATCTAGCATTAAATCTAATTCATTTTGTAATTTATTCAATTGTGTCTTTGAAATTTGCAGTTCTTTTGAGGATTTTGTTTCCACATCCAACAACTTATTTTCTGTATTAAGAAGATCATCTTTTTCTTTAGAAATTCTTTTTTCATTTAATTCAGCATCAAGCGAAATACTTTTTTCACGTTCTAGGTCAGATTCCACCGTTTTAATTGATTTCTCAAGTTTCTCTTGTAAAGATTTTACTCTTGCCTCTTGCTCTACAAGATTAGTCATATCTAAATTTAATTTTTGCAAAGAAGCAGCACTCTCCATTTTTTTATCTCTTAAAGGAGAGAGTTTTTTATTTTCTTCCTCTAAAAGAGTATTATTATGATTATAATCAATATTAATCGCACTTATTTCATCTTCAAGTTCACTTAGTTTTTCCTGTATTTGTTTCTTATCTTTCTCGATATCCTTTATTTTCAAAAAATATAAACCAGCTTCAATTCTTTTTATTTGACCGGATATTTCTTTATATTTAGTAGCTTCTTCTGCTTGTTTTTTTAAATTATCGAGCTGTTTTTGTTGCTGTTTTTTTAATTCATCAGCTCTTTTCAAATTATTTTCTGCTGCGTTTAATCTTGTCTCAGCCTCTTGTCTTCTAGCATGAATGCCTGAAATTCCTGCCGCTTCTTCTAAAATTGCTTTTCTTTCAATAGGTTTAGCAATCACTAATTGTCCAATTCTTCCTTGGCTAATAAGAGATGGTGAATGAGCACCAGTTGAGAGATCTGCAAAAAAAGTTTGCACGTCTCTTGCTCTAACCTCTTTATCGTTGATGTAATATTTAGAACCTTTATCTTTCTCTATTTTTCTTTTTATTGAAATTTCATCAAAATCTTTGTACTGAAGTGGACCTTTTTTTTCTTGATTATCTAATAGCAAAGCGACCTCAGAAATATTTTTCGATGCCCTATTTGAGGTTCCAGAAAAAATTACATCTTCCATCCCTGATCCCCTCATACTTTTTGCAGAGTTCTCTCCCATACACCATCTAAGTGCTTCCACGATATTTGATTTTCCGCATCCATTTGGACCAACAATACCAGTAAGACCTTTCTCAATTAAAACTGTTGTTTTTTCAGAGAAAGATTTAAAACCTGTCATTTCTAAATTTTTAAATTTCATTTAAAGTTTTTTTTCTAAAAGTTTTTTAAATTCTTTATAGTCCAGTTTACCTAAATATTTTTTTTCATTAATTATAACCGTAGGTGTGCCTTCAATTTTATATTTTTTTTGTGCATCTATCCTTTGATTTAAAATTTCATCTTGTGATTTTTCGTCATTAAGGCAGTTTATCATATCCTTATTATTTAAGCTTACTTCTGAACCAATTTTTTTTATTGATTCATTTATCTTATTTATATCAGATCCAACTGCCCAAATTTTTTGTTTTTCATAAATTTTACCAAGAAGTTCAAACCTTTTTTTGTTATCAACATGACATCTTAATATAATCTCTGCGTTAAGAGCAGCCAAATCCAAAGGGAATGGGTGGTGTTCGAATCTTACCAAACCTTTATCAATAAAATCTTTTTTCATTTGATAGAAGATTTTTGAATGCCAATTAGCACATGAGGGACAAGTCAAAGATGAAAAAACCTTAACCACCACTTTTGCATCAGTATTACCAATGCTTAATACTGTATTTTTAGCTTGCGCATCAAATATTAAAAAAAATAATATGAACAACTTGCAAAATATTTTATTTACTTTTTTCATTATATGCATCCAAAAAACTTTTTAGAGAACTTTTAAGCTGCTCGTCTTTTACCATATTCATTTCTTTATCAATCTTATTAAAATTTTTAATTTTTGGTAATAGATTTTTCTTTGTGGCAATTTTATCCTGAATAATTTTTAGAGTTATATCACTTATGCATTTAAAACCGAAAAAACTATTAATTTTATCAATTATTTCATTTTTTTTATATTCAACTTCTATTTCCTTTCCATGAATAACTGTTAGAACCAAAGTTCCATTTTTCATGTCTTTTTTCATTTTTATTGTAATTGGATAACAAATATCTGAAATTTCATTACTTACTATTTTTGTCCAGTTATCAATTATATTTGAATAGCTATAACTTCCTTTTCTTAAATGCTTTTTTAAAGTTTTTGGAATAGATTTTGAAAAAGGACGAAGGCCTTGTATGTAAGACTGTGTTTTATTATTATTTTTATTATGCATATTAATTCAACTTTACCAAAAAAAATTTTAGCATGGTATGATAATAGCAAAAGAGAACTACCCTGGCGTGTTGGCAAAAAGTCACCTAAAAAGCAGTATTATAGACTTTTGAGTGAATTTATGTTGCAACAGACACAAGTTAAAACAGTAATTCCTTATTTTAATAAATTTAGAAAAAAATTTAGAACAATTAAAGCTTTATCTAAAGGTAACGAGAGAGAAGTATTAAAGATGTGGGAAGGCCTAGGGTATTATAGAAGAGCAAGAAATCTTTTAAAGTGTTCAAGATTACTGGTAAAGAATTATAAATCTAAGTTACCAAGTTCAATAATTGAAATAAAAAAACTTCCTGGAATAGGAGAGTATACTGCTAATGCACTACTTGGCATGATTTATAATCAACCCAGAATTGCTTTAGATGGTAATGTAAAAAGAGTATTTTCAAGAAATTTAAACATCGAAGAAAAAAAAATTAATTTTGATAAATTTGTTGAAAAAAATAAAAAAAAACTTTTTATTACAAATCGAAACTCAGACTTTGTCGAAGCTTTAATGGAATTTGGCGCATTAATATGTAAACCAAAAGACCCAAATTGTCTTATCTGTTGTTTGAATAAAACGTGCAAGTATTTTAAATCTGATAAGAAAATAAAAAGTATTCGAAATAGAATGATTAAAAATAAAAATTATGATATTTTTTGTTATATTAATCGAAAACAACAAATTGCTCTGACAAAAAATAATCAAATTAGTTTTCTTAAAAATTTCAATTTGCCGGAGATAAAAGAAGTGAAAAGTTTTTCAAAAAATCGAAATTGGAAATTTCTAAAAAATTATAAGAATTCAATTTCAAATTTAAAATTAAATATAAATCTATATTATAAATTTTCAAATAAACTTCCACCAAATTATAATTGGTATTCTTTAAAAAAGAACAAAGAATTTGTTCCAAGTTTTACGAAAAAAATATTTAGACAAGTATCAACTTTATTTTAATGAAAAAAAAATTAGCAATAATTGGTGCTGGAATAGCAGGTTTAACTCTCGCAAACTTAATCAAAAAAAATTCTGATTTTGAATTTATGTTGTATGAGAAACAGGAAAGTTTATCTCTAGATGAAGGATATGGAATTCAACTTTCACCTAATTGCATAAAACTTTTAAATTTAATAGGGTTTGGTAAAATAAATAATGATGAGATATTTCATCCAAAAGGTGTTGATTTTTTAAATATTAAAAATAAAAAAATTTGCGATTTAGACCTCACACAATTTAACACTAAAGAGTGTAAATATACAACTTTACACAGATCAACCTTAATTGAGTTCTTAAAAGACGATGTATACACTCAACATTTAAGGTTTGGAAAAAAAATAAAAGAAGTTTCTGAACTTAAGGGAAAAGTTCTTATTAAATTCGATGATAATACCAATGATCTTGTCGATTTAGTAGTTGGTGCAGATGGTATTTTTTCTAATACAAGATCCTTTTTTGAAAAAAAGAAAAATGAGCCAAAATTTAAAAAAGCTATAGCTATTAGAACAATTCTAAAATCAAAATCTGAAATTAATATTGATGATGAAAAAATAAGTTTAATGTTAGGAAAAAACTGTCATCTAGTTTTCTATCCGGTTAATAAAGACAAAGAAATAAATCTTGTTTGTATTATAAGAGATAAAAAATATGAACCAGAGAATGTTAAATCATTAATTGAAAAAGTAGTCAGTCAAAACTCTAATTTAGAAACAGCTTTTAAAGGTGATTTAAAATCTTGGCCTTTGTATTTCACACCTAAAATAATTCCTTCTACTAATAATAAAGTGTTTTATATTGGAGATGCATTTAATGGTTTTTTACCGACATTAGCTCAAGGTGCTGGCCAATCAATAGAAAGTGCTTATGAATTTTTCAATTTAATTAAAAATGATAAGACAGATATTCATAATACTTATTTTAAGGAAAGATCTAAAAGGGCTAAACTTGTTAGAAAAAGAGCAAATCTAAATTTCGTTGCTTTTCACTTCTCGAGTTCAATTATGCAAGCTATTAGAAACTTCTTTATGAAGTTTCTTGTTAAAAGAAAAAGTTTTATAAGCTCTTATTTGGGTACCATTTACAGAAACTAGATTTGCTTTTCCGAAATGAACTTTTGTCTAAGACTATCGATGAGAACAGTTGATCCATTCATATTATAATGCCAATAAGTCCAACCATTACAGCTCTCAGCACCTATAATTTTTGCAGCAATTTTATGAATTGACCCTTCATTATCCTTATATTTTATACTGCCATCAGCCATTATCTTTGCATTAATTTTTTTTTTAGGATCAAATAAAGATGCACCAGGTTTAATAATTCCCATCTCAACAAGAGACCCAAAAGGTACCCTAGGTTTTGACTTATTATTTTCGATAGTATCTAGGTAATTATCCTCAATTTTTAAAGTTTTGCCAATTCTTTCTTTTGCAGCATTAAAATAAGATTTTTCTTTTTCAATCCCATAATAGTTTCTGCCTAACTTTTTGGCTACAACCGCAGTTGTTCCTGTTCCTAGAAAAGGATCAAAAACTATATCTCCTTTATTTGTAGTTGCTAACAATATTCTATGAAGTAATGCCTGTGGTTTTTGTGTAGAATGTATTTTTTTTCCATTTCTCTTTAATCTTTCTTTTCCGCTACATATTGGAAATGTCCAATCAGACCTCATTTGTAAATCATCATTTAAACATTTAAGAGATTGATAATTAAAAGTATATTTTGAATTTTTACTTTTTGACGCCCAAATAAGAGTTTCATGTGCATTGGTGAATCTTGTGCCTCTAAAATTGGGCATTGGGTTATTTTTTTTCCAAATGACATCATTAAGCAACCAATAATTTAAATTTTGCAAGTGATATCCCAATCGAAAAATATTATGATAAGAGCCTATTACCCATATTGATCCATTATCTTTTAAAATTCTTTTACATTCCTTTAACCAAGTTTTGCAGAAATCATCGTAATGTTTAAAACTGTTAAACTTATCCCATTTATCAGTTACCCCATTTACTTTACTAGAGTCTGGGCGAGTTAATTTTTCACCTATTTGCATGTTGTAAGGTGGATCAGCAAACACTAAGTCAAAAGTTTTTGCTGGAATTTTTTTTAATTCCTTCAAACAATCACCATTTAAAATTTTGTTGGAAAATTTTGACATTCTGCGATTCAACCCTAAATTGAATCAAGCGTCAAACCATTTTTAAAGAAAAAAAGAGTCTTCTTGTGTTAGAAACTTCTACCTCGACAATATCTTGTGTACCGGTTTAAATCCTTTTCTGTGATGAACTGTTACACCAAACTTTTTTAAACCAGTTAAGTGAGCTTTAGTACCATACCCAAAATTTTTCTCCCAAGCATAATTAGAAAATTTTTTTGACAATTTGATCATAATCTTATCTCTGTAAACTTTTGCAATTATAGAAGCTGCACTTATAACTTTAATTTTTTCGTCACCATTAATAATAGTTCTATAATTTTTCAAACCTTTTGGGGCAAAGTTTCCATCTATTAAAGTTAAGTTTGGTTTTATAGATAATCGCTCAATAGCTCTTTTCATAGAGAGCAATGACGCTTGCAAGATATTAAAGTTTAAGATCTCATCTACTGATGCTATTCCAAGCGCATAATAAGAGTTATTTTTAATATGCTCTGCAATTTCTATTCTATTTTTGTATTTTATTTGCTTCGAATCTTTCAAAACCTTTAAGTTTATACCTTTTTTGAATATAACTGCTGCTGAGACAACTGGACCCGCTAAACATCCCCTACCAACTTCATCTACACCTGCTGTAATTAAATTTTTCAATTAAATTTTAAGTATATTTTTTTTTTCTCTTATCATTTTAAGATCAATCCAAGCCATTTTTTTTTGGGCTGGTTGCCTCATTAAAAATGCTGGATGAAAAGTTATGATAACAGAGGTAACGCATGCTCCAAATTTTTTTTCTATCCATTTACCTCTCATTTTTGAAATTACAATGTCTTTTCCTATTAAAGCATTCATAGCAGTACTTCCAAGCAATACTAAGATTTTTGGTTGAATTATTTCAATATGTTTAGAAATAAATGGAAGATACCTTTTAATTTCATCATCAGTAGGTCTTCTATTTTCTGGTGGGCGAAAGTTAATAATGTTTGATATATAGACTTTTTTTCTATCCAAATCGATAGCAGACAACATTTTATCTAATAATTGTCCTGCTCTACCCACAAAAGGTAAACCCTCCTGATCTTCGTTTGCTCCAGGTGCTTCGCCAATAAGCATAATTTTAGATTTTGGGTTTCCATCACTAAAAACAATATTTTTCGCATTTTTTTTCAAATCACAATTTTTAATATTTACTATAGACTCTTTTAAAAGATCTAAGCTTTTAGCTTTATTAACTGATAATTCAAAATTACTCTTTTTATATCTATTGATTGCCTTATTGTTGTAAATTAGATTATGATTTATTAGATTGTAATACTCTATTAATTTTGTTGAACTATTTTTGAACATTATATGCCTTATATTTTCTGTTATAAGAAACATCTTAAGACTATAGGACAAATCTTATTTGTCACCGTTTTTATTTTTTTTTCCACACCTAATGCTGAAAGCTTAGAAAAATACAATAAAGCTAAAAATATTGCTGATTATTTTTCTGGAATATTACTTTTAAATCAAAGCAAGTATTCAGATTCTTTTAAATATCTAAAAAAACTTGATGGCCTCGAAGAAAGCCATTCTAGTTTTGCCTCCAAATATTTGTACTCTTTAGTAAATTCTGGAAATTTTCATCAAGCTTTTAACTTTTCAAAAAAGTTAGAAAAACTGCAAAGAGATAGTTTTGAGAGTAACTTGATAATTGGAGTTTATTATTTAAAAAATGCAAAAAATGATCTTGCTAAAAAATACTTCACCAAAGCAAAAAAAAATAACTTTAGGACTTTGCTTGACAGTTATCTTATCGAGACGTTAATTATATGGTCAAATATAAATGAACTCGATTTAGAAAAAGCTGAGCTTAGCTTAAATAATCTAGATAACAGATTTGAAAATTTGAAAAAAATTCAGAATGTTTTTTTTAATTGTTTTTTTGAAAACGATAACACTGAGTCTGAATTTTATAAACTTGTCTCAAATGATAAAACTGATTTTTCCAGATATAACTATTTCTATGCCAATTATTTAAAAAGTATCAATAAAAAAACTCAAGCAGTTGAAGTAATTAATTCGTCTCTAGAAAAATTTCCACGAAATTTATTAATAAATCAATATAAAGATGATTTAGAAACATCAAAGATTAGTTTCAGATTTGATTGTAAAAAAGAGAAAGATGTAGCTGCAGAATTAATTTACATTGCTGCAAATGCTCTTTCATCTCAATCTGTATACCCCTTATCAAACTTTTATTTAAATCTTTCAAAGTATTTAAATAAGGATTTTCACGCTTTTGATACTTTGCTTGCAGAAAATTATTATAACATTGATGATCTAAATGAATCCAAGAAAATTTATAAAAAATTAGTAAATCACGGGAGATCATTAAAATGGTACTCTGAGAAACAAATATCAAGAATTTTAATTCAAGAAAAAAAAAAAGATGAGTCCCTTGAATTTTTAAAAAAGTCTTTTAATGAATTACCTTTAAAAGGAATTTACGAAACTTTTGATTATGCAGAATTCTTAAAGAATAATGAACAATTTGAAAACTCAATAAAATTTTATACTGAAGTATTAAAAAAAATTAATATTAACCATCCTCTTTTCCCCGAGGCGACAGATGGAAGAGGTGTAGCATTTGAACGAATTGGAGAATGGGAAAAAGCAGAGAAGGATCTGCTTAACTCTTTAAAAGTTAGTCCAAACCAAGCGTATGTCATAAATTACCTTGCATATTCGTGGATCGAACAAGGAGTTAAAATCGAAAAATCTTTAAAAATGTTGGAGAAAGCAAATAAATTAAAATCAAATGACCCCTACATAATTGACTCTCTTGGTTGGGCTTTATTTAAATTGAAAAGATACGAAGAATCAAAAAATTATCTTCAACTTGCCGTGCGATTAATGCCAGCTGACCCTATTGTAAACGATCACTTTGGGGATGTTCTATGGAAAAATGGAAATGAGATTCAAGCTAGGTACTATTGGAATTATGTTTTAAATCTAGAAAAAACTGAAGAAGATTTAAAAGTTAATGTTAAAAAGAAATTAATTAAAGGTCTATAAACGATGTTTTTGAAATCTTATGCAAAAATAAACTTAACATTAAAAGTAATAAAAAAACACAAAAACGGATTGCACGATATTCAATCAATTTTCTGCTTGGTTAATTGTTTTGATAAAATCTTAATAACTAAAATTGAGAAATTTAAGAAAGATAAAGTTATATTTAAAGGTCCTTACTCAAAGAATGTAAAAAAGACTAATAATTCAGTCAGCAAAGCCCTCACTTTGTTAAGAAAATACAAGTATGTAGATAAATATTACAAAATAGAGATTACTAAAAACTTACCAGTTTTTGCTGGGTTAGGTGGCGGAACAAGCAATGCAGCTACAATATTTAATTTTTTTATAAAAAAAAGAATAGAAAAAAAATTTCTTAACAAGATTACAAGATATATAGGCACAGATTTAAGACTTTTCTTTATTAATCAAGGTTACCTAGCTAATCTTAAAACAATCATTAAATTTAAAAAAAAATATAATTTTTATTTTCTAGTAGTTTTCCCTTTGATTAAGTCTCCTACTAAAAGTGTATTTTCAAAAATAAAAAAGTACTCAAAAAGAAGAATATTTGTTCCTAAAAAGATTAAATCGAAGAGTGAACTTGTTAATTATTTAATAAATTCAAAAAATGATTTACAATCAATTGTTGAAAAAAGTCATCCTAAAATTCGTCAATTGTTATTAGATATAAGCAAAATAAAAGGATGCCTTTTTTCTAGAATGACTGGCTCAGGATCATCTTGTTTCGGCTTATTTTTAAATGAAAAAAGTTCAAAAGTCGCACTAAGAAAAATAAGAAAAAAATACCCTAAATTTTGGTTTTCAATTGCAAAAACTATTTAAATTTATTTATTTATGATATATCAGTCAATTGAAGTTGGGGCATAGCCAAGCGGTAAGGCAGCGGTTTTTGATACCGCCATCCTAGGTTCGAATCCTAGTGCCCCAGCCAATTATTTATGCTTAATTTTAGTTTTAATTTTTTACAAAACATTAAAAGCATAATTTTTCCTTTTTATAAAAATAGTGATTTAAAATATATTTTTAAAATTTTGCAAGAGGGTGCACCAAAAGATAAAGTGGTCGCTAGATTTGTAGGGGGGTGTGTTAGAAAATTTCTTTTAAAAGAGAAGATTGACGATATAGATATTGCAACAATTTTAACAACTGATCAAATAAAAGAAAAATTCAAAGATACAAATCTCAAAGTGATTGATACAGGGGTAAAACACGGAACAGTAACAATAAAATCTAATAGAAATAAAGTTGAAATAACAACCCTTAGAAAAGATATCAAAACAGATGGAAGGCATGCTGAAGTAGAGTACACGGATGATTGGAAACAAGACTCTGAGAGAAGAGATTTTACCATTAATGCCATCTATCTTGATATCAATGGGAAAATTTTTGATCCACAGATGGGCAGCGTTGATCTCAAAAACAATAATGTCAAGTTTATTGGTGATCCACAAAAAAGAATAGAGGAAGATTATTTGCGAATTATAAGATTTATAAGATTTAAAATTATGTATGACATGAAAGTAGAGTCAGGGACAAGTGCAGCGATCAAACAAAATTTGGATGGAATTAAAAAAATTTCTAAAGATAGAATATTAATTGAATTACTAAAAATTTTAGATCTTAAAAATTTTTTAAAAATAAATCAAAGTAATAATTTGAGAGAAATATTTTCAATGGTATTTCCTGAATTATTATACTTAAAAAGACTGGAACGTTTAAAAGAAGTATACAAAAATTCAAAATTGAATAGGGAAATTTTACTCGGAACATTGTTAATTGATGAAAAAGATAATCATGAATATTTTTTACATAAGTACAATACTTCTAATAAAATTAAGGTTAATCTTGAAAAATTTAACAAAAATTTGATTAAACTTAAAAACAATAAGGATTTTTTTGCTAAAGATTTAATTAAAAATATTTATCTTTATGGAAAAAATCATCTAATTGCTTTAAATTTCATTAACTTTTCCATAAATTCTAAAGTTAAAAATAGAGATTTTTCAATAACCTTAGAAAATATTTTAAAAATTAAAGTTCCTTTATTTCCAATTGATGGTGAATATTTAAAGCAAAAAGGTATGCGAGAAGGACAATCATTAGGAAATGTTTTGAATATTTTAGAAAAAGAGTGGGTAAAAAATAATTTCAATATTTCAAATGAGAGAATTGAAGAAGTAATAAAAATTAATTCAAACTAGATATATTCAACTTCCAAAATCTCAAAATTTCTCTCTCCAGAAGGAGTGGTCACACTTACCATCTCACCTTTATTTTTACCTATCAAAGCTTTTCCTATTGGACTTTTGAAAAAGATTAAATTCTTTTTTATATCTGCTTCGTCTTGACCGACTAGTCTGTAAGAAATTTTTTTTTCTGTTTCGAGGTCTTGAACGTTCACTGTTGATCCAAAAATTACTTTTCCATCATTTTCTATTTTAGTTACATCAATCACATTTGCTCTGGCAATCAAATCATTAATAGCTATTACTCGACTTTCTATTAACGCTTGTTGTTCCTTCGCAGCATGGTATTCTGCGTTTTCTTTTAAATCTCCATGCGATCTTGCCTCTGCGATTGCTTCAACTATTTTTGGCCTTTGAATATTTTTTAAATCCTCTAACTCAGTTTTTAAATTTTCAAGACCACTTACTGTTATTGGTTCTTTTTCCATAATTATTTCCACTTGGCTTCGGGAGGTAGTGACATTAATATTGAGTCGATATTTCCACCAGAGTTTAGTCCAAACTTTGTACCTCTATCATATAAAAGATTAAACTCAACATATCTCCCACGCTTTAACAATTGTTTTTCTTTATCTTTCGAAGACCATTTTAATTTTTCTTTTCTCTTAATAATTTTTTTTGAAATTTCAATAAAAGAGATGCCAAGTTCTCTCACAAATTTAAAATTTTTAATCCAATCATTAGTTTCATAATCGAAGAAAATTCCACCTATCCCTCTTGCTTCTTTTCTATGTGGTAAATAAAAATACCTATCACACAATTTTTTATATTTTTTATAATTCTTTTTATTTTGAACACATACTTTTTTTAAATCATTATGTAATATTTTTTTTTCTTTAGTGTCTTTGAAACATGGTGTTACGTCGATACCTCCACCAAACCATTCTTTTGATGTAACTATGAACCTAGTATTAAAATGTATTGCTGGTATTTTTGGATTTTTCATATGAGCAACTACAGAAATACCTGATGCCCAGTACTTTCCATTTTTTTCTGCTCCAAGTATCTTTGATCTAAATTGCTTAGGAAAAATACCAGAAACAGTAGATTTATTCACTCCGACCTTATCAAATATTTTTCCCCCGGATAATAGGTATGAAGTTCCACCACCCTCTTTTTTTCTCTTTTTATTCCAATCTCGTTTAGTAAATTTAACTTTATTTTTTTCGAGTTGAGAAAATTCTTTACAAATTTGAATTTGTAAATATGAAAACCAACTATCAGCCATTCTCTTTCTAAAATCAGGTGTAATCATTTTAATAAATTATTTTGTCTTAAAGCCTCAGCAGCAACTATTGCTACGCTAATTGCTATATTTAGGGACCGTGTTTTTTTATTAATAGGAATTTTAAGTTTATTTTTTAATTTTTGATGTAATTTTTTTGGGACACCTGCACTCTCTCTTCCAAACAAAAGCATGTCATTTTTTTTAAATTTAAAATTATGATATAATTTTTTTGCCTTAGTTGTCATTAAAACTATTCTAAATTTTTTGTATCTTTTTAAAAATGTTTCAAAGTCATTATGTCGTATAATATTACTAAAACCTAAATAATCCATTACGACTCTTTTAAATCTACTATCATTCAAGTTAAATCCACAAGGCTCTATTAAGTGAATTTTTAAATTTAGGCACGCACTTAACCTGATTATTGCTGCAGTATTTTGTGGGATATCAGGTTTATAGAGTACTATGTGCATTATTTAAGCTTAATTTATGTGTCATTCTGACCCTAGAAATTTTTATAATATGGTTTTATTTAATAATTACATTATAAGCACTTACATAAATGAGCAAAGAAGAAAAAAAAGTTAATAGAAGAGATTTTCTATTTACGGCTAGCTATACAGTCGGAGCAGTAGGGGTTGGAGCAGTTATTTGGCCAATGATTGACCAGATGAATCCTGATAAAGCCCAACAAGCTTTAGCAACTACAGAAGTTGATATTAGTAGTATAGAACCTGGTAAATCTATTACTGTTTTGTGGAGAGGAAAACCAGTATTCTTAAAAAGAAGGACTTCAGAAGAAATTGCTGAGGCCAGAGCAGTAAAGTTGGACGATTTGCCTGATCCTCAAAAAGATGAAGATAGAGTAAAAGAGGGCAAAGACGAATGGTTAGTCATGTTAGGCGTTTGTACGCATCTCGGATGTGTACCTCTAAAAGATAAAGGCGATTTTAATGGTTGGTTTTGTCCTTGTCATGGTTCACATTACGATGTATCAGGCAGAATAAGAAAAGGACCAGCGCCAACAAACATGGAGATACCGAAGTTCGAATTTGTTGACAGTAATACAATAAAGATTGGTTAAGAAATTATGAGTGAACACGAATACGTACCAAAATCTAAAGCAGCTAAATGGTTTAATGACCGTTTGCCATTACTTACTCTTGGAGCACACCTTACCGATTATCCTACTCCAAAAAATTTAAATTATTGGTGGACCTTTGGTGGAATTTTAACTTTTTGTTTAATCACTCAAATCGTTACAGGAATTGTTTTAGCTATGCATTACGTCGCTCATGCAGATTTAGCTTTTGCGAGTGTAGAACATATAATGAGAGATGTAAATTATGGTTGGCTCATAAGATATATTCATAGCAATGGCGCATCTATGTTTTTCCTAGCAGTTTATATTCACATTTTTAGGTCTTTATTTTATGGATCATATAAATCACCAAGAGAAGTAATTTGGATAATTGGTCTGATGATTTATTTATTGATGATGGCAGCAGCTTTCATGGGTTATGTTTTGCCTTGGGGTCAAATGAGTTTCTGGGGCGCTACAGTAATAACTAATTTATTTAGTGCGATCCCTTTAGTTGGAGATAGTATAACAACTTGGTTATGGGGAGCATATTCTGTAGATAATCCAACACTAAACAGATTCTTTAGTTTACATTATTTAATCCCGTTTTTAATTTTAGGATTAGTAGTTTTACACATTTGGGCTTTACATGTTCCAGGAAATAATAACCCTGTAGGTATTGATATAAAGAAACCATCTAAAGATACAGTTCCGTTTCATCCTTATATTACAATTAAAGATGCTTTCGCGCTTTTAGTTTTTATGATCATATTTGCTGGATTTGTATTCTTCACTCCTAATGTTTTGGGACACTCAGATAATTATATACCCGCCAATCCGTTAGTTACACCTGCTCACATAGTACCTGAATGGTATTTGTTACCATTTTACGCAATTTTAAGATCTGTCCCTGATAAATTAGGTGGAGTGATTTTAATGTTCAGTGCAATTTTTATTTTATTTGTACTACCTTGGTTAGACACATCAAAAGTTAGATCAGCTGTTTTTAGACCGATTTACAGACAGTTCTTTTGGATATTAGTAATAGACGTTCTAATGCTTGGTTATGTTGGCGCGATGCCAGCTGAGGGAATTTACTTAGTATTAGCTAGAGTGGGAACTATTTATTATTTCTTACATTTTATAGTTGTTATGCCTGTTGTCGGTTATTTGGAAAAAACGGATCCGATTCCCATGAGCATCTCCGAGCCAGTATTAACCGGAGGAGCAGAACCATCTTTAGCTAGGAAGGTTAATGATAAAGTCTAATATAAAACTACTCGTTTTATCTTTTTTGCTTATTATCTCACTTAGACCACTACAAAGCGCTGAAATGGTTGATCCAATTAAAGTGGATTGGAGTTTTAAAGGTTTAACAGGAACCTTTGATAGAGCGTCACTACAAAGAGGTTTTCAAGTTTATAAAGAAGTCTGTGCTTCTTGTCATTCGATGCAATATCTTAGCTATAGAAATCTAGGAGAACCTGGTGGACCTGAGTTTTCAGAACAAGAAGTAAAAGCGATTGCAGCTAGTTTCGAAATAGAGGATGGTCCAGACTCTCAAGGAGAAATGTTTACTCGTCCAGGAAAACCTTCAGATAAATTTAAGAGCCCATACCCTAATGTTCAGGCAGCAACAGCTGCAAATGGTGGAGCATACCCCCCTGATATGTCAGTTTTAGTCAAAGCAAGAAAAGGAGGAGCTAATTACATTTATTCAGTTCTTGTTGGCTACGAAGACCCTCCTCCAGGTGTAACGCTTGATGACGGTGTTTATTATAATAAATATATGGCCGGTAATAAAATTAAAATGCCAAATAATTTAATGGATGGATTAGTTGAATATGCAGATGGCACGGAGTCCACTGTTGATCAAATGGCCAAAGATGTAACAACTTTTTTGGCTTGGGCTGCTGAGCCAGAACTTGAAGAGAGACATAAAACTGGTGTTAAAGTAATTATTTATTTAGTACTTTTAACAATTCTTGTTTATTTAAGCATGAAAAAAATATGGTCAAGGATTGACTCTGAAGTATAAAACATCACCATCTTTTACAATATAATCTTTTCCTTCAATTCTTAACTTTCCATTTTCTTTACATTTTTCTGCACTACCATATTTTATAAAATCTTCACAAGATACAGCCTCCGCCCTGATAAAGTTTTTTTCAAAATCGGTATGAATGACACTTGCTGCTTTTGGGGCAATAGTATTTTTTCTTACTGTCCAAGCTCTACTTTCCTGAGGACCTGAAGTAAAAAAAGTATCTAATTTTAAAAGATCATATCCCTCTTTAATTAATTTATTTAATCCAGTTTTATTTAAACCGATATCTTGCATAAAAACCTCTTTTTCATTCTTATCTAAACTCGAAAGCTGGTCTTCTATATCAGCGCAGATTTTTATTATTTTTTCATTAGGATATTTGTTTTGCACTTCCTCAGTATATTGATTTCCTTTAGACAAATTCTCTTCATCTACATTACATACAATTATTTTAGGTTTAATACTTAATAGACCTATACTTGATAAAAATTTATTTTCTTCTTCATTATTAATCTTGACCTCTTGATTTTTATCAAGCTGATTTAATTTTTCCTCTAAAATCTTTATTTCTTTATCCTCAAGAAGTTTTTTTTTACCCTTTTCAAGTTTTTTTTGAACAATGTCAAGGTCAGACAAAACTATTTCCGTCTTAATAGTTTCTAAATCATTTGAGGGGCTTATTTTTGAATTTACGTGGGTAATTTTTTCTGAGTCGAAGCACCTCACTAAATGTATTATCGCATCTACTTCTCTAATATGTGAAAGAAATTTATTGCCAAGACCCTCACCTTTTGATGCACCCTTAACTAAGCCAGCTATGTCAACAAAGGTTATATTTGTATAAACCTTTTTTTTTGAATTAGAAAGCTTAGCTAATTGATCTAATCTTTCATCAATTACATCAACAATACCGATATTGGGATCAATTGTGCAGAAAGGAAAATTTGCTGCCTCAGCATTTTTAGAGGCAGTTAAGGCGTTAAATAAAGTTGATTTCCCTACATTCGGCAATCCAACTATTCCACACTTAAATCCCATTTAGATTTTGATTAACTTTACTAGAAAATAAGTCTATTTTTTTATCAATTAAAGTAGGAATCTGTTTTACGATATTTTCTGTAATTTCTTTAATTTTTTCCTCTTCATCATCTTTAAAGTCCTCTAATACGTGATTATTTACTTTCTTTTTTTGTTTTGGATGACCAATTCCTATCCTTACTCTAGAATAATCTTTACCAATAAATTTATCAATCGACTCAATTCCATTATGACCCGCACTACTTCCACCAAACTTAGCTTTTATCTTTCCGAAATCAATATCCATATCATCATGAAAAACAATTACATCTTTTGCGTCAATTTTGAAGTAGTCTATAAGTTCTTTTATTGCTGTACCAGAATTATTCATAAACGTCAGAGGTTTAATTGCGTAAATTTTTTTCTCATCAATATTTCCCGTGGTTAACAATCCTTTAAATTTAGGTTTTTGTTTTGAAAGTTTAAAGTGAGAATTTATTGCATCAATAATTTTAAAACCGATGTTATGTCTCGTATTAGTATAATTTGAACCTGGATTCCCTAATCCTACTAGTAAAAGCATATTTTATTTTTTGTCTGTAGGTTTTTTCTCTGCAGGTTTTTTATCTTCGGGTTTTTTATCACCTGCACCATCTTTAGATTTTTCATCTTTTTTAGCTCCCTCTCCATCTTTAGGAGCAGCTTCAGCACCCTCAGCAGGAGCCTCACCTTCTACACCTTCTTGAGTTGATCCCTCAGCTGGTTTTTCAGGTTCTTTAATAACTGTTGGGGCTGCAACTGTTGCTACAACGAAATCACGATCAGTAATAGTAGGTATGACATTGTCAGGAAGTTTAACCGAGGATATTTTAATGCTTGTCCCTATGTCGGTGCCAGCAAGATCAACTACTATTTCATCTGGTATGTTTTCAGCTGGACACTTTAATTCCACTTTTCTTCTTACAATATTTAAAACTCCTCCCCTTTTTAAGCCCGGTGAGTCAGGGTGGTTTATGAATTTCACTGGAATTTCAAGGACAATTTTTTTACCTGATACAATTCTCATAAAATCTATGTGAATTGGTTGTTCAGAAACTACATGGTAAGAGACATCTCGAGGAATAACTTTTTCCTTTTTTCCATCAACTTCTATTTCTAATACTTTTGACATAAATGTATCAGAATTAATTATTGTTGAGATATCTTTCAAGCTTACAGAAATATTTTGATTAGGGTTATTACCTCCATACAAAATTGCAGGAACTAGACCTTTAGCTCTCAATTTATTATTTGAGCCTGAAGATAAATTTTCTCTTTTTAAAGCTTTAAGGTTACTCATAAATTTATTGAAAGGGGTGTATAACTCATGATCTTCACTAAAACAAGGGTTAATTAAATAAATCTGACACTGAATTTGAATTAGCTATTCTTTTAATAGCTTCTGACATTAGTGAGGCAATAGATAACACCTCGATTTTATTATTATTCTTTATTTTTTGTACATTTTCAATTGTGTCAGTAATAATCAATTTTTTTATTTTTGAATTCTTTATTTTTTTAACTGCATCACCACTTAGCACTGCATGAGTAATAAACACGTAAACTTCGTTCGCTCCTTTTTTCTTTAATGCATCGACAGCATTTACTATAGTACCTCCGCTATCAATAATATCATCAACAATAATACAAGTTTTATTTTTTACATCACCAATAATGTTCATGACTTCAGATTTACCAGGGGCCGGTCTTCTTTTATCTATAATTGCAAGATCTGCTTTGATCCTTGTAGCCAATGCCCTAGTTCTTGCAACCCCACCAACATCAGGTGAAACACAAATTAATTTTTTAGAGCTTAATTTTTTTTTTATATATTTAGCAAATAGAGGTGCGGTATATAAATTATCTACTGGCATATCAAAAAAACCTTGTATTTGACCTGCATGCAAATCTACAGTTACAACTCTTGTTGCGCCCGCATTTGAAATTAAGTTTGCAACTACTTTTGCCGAGATAGAAGTCCTTGGAGCAACTTTTCTGTCTTGTCTAGCATAGCCAAAATAGGGAATTACCGCAGTTATTGTTTTTGCTGAAGATCTTTTGAGGGCATCCATTACTAAAAGTAGTTCCATTAAGTTGTCATTCGCAGGATTAGAAGTTGATTGAATAACAAATACGCTATTTCCTCTAATATTCTCATTAATTTCAATGTAGATCTCTCCGTCAGAAAATCTTTTTATATTAGTATTAATCAGCTTTAGTTTTAAATTTTTAGATATATCTTTGCTAAGCTTAAGATTGCTAGTTCCAGATAATATTTTCATGAAATATAAATACTTATACAATTATTTTAGTATGTTTTCAAATTTAATCTAAATTATCCTTATTACAGATATACACCTTCCATAGTCCCTGTCTTTAAGAATAGTGGACCTCCTATAGCTAAAAAAGTTATTTTTTTCTTTAAATGTGTCATGATCTACTTGATCAACTATCACCTTCATCTCTAAAAGTTGATCTGTCACAAATTTCCTCAAATTAAACAATTTCTTTTTCTTATTTTTATTGATGAAATATTTTTTATATTTTTTTTTTTTCAACACAAATTTTTTAAAAAATTGAAAATCTACTTCATAACTTTCTTTTCCAATACAAGGACCTACGCTTGCATAAATTTTATTATTAGATTTTAATTTTTTTATTTTAAAGATCGTTTTTTTTATAATACCTGTAAATGCCCCTTTCCATCCCGCGTGGATACAGCCGATAATTTTGTTATATTTTTCGTATATTAAAATTGGCACACAGTCTGCAGTAACTACGCCTAAAGCTAATTTAGGAATTTTAGTTATCATAGCATCTGCGTAAATTTTATTTTTATAATTTTTTTTATTTATTTCTTTAACTTTATTACTGTGTGTTTGATACATTAAAATCAAATTATTTCTTTTTACAGACATTTTTTTTGAAATTAATTTTAAATTTTTATCAATGTTTATTTTCTTATCTTTTGACCCGCTTCCACAATTTAAACTTTTATAGACCCCACTTGAGAACCCGCCCTTTCTTGAAAAAAAGCAGTGTTTAATTTCATTAAATTTTCTGAATTTCTTTGAGTAAAACATTATTTAAATCCCAAAAAATCATTTTTTTCTGATTTAAAGGCAAAAATTACTTTGAATAATTCACCCATTAATTCTCTACGAAGAAGCCTCATTAAAGTAATATACATGTATTCTTTTTGTTTGGTTGTCATTTTTTTCTCAAGTATTTTTGCTCTTTCAATAATTCCCATTTTCTCAAGAAAAAATTTTTGTGAAACTATATTTTTAACTTTTAGATTATTTTTTAAATAATACTCTTTTAAAAGGGTAAAATTTACTAAGGAAGTTATGTCAGCTTTTCCAATATTTTTAAATAAATCTTTCATATCCATTTTTTTATTACTTTTAACTGCTTGCAAGGTACTGCCTTTTATACTTTTTATATATCCATAATCTATTAACAAAATTCCTCCAGATAAATTTTTAATTTTTTTTATAATATTATCCATTTCAGCAAGTCCCATTTTTGGAAATTCAAAAAACTTTAATCCCTTCAATGTTTTGAATGATTTAATTTTTTCAGTATCCCTTTTATCTGATTTTTTGTATGACTCCTTCACTTTAGAGTTTGGACTAATTGAGTAAAACTTTTCCATGAATGATTTATCTTTGTACAAAAACTGTTTTACTGGAATTGCATCAAAGAATTCGTTACCAAAAAAAATTATAGGACCTGTTTTTATTTGATTAAAATTTTTAGTCCATTTAACACGATAATTTTTTAATTTTTGTTTTTGAATTTTTATAAGAAAATTACTTTTTTCATACAAAAAAATATTTATAGCTTTATTGAAATTAGGAAATTTTTTAAATGTTTCAACTAAAACTTTTGCAAGGCTTCCATCACCGGGTCCAAGTTCTACAAAATTAAATTTTTTTGGTTTACCTAATTTTTCCCAAGTTGAAATAACCCAAACCGCAATTATTTCTGAGAACAAGTTTGATATTGTTGGTGCAGTAACGAAATCACCCTTTTTACCGAATGGAATTTTTATATTATAATATCCTTTATTAGGTTCATAAAGAGCGTTCTCAATAAACTCATCAACAGGTATAGGTTTTTCAAATTTAAATTTACGGTTAATTGAGTTACTAGACATTTTTTTTTAAATAAATAATTGCCCCAAAAAAAATCATAATTGTACTTAAGAGCATTCCCATACTCAAAAATCCAAAAAGATAACCAATTTGAATATCGGGTTGTCTAAAAAATTCTGAAATAATTCTAAAAAATCCATAAAATATTAAAAACATTAATGAACAATTTCCGACTTTGTAGCTCTTTTTAAAAAAAATGAAATTCAATATAAAAAATAATAACAATCCTTCTAAAAAGGCCTCATATAATTGGGAAGGGTGTCTGACTTCATTATCAAATTTTGGAAAAATTACTCCCCAATAAACATTTGTAGTTTTACCTATTAGCTCCCCATTTATAAAATTTGCAATTCGACCTAAAAAAATTCCTATAGGCGATACACAGGCAATAATATCTAAAAGAAAAAAAGTTTTTACATTTTTTCTCCTTGAATAAATATAAGTTCCAATGATTACCCCTAGCAAAGCTCCATGGAAAGACATACCTCCTTCCCATATTTTGAAAATTTCAACAAGATTTTCGTAATAATAACTAGGATTATAAAAGAGAACATAACCAACTCTTCCACCAATAACTATTGAGATAATGATATATGTAATTAGTTCATCAAAAATTTTTACATCTGTTTTGGCTCTTTCAGCATCAAATTTCTTAAGTATTATTTTGTTTCCATACCACCAACCGATCAATATTCCAAAAATATAGGCTAGTGAATACCATCTTATAGATAAAATCCCAAAATTAATTATTACAGGGTCCAAGTTATGAATAAACATATTTTCTTATATCATATTTGAAATTAATATTTCTATCAAATAAGATGAGATATGAAAAATTCAGAAAAAATCTTGAAAACAATTTCAAGTTTAATTGAAAATGGAATTTTAAGTTCAAAGGATCTCAGAAAAGAATTATCTACTGATCTAAAATTTAAAAAAGATCAATTAATCAATAAACTTAACTTGGTTTCAAGAGAAGAGTTTGAAGTTTTAAAAAGAATTGTTCAAAAACAAGATAAAATAATAAAAGAATTAAAAAAAAAAAAAAATTCAAAAAGGTAAGGAAATCTTAACTTGTAATCCACCTAATTGACTTTTTCCTAGTTGAATATTGCCTCCATGTGAATTGATAATGTCTTCAACAATAGCAAGACCTAGACCTACTCCAGACTGATTTAAACTTCTGCTTTTATCAAGTCTAAAAAATGGTTTGAAAACATTCTTATATTGATCTTCAGGTATTCCAGGACCATCGTCCTCGATAAGAATTAGACCACGGTTTGAACTTTTTTTGACAGTTACTAATACCTTTTTCCCATAAGTTAAACCATTTTGAATTATATTTTCTAAAGATCTTTTTAAAGCTACAGGTCTTCCTTTGAGAGTAATATTATCTTGAAAAGATATGTCCAAATTTTTATTATCTAAATTTTGACTAAGTTCTTTTATTAGATTTGTTAATTCAATCGAGGTTGTTGACTCTTTAGATTGAGTTTTTGCAAATTGAAGATAATCGTTTAGCATCCTTTCCATTTCATCAATATCTTTAGACATTCTTGTGCTTATATCTTTTTGAGTTAGCATAGCTAATTGAAGTTTTAATCTTGTTAAAGGTGTTCTTAAATCGTGGCTAATACCAGACAACATTTCGGATCGTTGATTCAAGTGTCTGTTTATTCTTTTTGCCATTCTATCAAATTCATAAGCAGCTTTTCTTATCTCTTGTGCTCCTGAAGGTCTAAAGTCATTGACGTAATCTCCTTTTCCAAATCTTTCTGCTGCTTTAGCTAATTTTACCAAAGGTCTTGTTTGATTCTTAAGAAAAATTAAAGCTATAACAATTAAAAGTATTGAGGGAAGTGTTGTCCATAAAACAAATAATCTTACTGAAGATGCTGAGACCATCTCTTTTGGCACCAAAAATTCTATTATTTCATTTTTAGATTTAATCTTTATTTCAACAGCATTTTTAAATTTAGATGTGCTGAACCAGTAATTGTTGTTACCAAATGTTGACTTTAATTCCCTTCTTAGCGCTCTATCCATTGGACTAAATTTTCTTTCTCCAGAGATGCTAGGAAATTGATTTTGATTAATTCCTATTTCAAAATTAAAATTATTTTTATAACTATCTGTAAAAAAATCTAAATTTTTCTTATCGTTTTGATAAACCTCTTCTATTGTTTTCAATTGTGTTACTAAAGCCCTAGTTGAATTTTTATTTGCTTTGATCCAAATACTGTCATAAAAAACAATTGTTATTATTAATTGTAAAATAATTGTTGGTGCAGCAACAATTATTAAAGCTCTATAAAATAGTCTTTTTGGCAAAATAATTTTTAAAAATTTATTCAATCCAGAGAACATAGCCTTCACCTCTTATAGTTTGTAAATATTTAGGATTTTTGGGATTTGTCTCGAACTTCTGTCTCAATCTTGTTATCATGACATCAATTGACCTTTCTTGATTTATTCCAGAAATTTTACTAATTTCCTCTCGAGAAAAAGTTTTCCCAGGATTAGAAAGCATTTCTACTAATACTTTTTTTTCGGAATTATTTATTTTTTTATTTTTTTCTTTGAAAGAAATTGTCATTCTGTTTAAATCAACTTTAGCATTACCGATAGTGTGTTTATATCCAAGATTAATTTTGGTGTTATTCTTTAAAATATTTCTTATTCTTAAGAGTAATTCTTTAGGCTCAAAAGGTTTACTAATATAATCCTCAGCACCTATTTCTAAACCTTTAATTCTATTTTCTACTTCTCCTTTTGCGGTTAGCAGGATTATAGGGACTTTTTCACTTTTTTTAATATCTTTTGTTAGTTCATATCCATTTTTTCCAGGCATCATCACATCTAATATAAGAATATCAAACTTTATATATTCAAGCTTTGTTTTAGCTTGATCTGCATTTTCAGCTGTTGAGACAATATAATTATTTCTAGAAAGGAAATCTTTTAGTAGACTCCTAATACCATCATCATCGTCAACAACTAAAATATGTAATTTATTATTTTCCATCTATAATTTTTTTTAACACATTTTTAAACTTAATGACCGAGTCAGAACTTGAACTTTTTAAAGCATTAAATATTCTTTTTTTTTGAGAAGAATACACCAAGTCAAAAAATATTTTTCCTTCTTTATCTAAAAATAAGTTTTTCTTTCTTGTATCATTTTCGTCTTGTATTTGCTTTATCATTTTAGAATTTATCAAATCCCGCAAAACTCTATTCAAACTTTGTTTTGTTACTTTCAATTTAAATATCAACTCTCCTAAATTTATACCAGGATTTCTCTCAATTAAGTGCAAAGCTCTTAAATGAGCTGGACCAAAAAATTTTTTTGATAAAATTTCTCTTGGATCTGAAAAGGTCTCTCTATAGGCATAATAAAGCAATTGAATAAACTCTTTTATTTGATCATCTTTTAAATAAAGTAAATCTTTCATAATGGTAAGTTATATTGACTTATCCTTATTTGGAATATACTTTTTAAAAAAAAAAAAATCTATATATTTAAGTTAAATGGAAAATATACCTTACGATAAGAGATCAGGAAAAATTTGGTTTAATGGAAAAACTGTTGAATGGAAAGATGCAAATATTCACATCTTAAACCACGGTCTTCACTATGCAAGTTGTGTTTTTGAGGGCGAGAGAGTTTACGATGGTGAAATATTTAGGCTTGAAGAGCACACTGAGAGATTATTTTATTCCGCAAAAAGAATGGGAATAAAAGTTCCTTATTCTCAAAAAGAGATAAACGATGCTTGTAAGAATATAGTCCATATTCAAAAAGTAAAAAATGGCTATGTAAGACCTCTAATATGGAGAGGTAGTGAAATGATGGCTATCTCTGCACAAAAAAATAAAATTCATGTTGCGGTCGCGACTTGGGAATGGGGATCTTATTTTGATCCAAAATTAAAACTGAATGGAATAAAACTAAATATTTCTAGCTGGAGAAGACCTGCACCTAATACAATTCCTTGGGATACCAAAGCAGCTGGTTTATATATGATTTGTACTTTATCAAAACATGAGGCAGAGGCTGAAGGTTTTACAGACTCTTTGATGTTAGATCATGAGGGTAATATCGCAGAGGCCACAGGTGCAAATGTATTTTTTAAAAGCAAAAATGAGGATCTCCATACACCAGTGCCAGACTCTTTTCTCGATGGTATTACGAGACGCGAAGTAATAAAAATTGCAAAGTCCAAAGGAATAAATGTAATTGAAAGAAAAATAAAGCCAGAAGAAATGAGAGAATTTGTTGGGTGTTTTTTGACAGGTACCGCTGCAGAAGTTACACCAGTTTCTCAAATTAATGAATACAAATTCAAAGTATGTAACTTAATTTCTAGTTTAAATGATGATTATCAAAAATTAGTTAGAAAAGATACTGCCGCTTAGTCTTTGCTATCTTCATTTATCGCATGATCAATACCCTTTCTAAGATAATCGTAACCTGTGTATAGTGTCAAAAAAGCGGATAACCATAATAAAATGATTCCTACTGTTTGTGCGTTATAATCTTGAAAATTTATAATTTTATTTCCAATATCTCCAGTAAGTAGAATTGCAATTGATGTCATTTGAATAAAAGTTTTCATTTTTGCTAAGCTTGTTACTTGCATTGTAATTTTTCCTTTTGCTAAAAATTCTCTTAAACCTGATACCAAGATCTCTCTGGTTAAAATAATTACTGCAGCTATGACCTCATAGTTTTTTATTGTTCCATTCATTACAAGCAAAATTAGTGCGGCGGCAACAAGAATTTTGTCTGCTATGGGATCTAAAAGTTCTCCTAACTTAGACTCTTCTTTAAAAAATCTTGCTAATAAACCATCTAAATAATCTGTAAAACTTGCTAAAACAAACAAAAAAAATGGTATCAAATCTCCAAAAAAACCAGGAATAAAAAAAGTAACTACAAAAATTGGAACAATTATAATCCTACCTATAGTAAGTATGTTTGGTATTTTTAATTTCATTTATTCGTGAAAATAATCATATATTTTCTTTGCTATATTGTCTTCTATTCCTTCCACAGATTTTAAATCATCAAAGCTTGCAGACTCAACAGCGCGCGCAGAACCAAAATGATTTAATAAAGCTCTTTTTCTTTGTTTTCCAATCCCTTGGATTTGATCTAACAAAGATTTGCTTAGGTTTTTCTTTCTTTTAGCTCTGTGAGTGCTTATCGCAAATCTATGAGCCTCATCTCTGAGTCTTTGTATAAAAAATAACAATGGATCATTTTTTTCTAAAATATACTCTTTATTGTCATAATAGATTTTTTCCTCTCCAGCATTTCTTTTTTTACCCTTTGCCACTGCTAAAATTGGCAAATCATGCAGTCCTAACTCATTTAGAACTTCTCTAGAAACAGAGTACTGTCCTTTTCCACCGTCAATCATTATTAGATCTGGTAATGACAGTGAGCCAGATTTTTCTTTAATTGCTTTTGAAAATCTTCTAAATAAAACTTCTTTCATCATGCCATAGTCATCATTTTTTATTTTTTCATCTTTAATATTGAATTTCCTATATCTTTTCTTCACGAAGCCCTCATTACTGAAACAAATTACTGACCCTACTGAGTCAGTTCCTTGAATGTGGCTATTATCGTAAACTTCTATCAATTCAATATTGTTATTAATATTGAATTTAGATGCTAATTCCTCAATAAGATTATTGTTAGTATCAGATTGAATGAGTTTTTGTTTTAAAGATTGTTTTGCATTTTTCTCTGCAAGATTAGAAATACTTATCTCATTTTTACTTTTAGCTAGCTTAATAATGATATCTTTTTTATCCTTCTCAGAGAATGTTTTCTCAATAAGTTTTTTGTCTTTGACTTCACAGTTAGTTAATATGAGTCTAGGAATCGTTTTGTTCTCATAAAATTGAGATATAAAAGAACATAGTATATCCTCTATACTATCATCCGGATCGTGTTTTGGATAGAAAGCTTGATTGCCCCAGTTTTGTTTTGACCTGAAAAAAAACACTTGGACACATGTTTTTCCTGTTTCTTTATAAATACTAATAACATCAGCTTCTGTTAAGTTTGTTTGATTTATTTTTTGAGAAGTTTGGATTTGAGTTAATGCTTTTATTCTGTCTCTAGCTACGGCAGCTTTTTCGTAATCTAATTCTTTACTAGCTTTTTCCATTTCTTTGGATAAATTTTTTTGAATTCTTCTAGATTTACCAGAAATAAAATCAATAGCGTCGGTTACCGTAGCCTCGTAATCTTTTTCATTTATATGTCCAACACACGGGGCTGAGCATCTTTTAATTTGGTAAAGGATACACGGCCTCTCTCTATTTTTAAAAACGGTGTCATCACAAACACGTAAAAGAAAAATTTTTTGTAAAATTTTTATTGTCCAATTAGCAGATCCGATTGATGCAAAAGGACCAAAATAGTATCCTGTTTTTGATTTTTTCCCTCTTAATTTTGTAAGTTGTGGCCACTTATCTTTATTACCAATATAAATATAAGGAAAAGACTTGTCATCACGCAAAAGAATGTTGTAACGAGGTTTATGTTTTTTTATTAAATTTGCTTCTAATAGAAGAGCCTCGCTCTCATTACTTGTGCTAGTAGTTTCAAGGTTGTGTGTGAGTGAGAGCATTCTCTCAGTTCTAATTGGAAGATTTGATTCAGTTACATAACTTTTAAGTCTATTTGGTATGTTTTTAGCTTTCCCAATATAAAGGATTTCACCAGTGGAACTAATCATTTTATAAACCCCAGGGTTTTTTGGTATTAGCGGTATTTTTTCCTTAATTACTTTTTTTCCTAACTCTAAACTATTCATCATACTTTTGATTTTGATACTTCGATACCAACAGATTTAGTTTTTTTCAAGATATCCAACTTCTCTATCTTAAGATTTATCTTTTTAACAAGTTTATTTTTAAATATCATATTAAAAATATTTTCTGCTAGATCTTCGAGTAGCTCGTGATGTCTTAAATATGAAATTTTTTCAATTTTACCAACAATTTCTTCATAATTCAGTATTGAATTTAAATCTTTACTATTAGGAAGTACATATGGATTAGTTAAAATTTCAATATTAAATTTTACTCTTTGCTTCTTTTTTTTTTCAAAATTATGTATCCCTATCGAAATATTCAAAATTAAATCTTTTATAATTACTTTTCTTTTATATTTAAATTTTTCTCTCTTTTTGAATTTAATTATTTTCATTCTTTTGTATTAATAATATCTGGTGTTTGCCAGGCAAGTCTTTGCCCGCTATCGATATTTATTATTTCTCCTGTTATACTTTTATTTTCAATAAAAAACCTTACCCCGTTACATATGTTATCTAGGTCTACTTTTTTCCTTAAGAGTGTAGATTTCCATTGTTTTTTGAAATGCGCTTCGGATTGTCTTTTGTTTTTTAAAGTTGGCCCAGGTGAGATACCATTGACTCTTATATTAGGTGCTAATTTCATTGCCGATGTTTTTGTAAAAGTGGCCAATGAAGATTTACTTAGAGTGTAAGAGAAAAAAAAAGGAGTTAATTTTTCAACTCTTTGATCAATAATATTAATGATACATCCCTCTTTGTTTTTAATTAATTTTTTAAAATTTTGCGTTAAGATTGCTGGTGCTTTTAAGTTGATATTTATATGTTTTGTAAAGGATTTTTCAGAAAAATTTTCAAGATTATCGTTTTCAAAAATAGATGCATTATTAATTAAACAATCTAATCCTTTCAGAGTTTTATAAGCTTTTTTTATTAAAGTTTCGGTTTGTTTAAGATTATTTAAATCAGCTTTGAACAAATATGCTTCAGCACCAAGTTCTTCTAATTCTTTTTTTAATTTTAAGGCGCTACTTTTAGATTTATTATAGTGAATACCTATTTTTGTTTGAAAGTTAACTAAACTCTTTGCGATTGCAGAGCCTATTCTAGTAGCTGCACCAGTGATTATTATTTTTTTGGCTTCCATTTTTTTATCGCTTTTCTTGGTTTAGTGCCCGGCATACCCATAGTTGATCTACCTTTTGGATATACCTTACTTTTTAAATTATATTGGGAAATTTTTGGATTTAAAGTAATTTCAAGTTCACTCGCCTCTAATTTTCTCATTTCATCTCTTAGTTTAGCTGCCTCTTCGAATTCTAAATTAGATGCAGCTTCTTTCATTTTTCTATTTAAAGCTTTCAGATGTTTTTTTAAGTTTCCGCCTACATTTGAGCCCTCACTAATTTTTACGTAATCTTTTTCGTAAACGGACTCTAAGATATCACTTATCTCTTTTTTAACTGACTCAGCAGTTATTCCATTTTTCTTATTATACTCTAATTGTTTATTTCTTCTCCTATCTGTTTCCTTAATGGCTTTTTCAATACTCTTCGTGACTTTATCAGCATATAAAATTACTTTACCATCAACATTTCGCGCTGCTCTTCCAATTGTTTGAATTAAAGAAGTTTCAGATCTTAAAAATCCCTCTTTATCAGCATCTAAAATTGCTACCAAAGCACATTCGGGAATATCTAATCCTTCTCTCAACAAATTAATTCCTACAAGAATATCAAACACTCCCATTCTTAAATCTCTTATGATCTCAATTCTTTCAAGAGTATCAATGTCAGAGTGCATATATCTTACTTTAAGACCATTTTCATGGAGGTACTCAGTAAGATCTTCAGCCATTTTTTTTGTCAGCGTTGTAGCAAGAACTCTATATCCTTTTTTTACAATCTCTTTTGCCTCGTGCATAAGATCATCAACTTGAGTTTTGGCTGGCCTTATTTCAACCGGTGGGTCTATCAAACCTGTTGGCCTAATGATTTGGTCAATGTATTTATTGCTTGTTTGTTTTAGTTCCCAAGGTCCTGGGGTAGCAGAGACAAAAACAGTTTGCGTTCTCATTAAATCCCACTCTTCAAATTTCAATGGTCTATTATCCATACACGACGGGAGTCTAAACCCATATTCGGCTAACGTACTTTTTCTTGTCCGGTCACCTTTATACATTCCATTTAATTGAGGGACTGTTACGTGACTTTCGTCTACAAATATAATTGCATTATCTGGAAAATACTCAAACAGGGTAGGGGGTGGTTCGCCAGCTTTTCTTCCTGATAAAAATCTTGAATAATTTTCTATCCCTGCACATGTTCCGGTGGCTTCAATCATTTCTAGATCAAACTTAGTTCGTTCTCTTAATCTCTGTTCCTCTAAAAGTTTATTATTTTCTCTATGTCTTTTTAAAGTCTCAGCTAACTCAGATTTTATTTGTTTGATTGCTTGCTCGATAGTAGGTTTAGGAGTTATGTAATGACTATTAGCGTAAATTTTTATAATTGAGTAATCGTTTGTCTTGTCTCCAGTGAGCGGGTCAAATTCTTCAATTTTTTCTAATTTATTTAAATTAAAACTTATTCTCCATGCTCTATCTTCTAAGTGTGACGGAAAGATCTCTAAATTTTCTCCTCTTACCCTAAAGGTCCCTCTAAAAAAATTTTGATCATTTCTTTTGTACTGCAAGTTTATAAATGCTCTGATTAAATCGTCTCGCATATATTCATAATTTTTCTTTAAAGTTATAGTCATTTTTGAGTACGCCTCTACAGAACCTAAACCATAAATACATGATACACTTGCAACAATAATCACATCATCTCTTTCCAACAAAGATCTTGTAGCCGAGTGTCTCATACGATCAATTTGCTCATTTATTGAAGCCTCTTTTTCTATATAAGTATCAGATCTAGGAACGTATGCTTCTGGAGTGTAGTAATCGTAATATGATACAAAATACTCTACAGCATTATCTGGAAAAAAACTTTTAAACTCTCCGTACAATTGAGCAGCTAAAGTTTTGTTTGGCGCTAGTATTAAAGCAGGTCTATTAGCTTTTTCGATAACTTTTGCCATTGTGAACGTTTTACCTGATCCTGTAACACCTAAAAGCACCTGTTCTTGTTTGTTATCTTTCAAGTTTTTTAATATTTGTTTAATGGCCTCTGGTTGGTCACCGCTAGGTTGAAAATCACTTTTGATTTTAAAGTTAATACCTCCTTCTAGCTTCTTAATTTTTTTTGAGTTATTAACTTCTAGATCAGCTAATTTTTCTTGATAAGTATTTTGCATTTTGTGTTAATAATAAAATAATTATATTATAAATTTCAATGAGCATAGTTTCCAATAGTTTAAAACGTATAAAACCGTCGCCTACAATAGCAGTTACCTCAAAAGCTAGGGAAATGAGAGCTGCTGGAAAGGATGTTATCGGCCTAGGGGCTGGGGAGCCCGATTTTGATACTCCAGACAATATTAAAGAAGCGGCAATAGAGGCGATTAGAAAAGGGGATACAAAATATACAGCAGTGGATGGAACTCCAGCTTTAAAAAAAGCTATCCAGGCAAAATTTTCTAGAGAAAATCATTTATCATATGAGCTTGATCAAATTTCCGTTGGAACTGGTGGAAAGCAAGTTTTATATAATGCTTTTATGGCAACCATTAATAAAGGTGATGAGGTCATTATTCCAGCACCTTATTGGGTTTCTTACCCTGACATTGTTTTGTTAGCTGGAGGAAAACCTAAAATAATAAAGTGTGATGAAAAAAATAATTTTAAATTAACACCAGAAAAATTAAAAAAAGCAGTTTCAAAGAAAACAAAGTGGATAATTATAAACTCTCCGTCTAACCCTACAGGCTCTGGTTATACCAAAGATGAGATAATAGCTTTATCGAAGATTTTAATGAAATATAAAAATTTATATATTTTAAGCGATGATATTTACGAACATATTACATATGACGGTTTTAAATTTTTTACAATTGCGCAAATTGAAAAATTAAAAAGCAGAACTTTAACTATGAATGGAGTGAGTAAATCTTACTCAATGACTGGCTGGAGAATAGGTTATGCTGCAGGTCCAAAGGAAATAATTAAAGCGATGGCTAAAATTCAATCCCAATCAACTAGTAATCCTACATCCATAAGCCAAGCAGCTGCAGTCGAGGCTTTAAACGGAACACAAGATTTTATTTCAGAAAGATCAAATTCTTTTAAAGAGAGAAGAAATTTCGTTGTTGATTGTTTAAATAATATAAAAGGTATAAGCTGCTTAAGCCCTGAAGGAGCTTTTTATGTTTTTCCAAACTGTAAAAAGCTATTAAACAAGAAAACAAAACTGAAAACCGATAAAGATTTTGTAGAGAAACTGTTAGAAAAAGCTGAGGTAGCTGTGGTTCAAGGTTCTGCATTTGGTTTAGACGGTTATTTTAGGGTATCTTATGCTACCTCAATGGAAAATTTAAAGAATGCAATGAAAAGAATTAAAACTTTTTGTGATAGCCTTAACTAGTCTCTGATAGATACTTTTCAGCTTCAAGTGCTGACATACAACCCATTCCTGCAGCGGTAACAGCTTGTCTAAAAATTTTATCCTTTACGTCTCCTGCAGCAAAAACTCCTGGAATATTTGTTTCAGTAGAGTCAGGTTTTGTAATTAAATACCCTTCTTTGTCCATATTAAGTTGATCTTTAAACAAAGATGTTGCTGGATCATGACCTATGGCAATAAATAAACCATCAACTTTAAGCTCTTTAACTTTATTATCTTTTACATTTTTAATTTTTAATGCATTAACAGTCTTCGGCTCTTTAGTGCCGATAACATCTTCAACTACAGTATCCCAAATAATTTCTATTTTATTATTAGATTTTAATTTTGCTTGAAGCATTTTTTCTGCCCTAAGTTCATTTCTCCTATGTATTAAATAAACCTTTGAAGCAAATTTAGTTAGAAACATTGCTTCCTCAACGGCGGCGTTTCCCCCACCAACTACAGCCACTTCTTTTTCTTTAAAGAAAAACCCGTCACAAGTAGCACATGCTGAAACTCCAAATCCTCTAAATTCTTGTTCAGATTTTAAATTTAACCATCTAGCTTGTGCTCCTGTTGAAATTATAAAACTATCTGCAGTGTAAACCTGACCACTATCTCCTGTTGCTGTAAAAGGTTTTTTTCTTAAGTCAACTTTACTTATATGATCTTGTATCATCTCTGTGCCAACTGCTTCAGCTTGACCTTTCATTTCATCCATTAGCCATGGCCCCTGAATCACTTTTGAGTATCCAGGATAATTTTCAACATCTGTAGTGGTAGTTAATTGTCCTCCAGGTTGAGAACCATGAACAAGTATTGGTTTAAGCATAGCTCTAGCCGCATAAATAGCTGCTGTATAGCCGGCAGGACCTGATCCAAGAATTAACACTTTTGTATGTTTTGTTGATTTATTATTCATTATCTAAAGGTATATAGTAACTAATGTTAGAATTAAAAGCACTTCTTTTAACGCAAGGTATGCATGGCATGGTTAGTCAAGTAGAGGGATTAGCTAAAGCTTTGGGTCTAAGTTATAAACACCAAAAAATTGAATTAAAATCTTTTTGGAATTTAATTCCTCCTAAAATAACCCCAATATCAGAAAATTTGGTAAAAAATAAATTCGTGTGTGATTGTAAAGTCATAATATCTTGTGGACGAAAAAGTGTAATACCGTCAATAGCTTTAAAAAAAAGATTAGGTAATCAAATTTTCAACATTCACATACAAGATCCGAAAGTTTCTTTTGAACACTTTGACCTAATAGTAAGTCCTGAGCATGATCGTTTAAAAGGTGAAAATATAATTAACACAACGGGCGCTATTCACTACCTTACAAAAAAAGAAATTAACGATAATTCAAAGTATTTAGGAATTGAAAAAGATAAAAGAAAAGAATTAGTAGCATTTATTATTGGAGGACCAAACAAATATTATAATTATTCAGAAAAACAAATTCATGAACTTTTTAACAAAGTTAAAACATTATTTACTCCAGATAAATTTAAAATTATTGTAATTCCTTCCTACAGAACACCTGAAAATATTTTAAAAATAGCATTTAATACCTTTAGCATTAATCATCATGTTGTAAAAAATATTGATAAAAAAGCATATCTTTCTGCACTAGCAATCTCAAATTATATAGTTGTAACTTGCGACTCCACGTCAATGATTTCAGAGGCTGCGATGACTGGAAAACCTGTTTATATTGCCATGATGAAGTCTTTTAAGCCAACTGGAAGATTTAAAAAATTTTATTCACAATTGAAAGATTTAGGTATAACAAGAGAATTAGAAGATAGGGTTGAAAGTTGGAGTTACAATAGTTTAAATGAGGTAAACAGAATTGCTCCAATTGTAAAAGCAAAAATGAAAAAACATGGAATTATTTAAATCATTAGAAAAAAGAACTAAACTATTTAGCGATCCATTTAAACATTTTGAAATCAACCAGCCACTGACTCAAAATGCTATTGATGAGATCTGTAGTGCAGAGATAGCTGATCCTAGAAAACAAAATTTAAATTATGATGGAACAAGAGCTCTTGATGGAGGAGAGGGAGCCTTTCGAGCAGGAATTAAAGATGGAGGCAAAGCAAAGAAACTTAGATGCTATGTTACCAAAGAAAACTCTAATCAATTTCCCAATTTAACAAAATTTATTGAAGAATTGAGATCACCCGAAGTTTATAAAAAGATAGGTTCACTAATTGGAAAAGATTTAAGCAATTCTTTTGTAAGACTTGAGGTAATTTGTGACCGAGAAGGTTTTTGGTTAAAACCTCACTGTGATATCGAGGAAAAATTAATGTCTTCAATAGTTTTTGTAAATTTACATAATGAGTCAGAAAATTTAGGAACAGATTTTTATGATGCAAAATTAAATAAAGTCAAAACTGTTCCATATAAACATAATTATGGTTATTTCTTTACAAGTGGACCAAACACTTGGCACGGTATGGAAAAAAAAGAGATTAAAAAAGAGAGAAGATGCATTCAAATAAATTACGTTACTTTCGAGACTGATTGGAAAGTAAAAAGTTAGATATCTTGCAAAGAAGTTACATTTATATCTTTTAGTTTGAGAGATTTTATACCTTCCAAACAAACCTTTGCCGTTGACATATTGGTGCAGTAAGGAACTTTATTGGATAAGGTAGCTCTTCTCAATGCAACAGCATCGCTCAACTGAGCTTCGCTGTTTCCGCCTCCGGTATTTATTACCAATGCTATTTTTTTAGCATTTAAAATATCTACAATATGCGGGGAACCCTGATTAACTTTGTTTATTTTTTTACATTTAATTCCATGCTGGTTTATGTAATCAGCGGTGCCTCCAGTTCCACAAAGCTTAAAATTTAACTTTACTAATTGCTTTGCTAATTCCACACCTTCTTCTTTATGACTATTTTTTAGAGAGATAAAAGCTAAACCTTTTATTGGAAGAGAGTTTGAAGCTGCAATCTGACTTTTAGCAAAAGCCATACCAAAATTTTTATCAAAACCCATAACTTCACCTGTGGATTTCATTTCTGGTCCAAGTAAAAGATCGCTGTTTGGAAATTTGTTGAATGGAAAGACCGCCTCTTTTACTGCAAACATATCTTTAGTTTTACTTTTTAAGTTGAACTTTGATAATTTTTCCCCTGCCATCACTCTTGAGGCTATCTTAGCAAGAGGTAAATTTTTTGCTTTTGAAACAAATGGAACAGTCCTACTGGCTCTTGGATTTACCTCGATCACATAAATTTTATCATTTTTAATTGCATATTGAACATTCATGAAACCTTTAACTTTTAGAGCTAAAGCTAATTTTTTTGTTTGATTTTCAATTTCTTTAATTAAAAAAGGTTTTATTGATACCGGAGGTAAGCTACATGCTGAGTCACCTGAGTGGATACCTGCTTCTTCAATGTGCTGCATAATACCTGCTACAAAAACATTATTACCATCTGATATTGCATCAACATCAACCTCCATTGCATTATCAATAAACTTATCAATTAAGATTGGATTTTTTTCAGCAACTTTAAATGCTTCTTTTACAAAGTCGTTAAGTTGTCTTTTTTCATAAACGATCTCCATTGCTCTTCCTCCTAATACGTAAGACGGCCTTACCATTAAAGGCAGACCAATCTTATCTGCAATTTTAATCGCTTGAGAAAAAGTTCTAGCAATACCGCTTTCAGCCTGTTTTAAATTAAGTTTATTTAAAAGACTCCTAAATCTATCTCTATCTTCAGCAAGATCGATTGATGAATATTGAGTTCCTAAAATTGGAAGCTTATTTTCATATAAAAATTTTGCAAGTCTAATTGGAGTTTGTCCTCCAAATTGAGTAATGACACCTTTTACATTACCTTTTGATTTTTCTCTCTTTATTATATTGAAAACATATTCATCTATTAAAGGTTCAAAATATAATCTATCACTTGTATCATAATCTGTTGACACGGTTTCAGGATTACAATTAACCATGATTGTTTCATATTTAGCTTCTTTAAGAGCAAAACTGGCTTGGCAACAGCAGTAATCAAATTCTATTCCTTGACCTATTCTATTAGGGCCTCCTCCAAGTATTATAATTTTATTTTTACTAGACGGATCGGCTTCACATTCTGAATTAGAGGAAAAATTTCTTTGATAAGTAGAATACATATAAGGGGTGAAAGACTTAAATTCTGCAGCACAAGTATCGACTTTTTTATAAACTGGTAAAACTTTTAAAGCAGTTCTTTTTTTTCTAATTAAAGACTCTGAAATATTCGTAAGTTCAGATAATTTTTTGTCAGAAAATCCTATCGACTTTATATAATTAAATTCGTTGAAATTTTTAGGAAGACCTTTTTTTTTTATTTTAATCTCATTATCTATAATTTCTTTTATTTGATTTAAAAACCAAGGATCTATTTTCGAAAGGTTATTTATATCTTTTAAATTTATTTTTTTTCTTATAGCCTCTCCAACAAGTAAAATCTTATTTGGAATATTTTCTTTAAGTTTTTTTCTAATTTGTTTTGTATTTAAATTAAATATTTGGTCTAATCCTGAGAAACCTGTCTCTAAAGATACTAAAGCTTTTTGAAGAGACTCTTTAAAATTTCTGCCAATAGCCATTGCCTCCCCCACGGATTTCATTGATGTTCCTAAAATTGCTGCAGAAGAGGAGAATTTTTCAAATGTAAATCTTGGGATTTTAGTGACCACATAGTCTATTGTTGGTTCAAATGATGCAGGTGTAACCTTCGTAATTTCATTTTTTAATTCGTCTAAAGTGTAACCAACAGCTAATTTTGCTGCTACTTTTGCTATTGGAAACCCTGTGGCTTTTGAAGCTAGCGCTGATGATCTTGAAACCCTAGGGTTCATCTCAATGATTACCATTCTTCCATTTTTTGGATTTATTGCGAATTGAACATTTGACCCTCCTGTTTCCACACCAATTTTTCTCAGGCAAGCTATAGAGGCATTTCTCATTACTTGATACTCTTTGTCGGTCAAAGTTAGCGATGGAGCGATAGTTACTGAGTCCCCAGTATGAATACCCATAGGATCTAAATTTTCTATTGAGCAAATGATTATGCAATTGTCATTTTTATCTCTGACAACTTCCATCTCAAATTCTTTCCAACCTTCTAAACACTCTTCAACTAAGACTTGATTAACTGGTGACTCGTGAAGCCCATTTTTTATTATCTTATAAAAATCTTTTTTATTTTTTGCGATACCACCTCCCAAACCACCTAAAGTAAAAGCTGGTCTTATAATTGCTGGTAATCCAATTTGTTTTAATACTTTTGAAGATTGTTTATAATTATTTACTATTTTTGATTTGGGAAGATCTAAGCCAATCTCTATCATATTTTTTCTGAACTTTTTTCTATCTTCAGCATTGGATATAGCTTTTGAATTAGCGCCTATAAGTTCAATTTTGTATTTTTTTAAAATTCCTTTTTTTTCTGCCTCCATCGCCAAATTTAATGCAGTTTGACCACCCATCGTTGGCAATATTGCATCGGGTTTTTCTTTGATAAGAATTTTTTCAAGAACCTCTATTGTTATAGGCTCAATATAAGTTTTATCAGCAACATTTGGATCCGTCATAATTGTTGCTGGATTCGAATTTATGAGAATTACTTTGAAACCTTCATCTTTTAAAGCTTTACAGGCTTGAGTTCCTGAATAATCAAATTCACAAGCTTGCCCAATAATAATTGGCCCCGCTCCAACAACTAAAATTTTTTTAATATCTTTTCTTTTTGGCATTTTTTTTCATACTTTTCACAAATTTATCAAATAAATAAACGCTGTCCTGAGGACCAGGGTTAGATTCTGGATGATATTGAACTGAGAAAACGGGTTTATTTTTTAACTCGATACCTTCAATGCTGTTGTCAAACAAAGACTGGTGAGTAATTCTTATATTTTTAGGCATACCTTTTTTTACTACTTCAAATCCGTGATTCTGACTTGTGATTTCCACATTACCCTCAATCAAATTTTTAACAGGGTGATTAGCTCCTCTATGCCCTAATTTCATTTTTTCTGTCTTAGCACCTAGCGCTAAAGCTAGGATTTGATGGCCCAAACAGATGCCAAATAATGGTAACTTTTTTTTGATTAATTCTTGGATTGTCGGTATTGCATATTTCCCTGTCGCCGCAGGATCTCCGGGTCCATTTGATAAAAATATTCCATTAGGTTTGAGTTTTAGAATATCTTTTGCAGCTGTTTTGCATGGTACGATTGTAACTTTACAATTAAAATCTGAAAAATATCTTAAAATATTTTTCTTAATTCCGTAATCTATCGCTACAACATGCAATATTTTTTTCTTATTTTTTAAATATCCATTTTCTTTTTCCCATGTTTTATAATCTTGCCACAAATAATTTTTCTTAGTAGTAACCATTTTTGCCAAATCTAAGTTTTTAAGGCCGCTCCATTTATTAGTTATTTTAATTAGTTTTTTTATATTTAATTTATTTTTGTTATAAAAAGATATTGTCCCCTTAGGAGCACCTTTATCTCTAATTAAATTTGTTAAATTTCTAGTATCAATTCCAGTTATTCCAACAATCTTATTTTTCTTTAACCATTGATCTAAATGTTTTAAAGATCTATAATTTGATGGATTAGTTATCTCTGTATTTATTATTACTCCTTTAGTCCAAATCTTATCTGACTCGTGATCTTCTTTATTAGTTCCAACATTTCCGACGTGAGGAAAAGTAAAATTTATAATCTGATCAGCATAGGAGGGATCAGATATAATTTCTTGGTAACCAGTAATAGAAGTATTAAAACATACTTCACCAGTTGCGGTGCCTTTGTAACCTAAACCTACGCCTTTAAAGAATTTACCGTTTTGAAGAACTAGAATAGCTGTGGAATCGATCTTTTTAAGATTTTTTGTTGAGTTTATATTTTGACCAGTCTTCTTCAAATACAACTCATGAGTTAAAGTAAAAAACTTATAAACATGATTTTGCGCAAGATATGAAATAGAATTAAAATCGTCAAGAAAGTTCTTTTTATTTTTTATAAGAATTGTGATTAAAATAAATTTCCTAAATGTCTTTAAAAACAAAAATTGAAAATAGGCTTAATGAAGCTTTAAAAGCTAGAGATAAAAACATTTATCCTACCCTAAGACTCGTTGTTTCAGCCATCAAAGACGCAGAAATAGCAGTGCGCTCTAAAGGCTCAAAAGAATTAACAGATAGCGAAATTATCTCACTTTTAAAAAAAATGGTAAAGCAAAGAAACGAATCCGGTGAGGCCTATAAAAAAGCTGGAAGATCAGAGCTTTTAGAAAATGAAAAAAAAGAGATTGAAGTTATCAGTATTTTCTTACCAAAACAATTAGGTGAAGAGGAAACAAAAAAAATATGTCAAGATACGATTAAGATTGTTGGAGCAACATCAATGAAAGATATGGGTAAAATAATGGGAGTTTTAAAATCAAAACATTCAGACTCATTAAATTTTTCAAAAGTTAGTTCTATTTTAAAAGAACTTTTGAGTTGAAAATGAAATATCCTAAAGAATATATCAATGAAATTAAATTAAGATTGAAGGTATCTCAAGTAGTTGGAAAATCTGTTCAACTAAAAAAAAGGGGTAAAGAATTTATAGGGTTATCACCTTTTAAAAATGAAAAGACACCATCTTTTACTATTAATGATGAAAAAGAATTTTATCATTGTTTTAGCACAGGAGAGCATGGGAACATATTTGATTTTTTAATGAAAACTAAATCTATAGGTTTTGGTGAGGCTGTAAGAATTTTAGCAGCGGAGGCAGGAATGCAGCCCTATAGATTTTCAAATTTTGACGAAAAAAAAGACTTAAGATTTAAAACATACAAACATATCTTTGAGGATTACAAAAATTACTTTAATCAAAAACTTTTTGAGAAACAAAACCAAGATGCATTAGACTATCTTTTAAAAAGAGGTCTAACAAAAACTACTATTGATGAATTTAAACTTGGTTTTGTCCCGTGGAAAAATAATTTTTTTGAAGAACTTAAAAAAAAATATTCTGAGGAAGAAATTAGTTTAACAAGTCTATATTTCAAAAATGATAAGACAGGAAAATATATTGATAGATTTAATTCTAGGATAATTTTCCCAGTTAATAATATTTCTGGTGATACTATTGCATTTGGAGGAAGAATTATAAGAGAGAGTAAATTGGCTAAATATATTAATTCACCTGAAACAGAATTTTATAAAAAAGGTAATTTAATTTTTAATTTAGACAGAGCAAAAGACTTAAGATCTGAAACCGAAGACGTCTTAATTGTAGAAGGCTACATGGATGTTGTAAGTGTATACGCTTCAGGAGTAAAAAATGTTATTTCTACATCTGGTACAGCATTAACTGAAAGACAAATTAGTCTTATTTGGAAATTTTTTAATAACCCAATAATTTGTTTAGATGGAGATGAAAGTGGGCAAAAAGCTGCTTCTAGAATAGCCGAAAGACTTTTTCCACTTATAAATGATAATAATAGAATTTATTTTTCTATTATGCCTGAAGGAAAAGATCCCGACGATTATATTAAGGAGTATGGTAAAACTGGTTTATTAGGTTTGTTAAAGAATAAAGAAATTATTCAGTCATACATTTGGAATTACCAACTTGATAAAATAAACAAAAACAATCCTTATGAAATTTCAAAATTTGAAAAAGAAATTAAAAAATTAGCTTATTCAATTCAAGACGAAACCTTAAAAAAATATGTTCTTGAAGATTTTCTTGAAAAAATAAAAATGCTAACACCTATTCAAACATTAAGACCGAACAATAATTATTTTTGGTCCAAAAATAAAAGAAATTATAAAATCCTAAAAGAAACAAAAATTTTACATCAGAAAAGAAAAGATCTTTCAAAAACACAGATATTAGAGTCTTCAATTTTATTTATAATTTTAAATTACACTAAAATTGCCTCAAAAAAATTAGAAGAATTGTCAGATATTGAATTTGTGTCACAAAAAAATGAGTTACTTAAGAAAAAAATTATTAATTTGCTTTCTGAGGGCAACTCAAAGACCGAACTTCAATTAAAAGTAAAGGGTGAACATGAAACAACTATTAACGAAATTTTAGATAATTCGAATATTAAATTAATCATAAAAAATAAAAACGACCAAGAGATTTTAGATTTAATTGATGATTTTATTTTAGACTTTAAAGAGCAAAATAATTTAAGAAAAATAGAATCTCTTGAAAAAAAATTGATTAATAACCTAGATGAAAACTCTTATTCTGAGCTGGTAAAGCTTAAAAACCAACTAAATAGGGATTAATTAAAGTATAGATTTTTTTATCTCAGCGATTATATATATCAAGCGCTCAATTATGCCTGAAAAACTTATTACAAAATCATTCGAAAGATTATTAGATAAAGGAAAACATAGAGGCTTTATCACCTATGAAGAATTAGGAAAATCTTTAGGCAAAAGAAATAGTAACAATGAAAATTTAGAAAAAGCTTTTATAATAATTGTAGATGAGAAAATCACGCTAGTAGAAAAAAAATCTCAATTCCAATCTAATAAGAAAAAAGAAGCAGTTACAGCGAGTGAAGAAAAAACATCTGATAAAAGTGATGATCCTATCAGAATGTATTTAAGAGAAATGGGTGGAGTAGAACTCTTATCAAGAGAGGGTGAAATAGCAATCGCAAAAAGGATTGAGGCAGGGAAAGATGTAATGATAAATGCACTTACTCAAAGCCCTATTGTCGGAAAAAAAATATTTGAATGGAAAGAACAAATTGAAACCCAAAAACTTTTGGTAAGAGATATAATCGATATTGACTCTACTTATGAAGATTTTGAATCTTCAGAAGATGATGGAGAAATAAAGGTTAAGAAAAAAACAAAAGCAAACGAAAAGGAGGGTGAGGAAGAAAAAAAAGAAGAAGAAAACCAAACGAATGAAGATGATGAATTTAATTTATCTCTAGCTAAAATGGAAGAGGAGATAAAACCAAAAATACTAAATTTATTAGAGTCTCTAAATAAAAATTACTCAAAATTACAAAAATACCAAATCGAAAAATTAGAATGTTTATTGAATTCGAAAGAACTATCTGTATCAAAAAATAAAAACTTTAAAAAAATCCAAGAGATATTAGTTGATAATTTTAAAAATCTTCAGCTGGCGCCTCATGTCGTAGAGGATTTAGTACAATCACATTATAAAGAGAATAAAAAAATCGTGTCGCTCGAAGGTGTTTTGCTTAGACTTGCTATGGATAATAAAATTTCAAGAGAAGAATTTCTAAAGTATTATTTAGGAAATGAAATAAATCCTAAATTTGAAACTTTTTTAAAAGAAAACAATTTATGGAAGTCTTTTTTTAAAAAATATAAAAAAGATTTTTCAGAAATTAGAGATAGATTAGTTGAATTTAGTAAAAAAATTGGACTATCTGTCGGTGAATTTAAGAAATTAGTAAGTAGAATTCAAAAAGGTGAAAGAGAATCTAGAATTGCAAAAAAAGAAATGGTTGAGGCTAATTTACGATTAGTTATATCAATTGCAAAAAAATATACTAATAGAGGCCTTCAGTTTTTAGATTTAATTCAAGAAGGAAATATCGGTTTAATGAAAGCAGTAGATAAATTTGAATACAGACGAGGTTATAAATTTTCAACATACGCTACATGGTGGATAAGACAGGCAATCACTAGGTCAATTGCAGACCAAGCAAGAACTATTAGAATTCCAGTTCATATGATTGAAACAATAAATAAAATTGTAAGAACTCAAAGACAGATTATGAGTGAATTTGGAAGGGAGCCTACTCCAGAGGAACTAGCAAAAAAACTAGCAATGCCTCTAGAAAAAGTTCGTAAAGTTTTAAAAATTGCCAAAGAACCAGTTTCTTTAGAAACACCTGTTGGAGATGAGGAAGATAGTAGTTTAGGTGATTTTATAGAGGATAAAAATGCTCTACAACCCTTAGATACAGCAATACAATCAAATCTAAGTGAGTCAACAACCAAAATTTTAGCTTCATTAACGCCAAGAGAGGAAAGAGTTTTGAGAATGAGATTTGGAATAGGAATGAATACTGATCATACATTAGAAGAGGTTGGTCTACAATTCTCAGTAACCAGAGAACGAATTAGACAAATTGAAGCAAAGGCTTTGAGGAAACTAAAACACCCTAGTCGGTCAAAGCAATTAAAAAGTTTTTTAGAAAAATAGAAAATATTTTATACAATCTTAAATGTCAGCAGTTTTTAGAAATGACACATTTTTATTTTTAATAATAATATTAGTTTCTTTTTTTTCGAGTTGGTACTTCGGTTTCATCGCAATAAACCCAATTGATAATTTTACAAACTATAATTCTGGATATTTGGTTCTTGAGGGTAAAATTCCATTTAGGGATTATTGGGTAACAACTGGCCCATTCTTAGATTTTATACAATTTTTTATTTTTAAAATTAGTGGTGTTAACTGGTATGGATATATTTTTCATTCTGCATTACTTAATTCATTATTTTGTTGTTTGATATTTTATACTTTTAGAAGATTAAACTTAAACAAATATTTAAGTTTAATTTACTCTTTGGCTACAGGGATAACTCTTTACAGCCAGCTAGGCACACCTTTTGTTGACCATCATTCTTCAATTTTTGGAATTACTTCTTTACTATTATTTATTTTAGCAATCAATAAAGGTAATAATTTATATTGGGCTTTGATACCATTTTTTATTACTATTGGGTTCTTTTCAAAACAAACTCCTGCATCTTATTTTGCAATTATCATTTTTGTTTATTCATTATATTTTTTCTTTTTAAGAAAAGACTTTCAAAGTTTTATTGTAATATTCTTTTCATCAATATCAATTTTAATGTTATTAAGTTTTTTATTTTTAATTTTAGATATAAAATTTTTAGATTTCTACAATCAATACATTAAATTTGCATCAAGTGTAGGAGATGCACGATTAAGTTCTGACTCATTTTTAAAACCTTTTAATTTTTCAAGATATTTCTTAAAGTTCAAATGGCTGCATTTATCATATATTCCTTTAATTTATGTTGTATTTAAATCAGTTTCTTTAGATAAAGCTTATTTGAAATCGCCAGATTTTATATCAATATCTTTATTAATTTTATCTAGTTATATTTTAATAATCCATCAACTTCTTACTCTAAATGTTAAATTTATATATTTTTACATTCCAATATTATGTGGTTTTTGTAACATTTATTTAATTAAGTCTTCGTTTCCAAAAAAAAAAGTAATCAATCAAATAAATATACTAGTTTTGATAATAGCCTGTTCATATTATTTTACTAATTATATTTTAAAACAAAAGTTTCAACTTTTTTGTAATTATGAAATAAAACAGGAAACTGTAACTCAAACTGATATTATAGATAATAGTACATCTTTTAACTGGATAAGTTGTTTAAACAACAATCCCAAGAAAGAAGTTGAAAATATAAAAAAAATCTTAAAATTCCTTAACTCTGAGATTGACAAAGATGATAATTACGTTCTCATTACGGATTACCAGTTTTTAAATTCTAGACTTCAAAACAATAATCAGGTGCAAATAAATAAATGGTACCACCCTGGTGTTTCATACCCTCTTGTAAACAATATTCAATTTTCTTATTACAAAAGTTTCTTTTTTGAAAAAATAAAGCTAAATAAAATAAAATTTTTAATTTTCGTATACCCAAGTCATTTTAGATTGGAAAATCAATTATATTATGAATCTATGTTAGAAAATTGTGATTATAAGAAATTATCTAAATTCGATGGTCTTCTAGTATCTTTAAATATTGAAAAGTGTTACTAATTAGTTAAAATGAATCTCACTTAGTATTTTGGGCCTGTAGCTCAGTTGGTTAGAGCAGTACACTCATAATGTATTGGTCCCAGGTTCGAGTCCTGGCGGGCCCACCAACTTAATTATTTACAAATTCCACTAATTTTTTAATTAGTACATTTATATCATTATTATTAGAATTTAATATTGATGCAAATTCTTCTTTTTGAGTTCTTGCTAAACTTAAACCTTCAACTATCAAATCTCTAATTAAAGGTTTATCTGGATCCTTAGTATAAATTCGCCAATCGATTTTGATTTTAGGGCTACCGTCATTTGGAGTAACTTTTGATTTCACTATTGTGTAGTTTGAGCTTTTTTTTTCAAAACTTTCAACTTCAAATCTACTAGACGAGTAATCTGAAAGCCTTGAAGTCAGACTTTTCAAAAAATATTTTTCAAATGAAGTTTGGTATTTAAGCAAGTCTTGTTCAGAAGAAGATTTTCTAAGTTCACCTAAAGTATAAAAACCAAGGGCTTTGATATCTACGTACTCTAACGCAATAGATTCAATAAATTTTTCTTTTTCTTTTTTATCTAAATTTTTACTAGAGAGTTTTTCTATTACCTCAGAAACTAATTCAAATACAAATTCCTTAGGGTCGGCGCTATAAGCTTTTAAGTTTGTATGAAAAAAAATTAAAAGTAAAATAAAGAAAATTTTTAATATTTTCATTTTAAATTTTTTTATTCTACACTTCCCCAATCGTCATCACTGTTATTAGAGTTATTTATCTTATTTTCTCTATCTTGCAAGTATATGCTTTTAAATGATGAATATAAATCTAAGGAATTTTTTTCTAAACTTTCTAAATTGGTCATGTTATCTGCTCTAAAATCAATTGCATTAGTACCTCTTACGGAGTAATAGTCCATATCGTTTCCTGATATTCCTAGCAGCTCGTTTTCTCTTATAGTTATATGTGCAAAAGGATCTACAAATGTGTCTGCAATCAAACCTAAAGTATCTCTTGCAGTAGAAGGACCTAATACTGGAAGAACTAAATAACAACCAGGACCAAAACCATAAGATCCTAAAGTTTGACCAACATCCTCTTTATGTGGTTTAAGACCAATTTTTTCTGCAGGATTAAAAAGTCCTAAAATACCAACAGTGCTATTAATCAAAAAACTTCCTGCAGCGTGACCAACTTGGTTGAAGTTTCCCTGCAATAAAGAGTTGGGTATGGAAAGCAGTGTAGAGACATTAGATGTAAAGTTACTCGTCCCTGTTCTTAAAGGACTCGGTAATTTATTGTAACCTTTAGCTATAGGTTCTAACACAATGTCATCTAACACCATGTTAAATTTAAAAACAGATCTACTTAATCCCTCAAAACACTCATCAGCAGATTTTGCTCCGGTTGAAAATAGACCTATTATTAATAAAGAGCACAATATTGATGTAAATTTTTTTGAATACATTTTAATTAGCTATATATATAATTATACAGTTTATGCTATAGAAAATCTCACAATAAAAATTGATAATATTACGTAATTTTGTTTAAAAATTGTAAATTTAATGAATATTAAAAAAAAACCTTCTCCAAATTTCTCAAAAAAAACTAGGTCTAAAACCAAAATAAAATACGTAATATTTCACTATACTGGAATGCAATCTGAAATTGAATCTTTAAAAAGACTTAGAAACATAAAAACAAAAGTAAGTTGTCATTATCACATTAATAGAAAAGGAGAAATATCTCAACTTGTGAAGGAAAATAGAGTTGCATGGCACGCAGGCAAATCAAGATGGAAAGATTTAAAAAATTTGAATGAAAGTTCAATAGGTATTGAACTTGAAAACAAAGGCCATAGATTTGGCTATCAAAATTTTCCTAATTTACAAATTAAAAGTTTAATAAAACTTTGTAAAAGATTGAAAAAAAAATATAATTTTAAGAAAGAAAACTTCTTAGGTCACTCAGATATTGCACCTATGCGAAAAATTGATCCTGGAGAGAAATTTCCTTGGAATAAATTAAGTAAGTACAAAATTGGATCCTGGTATAAAACTAATAAAAGAAATTATAATTTAAATGATAAAAGCTTACAGAGCCTTTTTTTTAAAAATATATATAAAATTGGGTATAGGTACTTTTTTCAAAATATCAGAAACACAAAAGACAAAAAAATTATTAAGGTATTTCAACAAAGGTATTGTCCTAACAAAATTACAGGTAAAATTGACCAAAAATTATTAAAAATTAGCCATTTTTTAGCTTATAAAAATAAAAAAGCTTGATCATAAAGCTCTAATTAATTAAAAAGGGGCGCCAGATAATTGGATTATCGCTGATATTTATATCAGAGGAAAGTCCGGGCTCCGTAAAGACACAGTGCCAGCTAATGGCTGGCGAGGGTGACTTCAGGGAAAGTGCCACAGAAAATAAACCGCCTAATCAAGGCAAGGGTGAAACGGTGAGGTAAGAGCTCACCGGTTTTTTGGTAACAAAAAACGCATGGCAAACCCCACTGGGAGCAAGGTTAAATAGAGAAGACAAAGCATAAATTGCAAAAAACTGTCTTTAGTTAGTCTTCTGGGTTAACCGCTTGAGCTTAAATGTGAATTTAAGCCTAGAGAAATGATATCTTCAATGACAGAACCCGGCTTACAGATTATCTGGCAAAACCTAGCAAAATTACCGTTCTACTTTTGTACTATAAGCTTATTACATAATTATTGACTATTTTATAAAAACCCATACAATCCCAACAAATCCCATAATGGAGGGTGATTTGAAAATAATTAATAAATTAGGGTTATTAAATAAAAATGTTTTTATCAAGTTTCGAGAACAAAATAGACAAGAAAGGTCGGGTCTCAGTGCCAGCTAATTTTAGATCACATTTAAATTCACTGGGATATAATGGTTTTATCAGCTACCCATCTTTTAATTATCCCGCATTAGAAGCTTGCTCACAAGACAGAATTGAAAAACTTTCTAATGCAATAGACTCTCTTAATCCTTTTGAAGAAAAAAGAGATTATTTTGCTACATCTGTTCTTTCTGAAAGTGAAAATCTTCAATTTGACACTGAAGGAAGAGTTTCAATATCTAACAAACTACTTAATCATGCAAAGATTAGGAATAATATTTTATTTGTTGGGTTAGGTAAAACGTTTCAAATATGGGAGCCTAAAAATTTCGAAAAGTTTAAAGTTTTTGCAAGAAAAAAAGCTTTTCAAAATAGATCTAACTTAAAATGGGAAAACAAACAGAAGGGGGAGTTAAAATGAGTATAAATGTAGGAGGTGGAGAACTAAGAGAATTAAAACCAAGAATATTGGTCATTGGAGTTGGAGGAGCTGGGGGAAATGCAATTAATGCAATGATAGAGGCTGGTATGCAAGGAGTTGAATTTGTTGCAGTTAATACAGACGCTCAAGATCTTAAAATGAGCAGGGCAGATGCCAAAATACAAATTGGAATGAATTTAACAAAAGGACTTGGAGCTGGCGCAAAACATGATATTGGACAAGCTGCAGCTGATGAGTCAATTAATGAGATAGTAAATTACATTCAGGGTAGCAATATGGTTTTTATTGCTTCAGGAATGGGCGGCGGAACTGGGACTGGTGCATCACACGTAATTGCTAAAGCAGCAAGAGAAATGAATATCCTTACAGTTGGAGTTACAACATTGCCATTTTCTTATGAAGGACCTAAAAGGATGCGAAGAGCTATTGCAGGACTTGATGAATTAAAAAGACATTTGGACACTACGATTGTGGTACCAAATCAAAATCTTTTTAAAATTGCTAATGAGGCTACTGGTTTTGAAGAGTCTTTTAGTTTGTCTAATGATGTTTTGAAACATGGTGTTCAAAGTATAACTGATCTTATGGTCAGACCTGGTATGATAAATCTAGATTTTGCAGATGTTGAAACAGTAATGAGTTCAAGTGGCAAAGCTATGATGGGAACAGGTGAGGCAGAGGGAGAAAATAGAGCTATGGCAGCAACTGAATTAGCATTAAATAATCCTTTAATTGATGAGTATACCTTACAAGGAGCCAAAGGATTACTTGTAAATATAACTGGTGGAAGTGATATAAAACTTTTTGAAGTTGATGCTGCTGTAAATAAAATTAGGGCTGAGGTAGATCCAGAGGCAGAACTCATTTTTGGTGCAATTAAAGATGAAAATATGAAAGGTAAAATTAGAGTATCAATAGTAGCAACTTCATTAAAAGGGTCTAATATTACTCCAGAACCAAGACCAATTCTTAATGTTGTCAATGGATCTAACAATGGAAGCAATAACTTTTCAGATAATCTATTTGCTAAAAATAATTATGAACAAAACGTAGTTAACTCTATTGATGGAGCTAATGCTTTAAAGCTTGATGAGAGCTTTGAAATTAAGAGTGATGAGGAACAAAACGCTTTAATAGATAGCTTTGAAAATAAAGAAGAAAATCAAATAAAAATGGATCCTTCAAATCAAATCAATGCTATCAGTGAAATTCCAACAGGCGTATCTATTGAAAGTGCATCCTATATGGAAAACAACTCACAAAACACCCATGAACAAACATCAAACTTTGATAGCGAAAATTATGAGACAAAAATTGATCAAGAATATGCCCCGAAACTTTTTTCAGAGGAGGATAATTCTTCAATTCCTGAGAATAAAGATATGGTTGAAAATGATGTTAAAGATGAGCAGCTTTTTGATCAAGACACAAATGAGGATGAGGACTTTGAAATACCAGCATTCTTAAGAAGACAAAAATTTTGATGGTCTTATCAAATATAAATGAAAACTCAAAAATCATCACTGGAATTTTCCCATTTTCCAGTGATGTTGAGTGAAATTATCGACTTATCTTCTCCTTCTAAAGGAGGTCTTTTTGTAGATTGTACATTTGGTGGAGGCAATTATTCAAAAGCCTTACTTAAATTTCCAAATACAAAAGTAATTGCAATTGATAGAGATAAAAATGTGCTTTCGATAGCACAGCAGCTTAAAAAAAAATTTCATAATAGGTTTGAGTTTTATAATTTAAAATTTAGTCAACTAGATACAATTTTAAATAACGATGTAGACACTATAATTTTTGATTTAGGTCTCTCATCAATACAACTTAACAACTTAGAAAGAGGTTTTTCTTTTAAATCTAAAGATAAATTAGATATGAGGATGGGTTTATCAGATAGATCTGCACAAGATGTTATTAATAATTATAGTGAGACACAACTAAAACAAATTATAAAAATATTTGGTGAGGAAAAAGAAGCTTCAAAAATTGCAAAGAATATTGTTAAAACTAGACTAAAAAAAAAAATTACAAGAGCTGATGAATTGGTAAAAATAATAGAAAGGAGTAAAAAAAAAACCTTTTCCCATAAAATTAATCCAAGTACAAAAACTTTTCAAGCAATCAGAATTTTTGTTAATAAAGAAATTTCTGAATTGATAAATGGAATTATAAATGCCACTAGGTTCCTCAAACCAGGTGGTAAGATTTTAGTTGTAAGCTTTCATTCTATAGAAGATAAAATCATAAAATATTTTTTTAGAAATTATTCAAAAAACAAGTCAAAACCGTCTCGATATTTACCTGATAATAACAACGATAATGAAGTTTTATTTGAAAATTATACTAATTTAACTATTAAACCAAATAGCTCAGAAATATTAAAAAATAATCCTTCTCGATCAGCTAAATTAAGATTTGCGATCAGAAGTAAAAACGATTTTTTATACCCTAACAGTTTGGTTCAAAAATTTAATAATTACCTAAATATCGAGGCATTTAATGTTTAAAATTAAAATATTTATTTCTATTTCAACTTTTATTATCTTACTAATTATAACCTCTATAATAAAGAATCAAACTAGAGAGATAGAAAAAAAAATCTTTAAAATAAATGATACTATTAATTTTAAAGAGAGGGATTTGAGTGAGACTCAATTTGATTTTGCTTATCTAACCTCACCATCAATGATTCAAAAAAAAATAGAATATTTAGATATTCAACAGTATTCTCCTTTAGACTATTCAAAAATATTTTTAAACATTTCTAGTTTTTTAGATATCCAAAATAAATTTGCAATCATAAATGAAAATGAGAAAAAAACCCAAAAAAAATAAGTATCAAAATATAAATCAGAAGTCGTTTTTTTTTGAAGATTATTTAGAGACCAATAAAAAAAACAAATTTTCTCATAAAAATAACTTCTATCAAGATCGAATTTATCTTTTGTTTTTTTTATTTTTTTCATTAATCTTTATTTTTAGTATTAGAATTACTTATGTATCTTTGAACAAAATTGAAATTTTTGATCAAGAACATACACAAAAACAATTCTCTCTATTGAGAAGAGACATTGTTGATAGAAACGGAGTTTTGATATCAAGAAATATCAAATCCTTTCATGCTGCAGTAAATCCATCCTTAATAAAAAATAAGGATAATTTTTTAATTAATTTAAGATTAAATTTTCCTGAGCTTCAAATAAAAAAAATTGAAAAAAAATTAGCTGAAAGAAAGTATTTTTATCTTAAGAAGCGTATTACTTTGGAAGATAAAGAAAAACTTTGGCGTATGGGTGAAAAAGGAATAATCTTTGAGCCATTTCAATCAAGAATTTATACTCATGCAAATTTATTTAGCCATATAATTGGGCAAGTTGATTATGATAATTATGGTGTTTCTGGAATTGAAAAGTATTTTGATAAAGAATTAAAAGATAAAAGAAAAGCTAATCAGCCGTTACAATTAACATTAGACACAAATTTGCAATACGTAATTGATGAAGAATTAAACAAAGCCTTATCTACGTTTAATGCTACAGGAGGAGGATCATTATTAATGGATGTTGAAACTGGAGAAATATTATCTTTAGTTTCACTACCTAACTTTGACATTAACGTAAGAGCAGAAGTAAAAGAAAAAAAATATATGAATAAAATTACAAAAGGGGTTTATGAATTAGGATCAATTTTCAAAACTTTTACTATTGCACTTGCTCTAGAAAATAAATTAGTTGAACCAGAAACTATAATAGAGAATATTCCACGATCAATTGTCTGCTCAAAATATAAGATTTCTGATATAAAAGAATTTCCAAAAGACTTATCCGTTGAGGATATTTTGATAAGATCTTCTAATGTAGGTACATTATTAATTGCAAGGAAAGTAGGTGAAAAAAGATTTAAAAAATTTATATATGATACAAAATTACTTGAGAGCCCAGAATTACAGCTTGAGGAAGTTGGTAAGCCAATTAAGTTTAATTGGAATAAGTGTAAATTAGAGACTGTTTCGTTTGGACATGGAATTACCACAACACCTTTACAAGCGACAACAATATACTCTTCATTAGTAAATGGCGGAACTATTATTAAACCTATATTAATAAAAAACAATTTTAGTAAAGAAAACAAAAAAATAATTTCCAAAAAAACTAGCGACAGAATTAATAATATACTAAGAAAAGTAGTAACAGATGATGAAGGGACCGCCAGTCAAGCTGATATTGATGGTTTTTATGTAGGCGGTAAAACTGGCACATCTCAAAACTATAAAGATAAAAATCAAAATCTAAATACTTTTATATCAGTTTTTCCATCTCAAAAACCTAAATATGCTTTGCTAGTAATGCTTGAAAATCCTCAGGTAGCTAAAAATTTGATTTATGATTATCGAGGCATGAAAATTAAAGGTACAAGAAATGAAGCAGGATGGAATTCAGTATATGTATCTGGCAAAATTATAAAAAAAATTGGACCAATTTTAGCCATAAAGAGTAAAGAATTTAATTATCAAAATGTTACTAAAAAATTTAATTAACGACCTACCAGCAATAAAAAAAAATATTAAGATCACCGGCCTAACTGCAAATAGTAAAAAAACTAAAAAAGGATTTATTTTTTTTGCAATTCGAGGCAATAAAGAAAACGGGGAAAAATTTATTAATGAAGCAGTTCGGAAGGGAGCTTCGGTTATCATTTGCTCAAAAAAATGCAAATATGTTAATGATAGATTAACAGTTATTAAAACTTCAAATATTCGAAAATTTTTAAGCGAGATTTCTTCAAGGTTTTATAAAATTAAACCAAAAAGAATCATTGCAGTTACTGGTACTAACGGTAAGACATCTGTTGCTGATTTATTTTATCAAATATTGAATTTAAATAATGTCTCTGTAGCATCAATAGGCACCTTAGGAGTAAAATATAAAAAAAAATTAATTAAATCAAATTTAACTTCTCCAGATACTATTTCACTTCACCAAATACTTCAAAAATTAAAAAAAAATAGAATAGACAATGTTATTATAGAGGCTTCAAGCCACGGATTACATCAAAAAAGGTTAGATCATCTTAATTTGGAGGCAGGAATTTTTACGAATTTTAGTCAAGATCATCTTGATTATCATATGACAATGAAATCTTATTTTAATTCTAAAATGCTACTATTTAAAAAAATTCTGCCAAAGCGAAAAACAATAATTACAGATAGATTTATTAAGGAGTTTTCAATTTTAAAAAATATTTCTAAAAAGAAAAAATGTCATTTAGTTGATGTAAATCTTATTAGAGCTAAAATAGATCCTGTTTTAAATTCAAAATTTAATGAATTTCAATTAAAAAATCTTTCGATGGCAATTGCTGCTGCTAAATTATGTAATATAACTGAAAATAAAATTTTAAAGGTATTACCCCAAATAAAAGATATAAATGGTCGATTAGAATTAACGAGAACATTTACAAATAATATAAAAGTTTTTATTGATTTTGCACACACACCAGATGCATTAAAAAAGTCACTACAATTTCTTAGAGATAAGTATAATAAAAAAATAACTTTAGTATTTGGTTGTGGCGGAGATCGTGACTTTAAAAAAAGAGCGATAATGGCAAAAATAGCTAGCGTGAATTGTAATAATATTTACGTTACAGATGATAATCCTAGAAATGAGAGCCCAGAAAAAATAAGAAAAGATATAATAAGGAATATACAAAATAGTAATTATTTTAATATTGGAAATAGATCTAAAGCAATAAAACAAGCAATTTTAAATGCCGATCCTAACGAGGTGATTTTAGTTGCAGGAAAAGGTCACGAGGAGGAACAAATATATAAAAATAAAACTATATTAATATCAGACAAAAAAATTATTAAAAAAATTAAGGTGAGTATAAAAAAATTATCGATTGAAAAGCAAACTTTTACTCAAAATAAAAAAATTATTAATGAAATAAAAAAAATGAAATATATTAAAAATTTTCAAGGCCTATCAATCGATACAAGAACGTTGAAAAAAAATAATTTATTTTTAACTTTAAAAGGAAAAGATTATCATGGCTCAAAATTTATACCTTATGCAATAAAAAAAGGCGCAAAATATATTATTACTTCAAAAAACGAAAATAAATTTAAAAAAAAGATAATTAAGGTAAAGAATGAGACTAAATTTCTTAATACTTATGCAAGAAAGAAGAGAGAAATCTCAACAGCGAAGATATTTGCTATAACTGGTAGTGCAGGCAAAACATCATTAAAAAATTTACTCAAAGAATTACTTAAAAAATTTGGCAGAACATTAAGTTCCCCTAAATCTTATAATAATCATTTTGGTGTGCCTTTAAGTCTTTCACAATTGAATGCAGGTCATAAATACGGAATTTTTGAGATAGGAATGAGTAAATCAGGTGAAATAAATACCCTTTCAAAACTTGTTAAACCACACATTGGAATTATTACAAATGTTGGTGAGGCACACATAGAAAATTTTAAAAATTTAAAGGGAATAGCTGAGGCTAAAGGTGAACTGATAAATAATATTGCTCAAAACGGATCTTTGATTTTAAACAGAGATGACAAGTTTTTTCCATTTTTTCAACGAAAAGCAAAACTAAAAAGTTTAAAATTAATTACATATGGTATGCACAAAAAATCCGATGTTTACCCTGTTTCATTATTAAAAAAAAATGGAAAAACCAGAATGATTGTAAAAATAAAAAAACAAACTTTTAGTTTATTCTTCAAAAATCTTAATATTTATAATATTCTTTCCTCATTAGCACTATTGAGCGAACTTAATCTTAATTTAAAAAAAGCAATTAAATTATTCGATATATACGAACCTTCGCCAGGAAGAGGTAAAATTTACCAAATAAATAGATATAACAAAAAATTTAGTTTAATCGACGAAAGTTATAATGCAAATCCTCTTTCGGTTAAGAATGCTGTAAAGAATTTTAATACAATTAAAAAAAGTAAATTTAAAAAATATTTATTACTTGGAGATATGCTTGAATTAGGTAATCGATCCGAGGAGTTACATAGAAATTTGTCAAAAGTTATTAACAATTCTGATATAGATAAAATTTTTGTAAAAGGAAATAAAACACTTGTTACCTATAAAAATGTTATAAAAGAAAAACGTGGTAATATTTTCCAACAAGATGAGGATGTAGATTTTACTTTTAATAATATTATAGCTAATAATGATTATTTAATGATTAAAGGCTCAAATGCAACTGGCTTAGGTAATATAAGCAAAAGGATGATAAAAGGTAATTAAATGCTATTTCATTTTTTCACATCATTAGTAGACCAATATTCTTTTTTTAATGTTTTCAAATATTTAACTTTTAGAACAGGTTTATCTGTTATGACTTCGTTGATTGTAGTTTTTATTATTGGTGGACCATTGATTAAGATTTTTTCTGAAAAAATGATCACGGGCCCAATTAGGCAAGATGGTCCAATTGACCATATAGTTAAAAAATCTGGAACTCCTACGATGGGAGGTGTCATTATTATAATAGGAATAATATCTGGAACTCTACTTTGGTCTGACTTATCAAATATTTATGTCTGGCTTCTAATATTTGTATCACTGAGTTTAGGTGGTTTAGGATTTGTAGATGACATTCTTAAGATCAAGTTTAAAAATTCAAGTGGATTAAAATCAAAATATAAATTTGCAGGCCAGTTAATCATTAGCGCAGTAGCAATATTTATATTAATTAATTATTCAAATCACGATTTTATTTTAAATCTTTATTTTCCTTTTTTTAAAAATTTAATTTTAGATATGGGTGTATTCTTTATCCCTTTTGCTCTATTTGTAATTATAGGTTCTTCCAATGCAGTAAATTTGACCGATGGACTTGACGGATTAGCAACAGTTCCAGTTATGTTAGTTGCTCTCTCATTTACTCTTATATCTTATGTAGTGGGTAACACCATATTTTCAGAATATTTACAAATTCAATATATTCCTGATGTTGGAGAGCTTTCAATTTTTTGTGGCTCGATAGTCGGCGCTTGTTTAGGTTTTTTGTGGTATAACGCTCCTCCAGCTAAAATTTTTATGGGAGATACAGGCTCTCTTTCCTTAGGGGGGTCATTAGCAGCAGTGGCCATTATAGTTAAACACGAGATTGTATTAGCTATTATTGGAGGTCTTTTTGTTTTAGAGACAGTATCAGTTATTATTCAAGTTATATCTTTCAAATTAACTGGGAAAAGAATTTTCAAAATGGCTCCAATCCACCATCACTTTGAAAAAAAAGGTTGGGCCGAACCCACAATTGTTATCCGATTTTGGATTATAGCAATTATTCTGGCTCTTGTAGGATTAGCTACTTTAAAATTAAGGTAATAGATGGTCTCTATAAACAATTTAAAAAAGCTATCTTTCTTAGTGTATGGACTTGGCTCTTCTGGAAAATCAGTAGTAAATTTTTTTCAAAGAAATAATATTAAAAATTACCAAGTTTGGGATGATAAAAATTTAAACTTATACCAAAATAAAAGACCAAATAATTTGGAAGGAGCTTTAAATAAAGTTGATCACATAGTATTAAGTCCAGGTATTAGTCTTAATAAATCAAAAAATAGAAAAGTTTTAAAAAAGTATAAAAAAAAAATTATTACAGATCTGGATATTGTTTTTTTAACCAAAAATTTTTCTAAGTCAGTAGTTATAACAGGAACTAATGGAAAATCAACGACATGTAAAATTTTAGCACATGTCTTAAAAAAGAGATACAAAGTTTTGCTGGGAGGAAACATAGGAATACCGATCTTAAATTTAAAAATAAAAAAAAAAAATCTTTTAATAATTGAGGCCTCTTCATTCCAACTTGCTCATTCAAAATTCATACAACCAGACTATGCCCTATTATTGAATATCACAAATGATCACTTGGATTGGCATGGCAATTTAAAAAATTACATTTATTCTAAATTTAAAATTTTTGAAAACCAAAAACAAAATCAATATTCACTTTTAAATAAAAAGTTTAAAAAATTATTTAAAAAAAAAAGATTAAAGAGCAAACTTATACTCCCACAATTAAGTAAATACTTGAAGTTAAAACATTTGGTAAAAAATTCTTATTTAAAATCTGATATAAATAACGAAAATATGTCATATGTTTTTACTTTATCAAAATTATTGAAGATCAACGAAAAGACTTTTTTCAACTCTTTAATTAGCTTTAAAGGCCTACCGCATAGATACGAAATTTTTTTAAAAAAAAAGAATTGTATTTTCGTAAACGACTCTAAAGCCACTACATTCCAAGCTTCAAAGTTTGCTTTAGAAAACTCAAAAAATATCCTTTGGATACTTGGAGGGCAACCAAAAAAAAATGATAAATTTTTTTTAAAAAATCTAAAAAATAATATAATCAAAAGTTATATAATTGGCAAAAATGTAAAATTCTTTAAACATCAAATTAAAAATGGAATTAGTTACTCTATAACTAAAAATTTACGACAAACTATAATTCAGATTATGAAAGACATAAAATTATTGAATAAAAAAAGATTAACAATTTTATTAAGTCCAGCTTCAGCATCATTCGATCAGTACTTAAATTTTGAAAAAAGAGGAGAAGAGTTTAAAAGATTAATTAGATATTATGCACAAAGATCAATTTAAGTTAAAATTTATTAATTATTGGCGTGATTTAGATAAAAAAATTTTTTTCTGTTTTTTAATACTATTTTTTCTAGGATTATTTTTTTCTTTTTCATCAACCTCTTCTTTAGCTGGAGAAAGATTAAATAAGGACTATTATTTCTTTTTTTCAAAGCATTTAATTTATACCTTTCTCGCCTTGATTATAATGATTGTTATCTCGTTTATAGAAACAAAACTTCTTAAAAAGTTTGTAATACCTTTTTTCTTAATTTCTCTCGTTTCTTTAGCTTTGGTTCCACTTCTTGGAGTTGAAGTCAAAGGTGCAAAAAGATGGCTAGATTTTTATTTTTTTAGATTGCAGCCTATTGAATTACTAAAACCTTTTTTTATTTTAGTTACAGTTCAAATTCTTACTCTGGAAAAGCTTGAAAATTCTAAGTTAAAATACTTATTTAGTTTTTTACTATTGTCATTAATTATAATTCTTTTAATTGATCAACCAGATTTAGGGCAGACTATCTTGCTGATAGTCAGTTGGATTGCGACAGTGTTTATTTCAGGAGTGAGTTTAATTTATATCTTTGGATTTTTTTCTTTATTTTTAATTTCACTTAGTTCGTTATTATTTATGATGCCTGAAAAGTTTGGTTATGTAATAAATCGACTAGCTACTTTTATTGATCCAAGTAAAGGGGATAAATTTCAATCATCATCAGCATTAGATGCTATTAGACTTGGAGGAATCAAAGGACAAGGTATGGGAGAAGGAATTTTAAAAGATAGTGTACCCGAAGCTCACACAGATTATATAATTGCAGTTATTACAGAAGAGTATGGATCACTAATATCAATTCTGATTATCTTAATTTTTTTATATATATCATTTAGGATAATTAAGAATTGTATTAATCAGGAAGATAATTTGATAAAAATTTCTCTTTGTGGTCTAGCGGCTCTACTAATATTTCAGACATTCATTCACGTTGGAGTAAATACAAATCTAATTCCAACAACAGGAATGACGCTACCTTTTCTTAGTTATGGCGGATCTTCTTTGATAGGAAGCGCAATATTGGCAGGAGTGATTTTAAATTTTACAAAAAATAAAGCTTACTTATATGAATAGGGTAAAAGTGTTAATAGCTATTGGAGGTACAGGCGGACATGTTTTTCCTGGATGTAATTTAGCTGAGCACTTAATTGAAAATAATTACAAAGTCTCATTAGTTACAGATAAACGAGGATATAAATTTTTAAATAATTTCAAAAATTTAGATGTAACAGTAATTCCTTCAACACCAATATTAAAAAATAATATTATCTCTCAATTTTTTTCATTGAGTATTGTTTTTTACTCCATTGTAAGGTCGTTATTTTTTTTAATTTTTAATAGGCCTGTAATTATTTTTGGAATGGGAGGGTATGCGGCATTTCCAATTTGTATAGCTGCAAAAATTTTAAGAATAAGGTTTGTTATATACGAGAACAACTTATTAATTGGTAAAGCTAATAGGTTTCTATTACCCTTATCTGAAAAAATATTAGTTTCAAATAAAGAATTAGAGGGTATTGAAGACAAATATAAAGATAAAATAATTGAAATAGGTAATATAATTAAAAAAGAAATAATTAATTTTTCAAAAGATTATAAAGGGAACAGTGAAGTACTAAAGATTCTTGTTCTTGGAGGCAGTCAGGCAGCAGAAGTATTTGCAGATACACTTCCAGAGATTTTTAAAAAATGTTTGCGTGAGGGTATTAAACTGAGAGTTTATCAACATTGCTTGCCAAGTCAAAACAGAAAATTAGAATTATTTTATAGAGAAACAAAAATTAATTTTGAGACTTTTAATTTTAGCACTAATTTGACTGATTATTTCTCAAAGGTTGATATAGCCATTACTAGATCCGGCTCATCAATATTAGCAGAGCTTGTTAATGCTAATATTCCTTTTATATCAGTTCCTTTGCCATCTTCAGCAGATAATCATCAACTTAAAAATGCAAACTATTATAAAAGAAAAAACCTTGCATTTTTAATAGAGGAAAAGGATCTTAATAAAAAATTATTAAATTTAATAAAAGATATTTTTCAAAATTCTTCAAAGTTTGAACAAATAAAAAAAAATCAAAGACAATATTCTGACAAAAATGTCTATGAAAATATTGATATAATATTAAAAAAGATAATTGATGAAAAAAATTAATTTAGGTCAAAAAGAACTAATACATTTTGTTGGCATTGGGGGTATTGGTATGAGTGGTCTAGCTCAAATAATGAAAAATATGGGCTTTAAAATACAAGGAAGCGATCAAAATAAAAATAAAAATACTCAAAGTTGTTTAAAAGCAGGAATAAAAATTTTTATAGGGCATTCGAAAAATAATGTAAAAAATTCAACTATACTTGTTAAATCTTCAGCAATTAAAAATAACAACAGTGAGTTGAAATTCGCAAAATCAAAAAAAATTCCAATCTATTCTAGAGCAGAGGTTCTAGCAGATGTAGTTTCTTTAAAAAAAAATATTATTATTACAGGATCCCATGGAAAAACTACCACAACATCACTCGTTTCTAAAATTTTAACAGATCAAAAGCTTGATCCCACAATTATAAATGGAGGTGTTATTAATTCATTTAAAAGCAATGCAAAATTAGGAAGGGGCGAGTGGGCTATTTTGGAAGCGGACGAGTCTGATGGCAGCTTTCTCAAACTTCCTATAAATTATTCTGTGGTTACAAATTTAGATCATGAACACATAGATTTTTATAAAAATTTTGAAAATTTAGAGAATTCTTTTATAAAATTTTTAGAAAAAACGCCTCCTACTGGAAAAGCTATTGTATGTTTGGATAATAAAAATATTAAAAAAATACTAGGTAGAGTTAGAAATAAAAACATTGTAACTTATGGTGAAACTAAAAAAGCCAATTTTATAATATCTAATATTCGTTATAAAATAAAATATTCTATTTTTGACTTATCATTTAAAGATAATACAAAAAAAAATAGTAAAATTAAAAATATAAAATTAAAGCTTTTAGGAAAGCATAATGTTTTAAATGCCGCTGCCGCAATTACTGTGTGTTTAAATTTAGGTGTAAATAAAAATATTATTAAAAGATCATTAAAAAACTTTTCAGGAGTTCAGAGAAGAATGACAAAAATTCTTACAAAAGGATCAAACGAATTTTATGATGATTATGCACACCATCCAACAGAAATAAAATCAATTTTAGAAGGAGTTAAAAATGTTTATAAAAATAGAGAAATAATCTCTGTTTTTGAGCCTCATCGATATTCAAGGATTTTATTATTAGAAAAAGAATTTGCGAAATCTTTTTTTAATTCTAATCTTGTTCTTTTATGTCCAATTTATGCTGCTGGAGAAAAGAAAAACTCTAAATATAATACAATAAAATTTGCAAAACTAATTTCTAGGCTATCAAAAACACAAGTAATAATATTAAGAGATAATAGAGAAATAGAAAAATATTTTAAAAAAATTGTAAATGATAATAAAATTATAATTGGCATGGGAGCAGGAATAATATCAAAATTTATGAGAAATCTTAAAAACGTTTTATGAATTTAAATCAATTATTAATTGATAAATTTAACGATAGTATCTCTAACAATATTAAACTTTCAAATTATAGCTGGTTTAATCTAGGAGGACATGCCGAATTTTTTTTCAAACCAAAAAACAATGCAGAATTAATTGATTTTTTAAAAGATAATAAAAAGTATAAATTAAATATTACAACACTTGGAGCAGGCTCAAATACTCTAATAAGAGATAATGGCGTAAAGGGAGTTGTTATTAAATTAGGCCCAAATTATTCAAATATTAATTTATTAAATAAACAGACTCTAGAAATAGGCGCTGCAACTTTAGATAAAAAAATAGCTAATTTTGCAAAAGAAAACGGGATCGGAAACTTTGAGTTTCTCTCTTGTATACCAGGCTCTATAGGAGGAGCAGTTGTAATGAATAGCGGATGTTATGGCAACGATATTTCAAAAATTTTAATATCATTAAAAGCAATTGATTTTAAAAATTGTGTTGAAAGGGAGATTAGTCATAAAGAAATAAAATTTTTTTATAGAGGTACTAATTTACCTAATGAGATCATAATAACTTCTGTAAAGTTGAGAGGGATAAACAAGTCATCTGAAGAAATTGGAAAAAAACAACTTGAACTAATTCAAAAAAAAAAATTATCTCAGCCATCACAAATTAAGACTTGCGGAAGTACTTTTAAAAATATTATTGGAAAAAAACAAGCGTGGGAGTTAATAAAAGAAACGGGTTGTGATCAATTAAAAGAGGGCGATGCTTCTATCTCAAAAAAACATTGTAATTTTTTTGTTAATAATGGAAATGCTAAATCAGCTGATATTGAAAAGTTAATTAATAAGGTCAAACAAACTATAAAAAAAAAAACTGGAGTTGATCTTGAACTAGAGATCAAAATAATAGGTGATAAAAAAAAGGTTTAAAAAAGTACTTGTTGTTTTAGGAGGAACATCAGGAGAAAGACCAGTAAGTCTTGATAGTGGAAAAGCATGTGTTAAAGCATTAAAAAAAAAGAAGTATCAAGTAAAAACTTTTGATCCAAAATTTAAAAATTTTAATTTAATTAATAGATTGAAAATTGATGTTATTTTTAATGCACTTCATGGAAAAGACGGCGAAGATGGAGTTGCGCAAAGTTATTTTGAAAATTTAAATATTCCTTACACTCACTCAGGAGTAGTCAGTTCTCATAATGCTATGAATAAAATTATTTCAAAAGAAATATTTAATAAAAATAAAATCTTAACTCCTAGTTATTTTTCACTACAAAAAAAAGAT
>CACFJO010000002.1 GCA_902566675.1 uncultured Pelagibacteraceae bacterium
GCTAGTTCAAGCAATTTATCTCTGTAACTTAATTTTTTTTTCATTTATTAGTTCGCCTCTACTGAGTTAACTTCTTTAATGTAATGTTTTAAAAGATTTTGAACACCTTGTTTTAAGGTCATTAATGAGCTTGGGCAACCTGAACAACTGCCTTGTAATTCAACCTTTACAACTCCATTATCGAAGGATTTAAATTTTATATCTCCTCCGTCTCTTGCTACAGCAGGTCTGATTTTTGAGTCTAAAACATCTATAATTTTTTTTACGGTTTCATCGTTATTATTTGAAGATTTTTCCAATTTTTGATGGTTTTTTAAAATAGGCTCATCATTTTTTTCAAAATAATCATTTAAGTGAGAGATAACCATAGGTTTTAACTCGTTCCAAGAAACCTCTTCGGTCTTATTCACTGATAAAAAATTTTTCGATAAAAGGACTAGTTCAACCCCCTTAAATCCCAAAAGCTCTTTGATAAATACGTTATTTATATTTCTAGAATTGCTCTTTTGAAATTCTTCAGTTCCAATAGCTGAAATAATTTTCTCAGAAAGAAACTTTAAAGAATTAGGATTAGGTGTAGGCTCTGTTTGTATCATTTGAAATTTATATTATATCAATCCCACTTTTTCACGTATAATTTTGAGGTTTTCCTCAGCTCTAATATTGGCTTTTTCTCTGCCTTTTTTTAAAACATTTTCAAGGTGCGGCCTATCTTCCAAAAGTTTTTTGATCTGTTTTCCTACTGGAATTATTTCGCTTGTGAGAATCTCTGTAAGTTTTGATTTTAAGAAAGAATATTCTTTACCTGACATTTCTTTAAGGACATTTTCTAAACTCATTTTTGATATCTCTGAGTAAATATTTAAAAGATTTAAAGCCTCAGGTTTTTTTTCAAGGCTTTTCAAATTATCTGGTATAGGATCTGAGTCAGATTTTGCTTTTTTTATCTTTTTATTAATATCATCGGCACTATCTTTTAAATTGATTCTAGAATAATCAGAATCTTCCGATTTACTCATTTTTTTTGTACCATCCCTTAAACTCATTATCCTAGATACGTTTTTTGGGATTAATGGTTCAGGAAGTGGAAAAAAATCTTTACAGTTAAAATCATTATTAAATTTTTGAGCAATATCTCTAGATAATTCTAAATGTTGTTTTTGGTCTGCGCCTACTGGAACATGTGTAGCTTTATATAATAGTATATCTGCAGCCATTAAATTAGGATAAATATATAATCCTACACTAGCCGTCTCTTTGTCTGGTCCAGCTTTATCTTTAAATTGCGTCATCCTGTTTAACCAACCTATTCTAGAAACACAATTTAATATCCAAGCTAACTCTGCATGTCCAGAGACAGAGGATTGATTGAATATAATGCTTTTGTTTGGATCAAGTCCTGTAGCTAAAAAACTCGCGACTGTTTCTAAAACATTATTTCTTAATTGTTCTGGTTTTTGAAGTGTAGTAATAGCGTGTAAATCTACAACGCAATAAATGCATTCCATCTCCTTTTGAAGAGAAACAAAGTTTTTCATAGCGCCGAGATAATTTCCTAAATGTAAATTTCCAGTTGGCTGAACTCCAGAGAATACTAATTTTTTTTTACTCATTTAATTTGTCTTATAATATTTTATTTTTAATAAACCCAATAAATAACAAGATAACAAATAAACAATTACTGCGAAACCTACAACGGTTATTAAATAAAATGACTTATAAACATAGTTGTAATCTAAGTAACTAGCGTACTTTTTTATAACAAATATGAGCGATGTAGACATAATAATAGATGAAATAATTATTTTTAAAGAATTAAAAAACAGTTTTTTTTGTAAAAGTAAAAAATCATTTTTATATAGACAACATAAATAAATAAATACACCAACCCAAGTAGATATAGAAGTAGCTATCGGAATTATCATAAAGCCAACATGATTGAAAAAACTTATGCTAATAAGAATATTTAATAACACAATTAAGGAAGAAATATAAAATGGTGTTTTCGTATTATCTCTAGCAAAGAAAAAGTTCGCCAAAATCTTAATCATGGAAAAAGCTACAACGCCATAACCAAAATACATAAGCGCATCTGAAGTCATTTCAACATCTTTTGTGTTAAAAGATCCGTAGCCAAACAATCCGTTAATAATCTCTTTTGAAGCAATTATTAGCCCTAAGCTTGCGGGTAAGGAAAGTAATAAAGATAATTCAATTGACTTATTTTGAATTTTAGAAACTTTCAAAAAGTTTTTTTTTTTGAGTGCTGTTGAGAGCACGGGTAACGAAACTGTACTTACAGCTATACCTGCAATTGCAAGATTAATTTGATAAACTCTATCGGCATAATATAGATATGAAACCGCTCCTGATTGAAAAGAAGCTATTATAGTGCCTACTAAAATATTAATTTGTGTTACTCCTGAAGATAGAATACTCGGTACTAATTTTTTAAAAAAAAATCTTACCTTATTGGTTATTTTTAAATTATAATTTAATTTTGGTTTATAAAATTTAAAAGTAAAATAAATTAAAAAGAATAATTGGAATATTCCAGCGACAGTTACGCCATAAGAAAGTTGTTTTGCTATATCAAAATTTTCAATATATGAAATTATAATACTAGCTATTAAAACAACATTTAAAATTATCGGTGCTGCTGCAGCAGCAGCAAATTTGTTATTTGAGTTTAAAATTCCTGAAAAAAATGAAGATAAACATACAAATAGAAGGAAGGGGAAAGTAATTCTTGTAAATTCTACAGCTAGATTGAACTTAACGCCGTCATCTATAAAACCTGGGGCAATCAAAAAAACTAATTGTGGGGTAAAAATTTCCGCAAGTGTGACAATAAAGAGTAAAATAATCAAAAGAAAATTAAAAACATCATCTGCAAATATTTTACCTTTTTTTTTACTTTCTAATTTTGCAGCTGTATAGCTAGGTATAAAAGCTGCATTAAATGTTCCTTCAGCAAATAATCGTCTAAAAGTGTTAGGTAGCCTAAATGCAACAAAAAAAGCGTCAGCGAAAACTGATGCCCCTAAAAATATAGCTATTAAAATATCTCTTAAATAACCTAAAACCCTGCTGATAAGAGTGAAAAAACCGAATAATGATGCTGAAGATAACAAGTTCATTGAAAATCTAAATTAAGCCATAAATTTATAGTGAATTTAAATTCTTTATATTACATACTCAAATAATAAATGCCAAAAAAAACTGAAATTGATCATTATTCAGATAAAGAAGCACTTGATTTTCATATAAAAGGAAAGTCAGGCAAAATTGAGATCAATTCGAGTAAACCTTTAACAACCAAAAGAGATCTTTCACTTGCATATTCACCTGGAGTTGCGGCTCCCGTTAAAGAAATAGCAAAAAATCCAGAACTTGCATACGACTATACCAGCAAGGGCAATCTAGTTGCAGTAATCAGTAATGGCTCTGCAATTTTAGGGCTTGGTAATCTTGGAGCTTTAGCATCAAAACCTGTTATGGAAGGTAAATCTGTTTTATTCAAAAGATTTGCTGATATAGATTCAATAGATATAGAAATAAACAATAATAATCCTGACTCAATTATTGAAACAATAAAAAATATTGGAGGAACATTTGGCGGAATCAATCTTGAAGATATCGCTGCTCCAGATTGTTTTATTATAGAGCAGAAGCTTAAAGAACTTTTAGACATTCCTGTTTTTCATGATGATCAACATGGAACTGCAATTATAACGACTGCAGCGCTTATTAATGCTCTAGATATTTCAAAAAAGAAAATAGATAAAGTAAAAATTGTTATCAATGGTGCTGGTGCTTCTGCACAAGCTTGTGCAAATTTATTTAAAAGTTCTGGTGTAAAAAATGAAAATATTATCATGTGTGATAGTAAGGGCGTTATTTACAAAGGACGTAAAAATATTGATCAATTTAAATCAGCGTTTGCATCTAATACTAAGTGCAGGACTCTAAATGAAGCTATTAATAATGCAGATGTATTTTTAGGGTTATCAGCTAAAGATGTTGTCTCTAAAGAAATGGTTCAATCTATGGCTAAAGATCCAATAATTTTTGCCTGTGCGAATCCGGATCCAGAAATTAAACCAGAACTAATTAAAGAGGTCAGGTCCGATGCAATTATAGCTACAGGTAGATCTGATTACCCAAACCAAGTTAATAATCTGATTGGTTTTCCTTACATTTTTAGAGGTGCACTAGATGTTAGAGCTAAAGAGATAAATGAAGAAATGAAAGTTGCAGCAGCTAAAGCAATTGCTCTTCTTGCTCGTGAAAATGTTCCTGATGAAGTTGTCTCAGCCTATGGTGGTGATCGTCCTAGATATGGGAAAGATTATATAATACCTTCTACATTCGATCCAAGACTTATAAGTGTAATTCCTGCTGCAGTGGCAGAAGCTGCAATGAAAAGTGGTGTCGCAAGAAAAAATATCCAAGATATTGAAATTTACAAAGATCAGCTAACTAACCGACTTGATCCTACAATGTCTTTAATGCAAGGTATCAATGCAAAAGTTAGAAAAAATCCTAAAAAAGTTATTTTTGCAGAGGGTGAAGACGAGAATATGTTAAAGGCAGCTATTGAATTTGGAAGACATAAATTAGGAACTCCAATTTTAATTGGTGCAGAGAAAAGAATTAGACAACAGCTTAAAAATATTGGTTTAGATGAAAATTATGAAATTCAAATTGTAAATTCCACTAATAAAGAAAAAAGAGATAAATATGTAAAACATCTTTATAAAAAGCTTCAAAGAGAAGGACAGCTTGAAAGAGACGTTGATCGTCTAGTACGTAATGATAGAATTGCTTGGGGAGCATCTATGATTGCCTGTAAAGATGCAGACGCGATGGTAACAGGAAATATAAGACACTATGCAGCTTCTATAGAAAAATTAAAAAAAGTAACTGAGCCTCGACCAGGTGAAGAAATCTTTGGTATGACAATGATTACATTGAAAGGAAAAACAATACTAGTTGCGGATACAAATGTTCAGGATTTTCCTTCGCCTGAAAGACTTGTGAAAGTATCAAAATCATGTGTAAGAGTAGCCAGGTTATTTGGTTTTGACCCAAAGGTAGCTTTTTTATCTCATTCAACGTTTGGAAAACCAATATCTAAAAATACAAAACATGTTAGGGATGCGATCGAACTATTAAAAAAAGACAAAGTTGATTTTGACTTTGATGGAGAAATGCAACCTGATGTAGCTCTTAATCCTATTTACAAAGAAATTTACCCTTTTTCAAAAATTGTAGGTAACGCAAATATATTAATTATGCCTGCGTTGCACAGTGCAGCCATATCAACAAAGTTAATGAAAGTTTTCGGTGGCGGAAAATTAATTGGACCTCTTTTGATTGGTTTAGGCTCGCCAATAGAAGTTGCTCCATTAAGAGCTTCTACTTCAGAAATTTTAAATTTAGCGTCAATTGCTGCTTTCTCTTCTGATGTAATAGATTATTCTAAATAATTAGAGTTTACTTCGACTTAATTCTGTAGCTAGATATATCGAGGGATAAATTTTTTCTACATCGTATATTTTATTAGCCTCATTGATGACTTCTTTTCTTTCTGCTTGATCCATTGCAATACCAAAAATGTAAATGTTTTTATTTATCGTTTCCAAAGTATAATTTCTTGCTTTTGTTTTTTTATTAAAGATTAACGCTGACCTTAATTGACTAGTGATTAAAATATCTTTTGCTGCACTTTTAAAATTTGTTTGACCCTTAATCCTAATTGTATTTTTTACAGATCTAACTCCATTAGTTTCCCAAGCCATCTTGGTAATTTTAATTTTTTCTTCAGGCTGATCTACTTTACCTGACAAAAAAATGTTTCCGTCTCTTACTTCTGATTGAATAGATAAAAAATATTTTTTATCTTTTAGAGCAAGCCTTGCGCTAAGATTTTTTTGCATTATAGTATCATCGATTTGCATCCCGATCGTCCTAGGGTCAAAAGTTATATCAACACCAGCTCCAAACTGACTGATAGAGGTACATGAAGTTAATAAAATTATAATAAAAAAACTAGCTGCTCTTATCATTTTTAATTTTTAAACATAGATCGTATATTTTTTTTTTATTAATATTTTCTGTTTCCATGATTAGATTAACAGTATCCTTAAGGCTATATTTTTTTAAATATTTTTTTATTTTGTTGATAATTCTTACATAGTTAATCTCATCTTTTTTAGCTTTTTTGCTGGAGATCACCACTGTTAACTCACCTTTTATGGGATCTTTTGATAAACTGAAATTGTCTATATTTCCTCTGTAAAATTCTTCATGGATTTTAGTAATTTCTTTAGCGATCATTATCTCTCTTCCAGAAAAATATCTTTTAAATTTTTGAATGATTGAACTAATTTTAATAGCAGGAATAAAAAAAACTTGTGAGTATTCAATTTTAGATAAATTATTTAATATTCTATCTCTTTCGTTTTCCTTTTTAGGTAAAAATCCATAAAAAAGAAATTGATCACTAAAACCAGATACGCTCATTGCACTCGTAATTGATGAAACGCCTGGAATTGGAATAATTTTTATTTTCTTTGCTACACACTCATTTATTAAAATTCTTCCTGGATCTGACAATAGTGGTGTTCCTGCATCTGAAATAAGTGACAAAATTTTGCCCTTATTGATGTGCTCTATAACATTGTTTACTTTTTTTTTTTCGTTAAACTTATGGTATGAAATTAATCTTTTTTTTATTTTTAAATGATTTAAAAGTTTTAAAGATCTTCTCGTATCTTCGCATAGAATAATGTCGGAATTTTTTAAAACCTCAACAGCTCTTAAAGTAATATCATCAAGATTTCCTATTGGTGTTGAAACAATGTATAAACAATTTAGTAATAATTTCATTCTATGAAAAAAAAGGTTCTAATACTGATATCTTACATAATATTGATATTGAATTCTAATCTTTTAAAAGCAGATGAAAATAAAATTCTTAAAGTTGGTCTCCTAGCTCCTTTAACTGGTCAATATGAAGAACTAGGTAATTCGCTCTTATACTCTTTACAGCTGGCTTTAAGTGAAATTGATGACGAAAATGTATTTATTATTCCTAGGGATGCAGGATTTAACAACAAAGAAAAATTAAGAAAAGCTATTCAAAGTTTTGAGGAACAAAATGTAAGTATAGTTATAGGACCTATAAGTTACCAAGACTTCGATGAGGCAAAAAAATTTAGTAATATCACTTTTATATCTCCCTCAAATATATCTCCAGAGTTTGGGAATAACATAATAAGTGTAGGAATAAGTTTAGACTCACAGCTAAAAACTTTAGAAAAATTTATTAAAAAACAAAAAAAAAATAAAACAGTTATCCTGTTTCCTGATAACCAATATAGGCCATTAATAGAAAAAAAACTGAAAACACTTAACCTTAATAATTTAAAAACATTTACTTATAATCCTAATCCTGAGGTATTAACTGGCGATATTGAAATTTTAACTAATTATTCACAAAGAAAAAAAAATTTATCATTAAGAAAAAAACTATATGAAGACAAAGAAGATGAACAATCAATGAAAGCACTAGAAAGACTTGATCAATTATATACCTTAGGGGGAGTAAATTTCGACTCTGTCATTATTGTAGATTTTGGAAATAGTCTTAAAAGTGTATTAACTTCTTTAGTATACACTGATGTAAACCAAAATCAGGTTTTAATAACTACTGTAAATCAATGGTTCGACGAAAGTATTTTTTATGAGAATACAATTAAAGAATTGTATTACCCCTCTATAAATTACAAAGAGTTTAAGAAATATAATGATATTTATTTTAAGAAATTTAAATCGTATCCAAATGAAATAACAATATTAACTTATGATGCTTTAGGGCTTATTTACTATGCTTGGAAAGAAAATGGTAATATCAATTCAATAAATGATTTTTCTTTTAAAAATAAAATTAAAGGAAAAATTGGTACATTTAGTTTTAAAGATAAAAAAGTTTTACAAGATCTTGAAATTTACAAAGTAGATAAAGATAGATTCTCTAAATTCTGACCCTTTTTTTCAATTTTCTAAATGCAATAAATCTGTGATCAATTTTCATTTTTTTGTATTTTGGTAACTCACCAAAAGTTTTTGTATAGGAATTGGGTATAAAAATAGGGTCATAACCGAATCCTTTATTTCCTCTAATTTTGTTTGAAATCGTTCCATTTATTTTTCCAATCACAGAAATTGATTTTTTTTTTTTATCTTTATAAGTAAGTGCGCAAATAAAGTAAGCAGACCTATTTTTTTTATTCTTCATTTTTTTTAAAAGATATTGCATCGCCTTAAAAAAACTACCGTATTTTTTTGCCAATCTCGCAGAATAAATTCCTGGCTTATTTTTAATTGATTTAATACATAAACCAGAGTCATCAGAGATCACAGGAAAATTAACAAACTTAGAAAAATAATTTGCTTTAAGTTTTGAATTTGATCCAAAAGTTTTTCCTGTTTCTTTTGGGCTTTTAATTTTTAATGATTTCGGAGAAATTTTTTTATATTTTTTTGATAATAAAACAGCAATTTCTCTAAATTTACCTTGATTATGAGTACCTATCAAAATTTTTTTCATAAGGCTCTAGTAATTACATAAATACTTACTATATAGCAATAAAATGGTCGATAATATAAAAAAGCAGACAAACAAAGAAGTCCCTAAAGAGGAAAAAAATAATATCTCTAAAGCCTCCAGCGAAAAAAAAACGAAAGAGACTACTGTTGAAGAAAAACTTAAAGAAACTGAGGATAAACTGCTTAGATCTTTAGCTGAAATTGAGAATCAAAGAAGAAGATTTGAGAAAGAAATCAAGGATGCTTTTGAATTTGGATCTATTAACTTTGCTAGAGAAAGTTTAGCAATACTTGATAATTTGCAAAGAGCAAAAATCGCAATAAGAAATGATAAAGTTTTAAAAGATAATAAGGATTTAGAAAAATTTCTTGAAAATATAAGAATTATAGAAAAAGACCTAATAACTATATTTGAAAAAAATAATATTAAAAAAATTATTGCAGAAAACAAAAAATTTGACCCCAATCTACATCAAGCAATGACTGAGATTGAAGATGAAAATAAAGAGCCTGGGACAATTATTCAAGAAATACAATCAGGCTACATGTTGGGTGAAAGATTGTTAAGACCCGCGTTAGTAGGTGTAGCGAAGAAGAAAAATTCAAAAAATCACGAAAAAGATGAAAAAAAATAGAAAAAACGGCCTTGTAGAAGGAAAAAAAACACCCATATAAAAGTTAACATAAGGAAATAATATAATGAGTAAAGTAATTGGAATAGACTTAGGAACTACGAATTCATGTGTGGCCATTATGGATGGTTCACAAGCAAAAGTGCTTGAAAATGTTGAAGGCGCAAGAACCACACCTTCAGTTGTAGCATTTTTAGAAAAAGAGGAAAAATTAGTTGGTCAACCTGCAAAAAGACAAGCTGTTACTAATGCAGGGGATACAATTTTTGCCGTTAAAAGACTTATAGGAAGAAAATTTGATGGTCCATCTGTTCAAAAAGATATTTCTAAAGTTCCATATAAAATAGTCAAATCAGATAATGGAGATGCTTGGGTAGAAGGTAAAGGCAAGAAATACTCTCCTGCTCAGATATCAGCTTTTGTTTTACAAAAAATGAAAGAAACTGCTGAAAAATATTTAGGTCAAGCTGTAACTAAGGCAGTTATAACGGTTCCAGCTTATTTTAATGACTCTCAAAGACAAGCTACTAAAGATGCAGGGAAAATAGCTGGTTTAGAAGTTTTAAGAATAATTAATGAACCAACTGCAGCATCACTTGCATACGGCCTTGATAAAAAGGGTGGAAAAAAAATAGCTGTGTATGATTTAGGAGGTGGTACTTTTGATATATCTATCTTAGAAATTGGTGATGGGGTATTTGAAGTTAAATCGACTAATGGTGATACATTTTTAGGCGGGGAAGATTTTGATGATGCTATCGTTGAATATTTGGCCTCTGAATTTAAAAAAGATAATGGTATCGATCTTAAAACTGACAAACTTGCATTACAAAGATTAAAAGAAGCAGCAGAAAAAGCAAAAATTGAACTATCTTCTGCAGCTCAGACAGAGATAAATTTACCATTTATCACTGCTGATAAATCTGGACCAAAACATTTAAATTTAAAATTTACTAGAGCTAAACTGGAAGCGTTAGTTCAAAGTTTAGTTGATAGAACTTTAGAGCCTTGTAAAACTGCTTTGAAAGACTCTGGGTTTTCTGCGGCTGAGATTAATGAAGTTGTACTTGTTGGAGGAATGACAAGGATGCCTAAAATTATAGAAACAGTTAAAAATTTCTTTGGAAAGGAACCTAATAAAAGCGTTAATCCAGATGAAGTAGTTGCAATGGGTGCAGCGATTCAAGGTGGGGTATTGCAAGGGGATGTAAAAGATGTTTTGCTTTTAGATGTTACACCGCTTTCGCTTGGAATTGAGACACTTGGAGGTGTATCAACTAAATTAATTGAAAAAAATACAACTATACCAACCAAAAAAAGCCAAGTTTTTTCTACAGCCGAGGACAATCAGCCTGCAGTATCAATAAGAGTGTTACAAGGTGAAAGAGAGATGGCAGCTGATAATAAAATTCTTGGTAACTTTGAATTAGTAGGAATACCTCCGGCACCAAGAGGCACACCTCAAATTGAAGTTACGTTTGATATTGATGCAAATGGAATAGTAAGTGTATCAGCTAAAGATAAAGGAACGGGTAAAGAACAAAAAATTCAAATTCAAGCATCAGGAGGTTTAACCGATGAAGAAATTAAAAAAATGGTTAAAGATGCTGAAGCAAATAAAGAGGCAGATAAGAAGAAAAGAGACTCAGTAGATGCAAGGAATCAAGCTGATAGTTTAGTTTTTTCTACCGAAAAAAGTTTAAAAGAACATGGCGATAAGGTCTCTGCAGAAGAAAAAAAAGCTATTGAAAATGGAATTGTAGATCTTAAGAAGTCTCTTGAAGGAACAGATGTTGAGGATATAAAGAAAAAAACTCAAAGTTTAATTCAAGTTTCAATGAAATTAGGTGAAGCAGTTTATAAAAGCCAGCAAAAACCGGATAATAAAGACAAAGGTGGCAATGGACCAAATGATGCCAAACCTGGTGACAAAGATAATGTTGTAGATGCAGATTTTGAAGACGTGAAAGAAGATAAAGAAAAAAGCGCCTAAGATTAAAAATAAGGAGACGTCCTGTGGCTAAAAAAGATTGTTATGATGTCTTAGGTATCCCGAAAGGAGCTTCAAAAGAAGATATAAAAAAAGCATACAGGAAATTAGCTCTTAAATATCATCCAGATAAAAATAAAGGGGATAAAGCTTCTGAGGAAAAGTTTAAAGAAGCAAGTGAGGCCTACCACATACTTTCAGATGACAAAAGAAAGGCAAACTATGATCAATTTGGTCACGCAGCTTTCGAAGGTGGTGGTGGAGGATTTCAAGGCTTTGGAGGTTTCGATAGTTCTTCTTTTTCAGATATATTTGAAGATTTCTTTAGCGACTTTGGCGGAGGATCTTCAAGGAGAACAAGTAATAGAGGAAATGATTTAAGATATGACGTAAGTATAAACTTAGAAGATGCATACAAAGGTACTGAAAAAAATGTAAGATACACTACTTACAAATCTTGTAAATCATGTTCAGGTAGCGGAGCTGCGAAAGGCTCTAAACCAATTAGATGTGATTATTGTTCAGGAAGAGGCAAAGTAAGGACTAATCAGGGCTTCTTTACGGTTCAACAAACTTGTCCTCAGTGTAGTGGTTATGGAGAAATGATTGGAACCCCCTGCGATATTTGTACTGGAAATGGAAAAATACAAGCCAATGAAAACGTGACTGTAAAGATTCCTAGAGGAGTTGATGATGGAACAAGAATAAGATTATCCGGAAAAGGTGAAGCTGGATCTAAAGGTGGATCTAGTGGAGACTTGTATTTATTTATATCTATAGAAAATCACAACATCTTTAAAAGATCGGACGAAAATTTATATTATGAACTTCCTATTTCTTTTTCTGATGCAGCTTTAGGAACCTCTGTGGAGGTGCCTTCAATAGATGGTGGGAAATCTAAAATAAAAATACCAGCAGGAACACAACATGGAAAACAATTCAGATTAAAAGGAAAGGGAATGCCTTTGCTAAGAAGAAGTGTGAATGGCGATCTTTATATTAGAATAGTAACTCAGGTTCCAAATTCTTTATCTAAAAGACAGAGAGAAATTTTGGAAGAATTTAATGAAATTGAATTGAATAAACCAGACCCAGTTATCAAAAGTTTTTTTGAAAAAGCTAAAAAATTTTGGAAAAAGACCTAATTTAAATGGAAACTGATCAAATAATGTCTGCAATTTTTCTTATTGCAGTACTAGCATTAATCTTACCAGGCTTTTTATCCACTAATAATAAGTTAAAACAATTTTTAAATAATTTATCTATCTGGACTATAATTATACTGGTAATTATTATAATTGTTTATTTAATTAATTAATGAGAAAAATTTCTTTAGCAATCACAGGGTGTATGGGTAGAATGGGTAAACAACTCATTAAATCAGCAGTTAGAGACAAGACTTTCAAAATTGTTTCCTTAACTGAAAATAAAAGAATAAAAAGAAAGATTTCTGGAATAAAACCCGAACTCAACTCAAAAAGTGCATTTAAAAAAGCTAATGTAATAATAGATTTTACGATTCCTAAGTGTACATTAGAAATTCTTAGGATTGCAGTGAGATACAAGAAAAAAGTTGTTATTGGTACAACAGGGTTTAACAAAAAGGAAGAAATTTTGATCAAAAGTCTCTCAAGAAAAATTCCTATTCTTAAAGCTGGTAATATGAGCTTAGGTGTAAATTTATTAATGCATTTAACTGAGATAGCTTCGAAATCTTTAGGAAAAAGATTTTTAAGTAAAATATACGAAGTTCACCACAAACACAAAAAAGATTATCCTTCAGGTACTGCTTTGATGTTAGGAAAAGGTATTGCATCCGGTAAAAATAAAGAATTCTACAATATGGTTGGTAAAAAATATTTAAACAAAAAAACATTTCCTTATGGAAAAAAAATTAACTTTAACTCCATTAGAAAAGGAGAAATTATAGGAGAACATGAAGTAACTTTTTCTAGTGGAAAAGAAATTGTAAAATTAAATCATGAGTCTTTTGATAGAGCTCTTTACTCTGAAGGAGCTCTTGCAGCTGCAAAATGGTTGTTCAATAAAAAACCAGGGCTTTACTCAATGCGAGATCTTTTAAATTTTTAGTGAACAATAAAGAAAAATCCAAGATCATCATTAAGATTTTAGATAAAACTTATCCTCAAGTACCTATTCCACTTAATTATAAAAATACGTTCACCCTTTTAGTTTCGGTGCTCCTTTCGGCTCAATGCACAGACGTAAACGTAAATAATGTAACTAAAAATATTTACCCAAAATATTATAAACCGGAACATTTTGTTAGACTGGGAAGAAAAAAAATAGAGAATTTGATCAAAAAAATTGGCATTTTTAGAATTAAAGCAAAAAGTATTTTTTATTTATCAAAGACTTTAATAAAAAAATATAATGGTAAAGTTCCTAAAACATATGAGGAGCTTGAGCAACTACCTGGAGTTGGCCATAAGACTGCTAGCGTGGTAATGTCTCAAGGTTACGGATTTCCTGCTTTTCCTGTTGATACTCATATCCATAGACTTGCTCAAAGATGGGGACTTACCAATGGGAAAAATGTTGTTCAAACAGAAAAAGATTTAAAAGAAATTTTTCCTAAAAAGCACTGGAACAGACTTCATCTTCAAATAATTTGGTATGGGCGTGAGTATTGTAAGGCTAGAGACTGTCATGGAATATCTTGTAAAATTTGCAAAAGCTGTTATCCAAATAGAAAAAAACCAATAAAAACAAAAAAAGCTTAAGTCAAAAAAATGAAAATATTAGGTATTGGTAACGCAATAGTTGATGTCATCTGCAAAGTTAATGAGGATTACTTAAAAAAAAATTCTCTTACCAAAAGTACAATGAAACTTGTTGACGAGGAAGAATTTAAAAAATTACTTTTAAGTCTTAAGATCGAGGAAACAATATCTGGTGGTTCTGTTGCAAACTCAATTGTAGGTCTTTCACAATTAGGTAATGAAGTGGGTTTTATAGGGAAAATAAATGATGATGATCTTGGAACAAAATATGAAGAAGGCTTAAAAAAAGAAAATGTTAAATATTTTTATGAAAAAAAAAAAGAAGCAGCTCCTACAGGCACTTGTCTAATTTTAATAACTCCTGACTCTGAAAGAACAATGGTAACTTTTTTAGGCACTGCTGGTAAGATTAATGATAAAGATATTGATATTGGGGCTGTTAAAAAAAGTGAAATTTTATTTCTAGAGGGATATTTGTGGGACGAGGGTGAACCAAAAAAAGCTTTTGATATAGCTATAAATAATTCTAATAAGGTAGCTATGTCTCTTTCAGATTTGTTTTGCGTAGAAAGACATAAATCTCATTTTTTAGATTTAGTCAGAAATAAAATTGATATCACGTTTGCTAATGAGCAAGAAATTATGTCTTTGCTCGATGTGAAAAAAATAGAGGAGGTAGTAGAGCACTGTAAAAAATTTAATAAATTAATAGTAGTAACTCGAGGAAAAAAAGGAGCAATTGCTGTAAAGGGAAATGAAGTAGTGGAATGTGAGTCCAAAAAAAATCTTAAAATTTTAGATTTAACTGGGGCTGGTGACTTATTTGCAGGAGGATTTTTACACGGTCATATAAACGGTAGAGATTTGCAAGAAAGCCTAGAAAAAGGTTCTGTGATGGCGTCTAAAATAATTCAAATAATAGGAGCGAGAATTAAGTAAACTATTTTTTTTTTCTTTTAAAACTTCCTTTACCTTTTTTTGGTTTTATAACTCTTTTTCTATACTTAGCGGTAAAAAGATCTACAGCAATTTTATTTCTTTTTTTCAAAGATAATATCCTTCTTTATGATTTAAAATAAAATTTTTGTCATTAAAAGTATCTAGAATTTTTTTTCTCAATCTATAAATATGTGTTTCAACTGTATGAGTATCTGCACTTGAAGAATACTTCCATACTAAAGATAAGATCTGACTTTTAGAAACAGCTATTTCTTTATTTAATAACAATTCTAGAAGTTGAATTTCTTTTTCAGTTAAAATTACAAATTTGTTTGATTTAATTAATTTTTTTTCATTTTTATCTAACTTATAAGATTTAATTTTGATAGATGAATTTTTATTAAATTGTTTTTTTGCTAAACTAGTATCAATTATTTCATTTAAATCTTGAATAGACGTCGGCAATTTCAAAACGTAATCAAAATTTTTCATATTAATTTTATTTTTACTTGTAGCTAAAATACTAAAGCAATCCATTAATTTTAAAGTCTCATTTAATTTTTTATTATCTAGACTATTTTCATGAAAAATTAGTCCTGCAATATCTTTTGTAGTATTATCAGATAAATTTTTTTGATCTAATATTAAAGAGAAGTTGAGATGGAGCTTTAATTCGTTTAAAGTTGATAAAAAGCTATCAGGACCAAATACTATAATTTTTAATTTATGCATATAAAAATAAATAAGAGATATCTTACTTATGGAATATATAAAGTAAAATGCGCAATTGGTAAAAGGGGGATTAATTTGAAAAGGAAAGAAGGTGATTTAACAACACCTAGAGGTAATTTCAAAATAATTAATATATTTTTTAGGAAAGATAGAGTTAAAAATTTTAAAACAAAACTTAAAAGAATACCAATACATAAAGGGTTAGGATGGTGCGATGATCCTTTATCTAATAAATATAATAGATTAGTTAGATACCCATTTAAATATAGCACAGAAAAACTATATAGATCTGACAACATTTATGACATCATATTGGTGCTAAATTATAACATAAAGCCAACTATTAAAAATAAAGGTAGTGCAATTTTTATTCATGTAGCGAAAAAGAAATTTTCTCCGACAAAGGGTTGCGTAGCTATTATGAAAAAAGAATTAAGAAAGTTAAGTAGTCTAGTTACTAAAGAAACTATTGTTAGAATAATTTAACTCCTTTCACCAAATATAGAGCTGCCTATCCTAACATATGTGGCATTATGATGAATAGCATCTAAATAATCCGAAGACATACCCATACTTATTTCATTGAGTCCTAAAGAAGAATTCATCTCATCAATAAATTTAAAATATTTTTTGGCGTTATCATCGTTAGGAGGTATGATCATTAAACCAATTACATTTAGATTTTTTTCTTTAATACAATAACTATAAAATGTATCAACTTCTTTAATGGGTACACCAGATTTTTGGATTTCATTTCCTACATTAACTTGAATAAAATATTTTATCTTTCGATTATTTATTGCCTCACATTTAGAAAATATATCAGCAAGCTTTTGGTTATCCAGTGAGTGAATAAAATCAAATATTTCAAAAGCATTTTTTGCTTTGTTGCTTTGGAGTTTTCCAACCATGTGTAATTTCAAATTTGTTTTAACATTTTTGATATCACGCCATTTTGCATTAGCCTCTTGAACTTTATTTTCACCATAATGTAAATGACCCATATCTATTAATGGTTTAATATGATCCAAAGAAAAAGTTTTACTTACAGCTACTATATTAACAGGTTTCTTCGGATTTAAGTTTTTTATATTAGAATTTATTTTATTAAAATTTTCAATTATGTTGCTCATATGTTTATATTAAAAAAAAAATATTTTATTATTATTGAAAATATCAAAGATATTAATTTAAGAAACATTAAAAAACGCAATAAGTTTGCAATTATATATAGAAATATAGTTAGAAACGGGAAGAACTTTGAATTAAATAATTTTAGAAAAAAATGTAAATCTAAAAATATTTCATTTTTCGTAGCAAATAATATTAATTTAGCCAAAGAACTGAATTCAGATGGTATTTATTTATCAGCTCACAACCTAAGTTTTAAACCGCTAAATTTAAAGAGAAAAAATTTCAGTATTATCGGCTCAGCTCATAATCTTAAAGAGATTAACATTAAAAGAAAACAAGGATGTAATTACATATTATTTTCAAGACTATTTAAGGTTTCTTACAAACCTGAAAAAAGTCACCTAGGCGTGTTGAAATTTAATAATCTAGTTTTAAGTACGTTTAAAAAATTAATACCTCTTGGTGGAATAAATCTTTCTAATTTAGGAAAGCTAAATAACGTAAATTCAGACTGCTTCGCAATTATGTCTGAGGTAAAAAAAAAGCCGGCTAAAATATTTAGCCGGCTTTTTTAAATAATCAAATAACGTTAATTAAAACGCAAATGACATAGCTATAATTGTCTCTTCAGCGTCAGTGTCTTGTGCGTACCCGACGTTTTCGTAGTCAGCTCTAGCTATTGATAATGTAGCTCCACCTAAAGAGTAAGCTATTTGAATAGAATCCATCTCTATGTCGTAAACCGTAGTAGATGTTGTTCTAACGTTCTGTTCACTAGTTTCTCTAGTGTATGAAACTGAAAGATCATCATTTACTGCGTAAGCTAAAGACATACCAGTGTTTTCATAGTATTCTACTGTTGAAGCAGATCCTGATGCTGTAATAGCTGTTGTAGATTCTGGAGCTTTGAATGATTTACCATATCCTACTGTTACGTTTCCTGCAGAATATTTCAATGCATAAGCACCACCTTCTTCAAGTTGTTGCTCTGATGTTAAACCATCATCATAGTCATTCTTTTGGTAGTAAGAAGCTGATGCAGTTAAACCATCTACTGGCTTAGTTACTAATGAGTACTCACTCATTGAGTCACCGCTTCCGCCACCTGTTGAGTTACCACTTTGACCATCTTTTTTCGTTTGTCCATATGCAACTGATGCAGTTGTACCAAACGGAAGTTCTGGCGTGTGATATTGGATCGATGCTGTTGATCCTGCATCACCTGGGTAATTTATTCCTTCGCTGTAACCTGTGTCAGACATAGAAGTGTATGCTGATGCGTCCCATGCATACTTCTTGTTGTTTCCACACTCAGATACGCAAACTTTTACTGTTCCTAAATCATTCATTGTTAATGTAAGAGCAGTATCGTCGTTTATTGCAGCACCTGCAGCTGACTCAGTAGTTGGAACTGTTGATGCCGTGCTACCTGTTGTGCTTGGATCTAGTTCCATAGTGTATGACCACGTGTAACCGTTGTCCATCTCACCACTAGCTTTAAAAGCTAATTCATTAGTTACACCGATACCATTGTCAGCTTGTGCTCCGTTCACAACGTTGTAAGTAGCTTTAGCAGAACCGCTAACAGTTAACTCACCTGCGTTTGCAGAGAACATAAGAGACAAAGATGCGATAGAAACTAATAAAGTTTTCATTATTGTTTTCATATTTATCCTTTGTTATAGTTTTTATAAAAACTGAGCAAAATTAACATTTTTTTCGAAAAATATTTAAAAATGCGGAAAAGTCTTGTTCTTTTTCGCTATATGTTGCATAAATACAACAATAAATGGTTAAAATATGTGTAATTTTTCTCTTATTTTATTAAAAGTAATAATTGGTTCTTATGATTAAAAAAATCTCTTTAGTTATCAGTCTTATGCTTCTTTTAAGTTCGTGCCAAGCTGTTAAACCAAAAAAAGTTGATACTCGAGAAGTTTCAACAAATGCTCAAGAACGAGCTAGAAGTAACATCAAGGAAGGTAAAGGAGCGTCTTTAAAAGATTTAATAGGTAGAGGCGGTGCAACATCTTATGAATTTAGTACTTCTAATCCAATGTGGAGAGCATCATTAGAGATATTGGATTTTCTTCCGCTGACTACAGTAGACTATTCAGGGGGCATGATCATCACTGATTGGTATTCAGAAAATAATGATAAGGACTCATTAAAAATTTCTGTGAGGTTTTTAGGAAATGATGTTAGAACAGAAAGTTTAAAAATTCTAGTTCATCGAAAGACATGTCAAACGAATAATAATTGTAAAGTTTCATTATTAAAAGGAAGTAAAATAAATAATGAACTTATGTCATCAATTTTAAGTTTAGCTGCTAAATTAGAAATAGAAAATAAGCAGAAAAATAAGAGATAATTTCATCTATGGAAAGAGTTAATTTTCAAGTAATTGAAAAAAAGTGGCAAAAAAAATTTGATAAACAAAAACTATATAATCCTAAAGGTGAAAAGTTTTATTGTTTAGAAATGTTTCCTTATCCTTCAGGAAAAATCCACATGGGACATGTTAGAAACTATACTATCGGCGATGTACTGGCCAGATATAAATTTATGAAAGGGTTTAATGTCTTGCACCCTATGGGCTGGGATGCTTTTGGTCTACCAGCTGAGAATGCTTCAAAGCAAAATAATTTACATCCTAAGGTTTGGACGAGAAAAAATATTGAAACAATGAAAAATCAACTAAAAATGCTTGGTTTATCTATTGATTGGGATCTAGAAATTTCAACATGCGAAAAAGATTATTATAAGCATCAACAAGAAATTTTTATTGATTTTTTTAAGCAAGGACTGGTTTCAAGGAAAGAAACCTATGTAAATTGGGATCCTGTTGAAGAAACAGTTTTAGCTAACGAGCAAGTGATTAATGGGAAAGGATGGAGGTCTAATGCTGTAGTCGAAAGAAAAAAACTTTCTCAATGGTTTTTTAATATTACTAAATTTTCTAATGATCTTTTAAATGACTTAGAAAATTTAAAAGGATGGCCAGAAAAGGTCAAGCTAATGCAAAAAAACTGGATAGGAAAATCGTATGGGTGCGAAATTAATTTTCAGATTAGTAACAGTGATGAAAAAATTAACGTTTTTACTACAAGACCAGATACGATATTTGGTGCAAGTTTTTTAGCTTTATCTGTTGACCACTCATTAAGTAAAAAATTTCTCAAAGACAAAGACTTTCAAAAATTTAAGATAGATTGTAATAAAACCGGAACTACCGAAGAAGCTTTAGCTAACGCAGAAAAAATTGGATTCAACACCGAGCTCTTTGCATCGCACCCTTTTATTAAAAACAAAAAAATTCCAATTTATTTTGCGAATTTTGTTCTTATGGATTATGGGAGTGGCGCAATTTTTGGATGCCCAGCTAACGATCAAAGAGATTTTGATTTTGCTAAAAAATATAAACTTGAAATTATTAAAGTTGTTTCTGATGGAAGTTCTAAAAATGATCTTAAAGAGGCTTATACTGGGAATGGTAAATTAATTAATTCTCAGTTTTTAGATAACTTAGACATTACAGAAGCAAAAAAATTAATGATCAAAAAAATATCAGATATGTCTCTTGGAAAAAGTAAAACTCTTTATCGCTTAAAAGATTGGGGTATTTCCCGGCAGAGATACTGGGGCTGCCCTATCCCAATGATATATTTAGATGATGGTACAGTAGTACCCGTTGATAAAACGGAGTTACCTGTCGAATTGCCAGATGATATTAATCTTAATTCAAAGGGAAATCCATTAGATACTCATCCAACTTGGAAAAAAACTAAACAAAAATCCTCTGGAAGAAAAGCTTTAAGGGAAACTGACACATTAGACACTTTTGTTGACTCTTCTTGGTATTTTCTAAGATTCTGTTCACCAAACTTTAAGTCGGCACCTTTCGATATAAATAAAGTAAATTATTGGATGCCTGTTGATCAATATATAGGCGGGGTCGAACACGCTATATTGCATTTATTGTACTCACGTTTTTTTACCAAAGGTATTAACAAATTTAATAAAAAATTTAATTTGTCAGAACCTTTTAAAAATCTTTTTACTCAAGGGATGGTTTGCCATGAATCTTATAAAGATCAAAAGGGAAATTGGCTATATCCTGAAGAAATTGAAAAAATCGATCCAAAAACAGTTTTAAAAAAAAGCGATAAAACAAAGGTTATAATTGGTCCTTCTGAGTCAATGTCAAAATCAAAAAAAAATACCATAGACCCTGAAACAATGATTAATCAATATGGTGCTGACTCTGTACGTTGGTTTATTTTATCTGATAGTCCTCCAGAGAAAGATGTTCAATGGTCAAATACAGGTGTTGCTTCTGCAAATAAGTTTTTGCAAAAAATTTGGAACTTAAATTATACGATTTCTGTAAGAAAACAGAAAAAAATAGATGAAGAGTTGGAAAAAAAATTTATCTTAGAAATTAATACTTTTGTAAATAAAATCGATAAAAGTATAGAGAGTTTTAGGTTTAATGTTTCAATTGCACATTTCTACGAAATTCACAATTTATTAAAGAATTATATAGATGCTGAACTAAGTAATAAAGTTTTAGTTGAAAGCATTATTAAAGTAATGAAATTGATGTTACCTTTTGCGCCTCACTTAGCTAGCGAGTGCCTACAGCTACTAAATTGTAAAAACTCAAATGAATGGCCAAAAGTTGATAAAAACAAACTTAGAGATGAGATTAAATTGGCTATACAAGTCAATGGTAAAACAAGAGATATAATTGTGATTAAAAAAGATTTAGATGAAAAAAAAATTAACGAAATAGTCTATACTCAATCAAAAGCAAAAAAATATATAGACAAAAATAAAATCATAAAAACGATTTTTGTGAAAAATAGAATAATAAACTATATTGTTTAAATTATATGAACTTAAGAAAAATCTTTAACACTTTACTGTTTCTAATCCTTTTAATTTCTTATAGTGCGTGTGGATTTAAAGTAACAAATAAATCCAATCTCAGCAGTTACTCAATTTTAGAATTAACACACGAGGGAGAAAAGAAAATTAATTATAATTTGAGAAATAAAATTTTATTTGCAAGTTCAGACAAAGATCAAAATGAAATTAGTTTACATCTAAATACTAGCAAAGAAAAAATTATTAAAGAGAAAAATATCAAAAATGAAGTTACGAAATACCAAATTATAATTTTCACTAAAGTAAAGATAAAATTTATTGGAGATAAAAAAGCTAAGGAATTTGTAGTTTCAGAAACTGGAGATTACAATGTTCATGAACAATATTCTCAAACATTGAACAAAGAAAAGAAATTAATTAATATTCTAACCGAAGAATTGGCAAATAATATTTTAGAAGAATTATCTTTAATTATAGATGCAGTATAAAAGTTACTTAGTTGAGCAGAATTTTAAAATTTTAGAGGAAAATTTAATATTATTTTATGGGGAAAATTTAGGTTTAAAAATTGAGTTCAAGGATAAGATTAAAGATGCTTTTAAAAGTTGTGAAGTAATTTCATTTAATCAAGACGAAATACTTAAAAACCACAATTTATTATTTAACGAAATTAAAAACCAATCACTTTTCAAAAAGGATAAAATATTAATAATTGACCAATCTACCGACAAAATTGCTCCGCTTATAGAAGAAATATCTGAGCAAGTAGATGATAAAATTTTCCTTTTTTCAGAATTATTAGATAAAAAATCCAAATTAAGAGGTTTTTTTGAAAAATCAATAAAATGCGCAGCAGTAGCTTGCTATCAAGATAATGAAATCAGTATTAAGAAAATAATATTAAAAGAACTTAAAGATTTTTTAGGACTCTCATCAATTAACGTCAGCTTAATAATTGATAATTGTGGTTTAGACAGATCAAAACTTTTTAATGAACTAAAAAAGGTTAAAACATTTTTTATCAACAAAGAATTAGATACAGAAAAGTTGAAAATCTTGCTTAACGACAAAACAAACGACGACTTTAACATTCTTAAAGATGAGGCTCTTAAAGGGGATAGGAAAAAAACAAATAAATTACTTAGTGAAACTCTAATAGATAATGAAAAAACTAGCTTATATCTAAATCTCATTAATCAAAGGGCAAAAAGAATCTATGAATTCAAGAAAATAGATGAACCAAATGTTGATTCCAAATTAAGAGCTTTAAAGCCTCCAATATTTTGGAAGGATAAACCAAATTTTTTATCACAAAATCATAAATGGTCTATAAATAAGATTAAATTATTGCAGAAAAAAACCTATGAGATTGAATTGCAATTAAAATCAAATCCTGTGATAAATAAAAAGCTGCTAATGAAAAAACTCATAGTTGATATATGTGAATTAGCTAATTCTTAGTTAGTAAGTCAGAAATTAACTCAAATTGTTCTAGATCTTTATATTCAATAGTAATTTTACCTGAGTTATTTTTTTTGTTAATGATATTAACTTTCAGCCCAAGAATTTTTTGCAATCTTTCTTGTGCTTTTAAAATATTAGTATCAACTGTTTTTACAATTTTACCGCCTTTTTTATTTCTAACAAGATACTCAACTTTTCTAGCGCTATAATTTTTAGAAACTATTTCCTCAGCAATTGAAGAGGCATTTGATATTCCAATTAGTGGTCTAGCTTGACCAGAAGTTAGAGAACCTTCTTCTAACATTGAAATTACATCGCTTGGAAGAGTTAAAAGTCTTAAAGTATTACTTATATGACTCCTGCTTTTTGACATTAATTTTGAGATACTCTCGTGATCATATTTAAATTCTTCATTTAATCTTTTGTATCCTTTTGCTTCTTCAATCGGGTTAAGATCATCTCTTTGGATATTCTCAACAATTGCAACTTCTAATGATTCAACATCTGATAGATCTAGTATCGCAATTGGGATTTCATGTAAGCCTGCTCTTTGAGCTGCGAGCCATCTTCTCTCTCCTGCTATTATTTCGTATTTTCCAGGACCGGATTTGCTAGGTCTTACTGCTATTGGCTGAATAACGCCGTTTTTTCTTATAGAATTTGCTAATTCTTCGAGTTTATCCTCTTTAAAATTTTGCCTAGGTTGATATGGGTTGCGTGTTAGATCGGCGATAGCAGCCATGTTATTTTGATTAGTTAAAGGTAATTTTTCCTTAGGAGCTGTATCTCCGAATAGAGCGGATAATCCTCTCCCTAAACCTCTTTTTTTTCCAACATTCATGCAGCACTTTCAATTTGATTTTTTTTTAAAAATTCTTCAGCAAGTTTAAAATAAGATTTACTTCCAATGCAATTTTTATCATACACTACGCAAGGTAAACCATGTGAGGGTGCTTCAGATAAACGTACGTTTCTTTGGATTACTGTCTGATATACTTTTTCTTTAAAATAATTTCTTGCTTCTCTGTCAACCTCAGAAGAAAGTTTGTTTCTCTTATCAAACATGGTCAGCAAAATACCTCTGATCTTAAGAGTAGGATTTAGATTTTCTTTAATGCGATCTATTGTTTTTACAAGTTGAGTAATGCCCTCTAATGCAAAAAATTCTGTTTGAAGCGGCACCAACAATTCATCTGAAGCAACTAATGCCATTATAGTAAGTAAACTCAAAGACGGAGGACAGTCTATAAAAATATTATCATATTTTTTTAATGTGCTGTCTTTTTTTGAACTCAGAATTTCTTTCAATACAAATGCTCTGTTAGAGTCATTTGCAGTTTCAACTTCTAGACCGGAAAGATTTACATGAGAACCTATTAAGTCTAGATTTTTAATATCAGTTTTTTGAATTATATTTTCAATATTAGTTTTTTTTATTAAAAGATTGTAAATATTTTTATCTTCATCATTATTGTTTTTACCTAACCCAGTCGTTGCATTGCCTTGTGGATCCAAATCAATAACTAAATTATTTTGACCCATAATGGACAGTGAAGCAGCTAAGTTTATTATTGTAGTGGTTTTTCCCACGCCTCCTTTCTGGTTTATGATCGCTAATGTTGTAGGTGATGACATTTATTTTTTTATCTCCATCAAAATTATTTTTGAATCATTATTTGTCATGCTGCTTTCTAATTTATAAGGGTATTTTTTCGTTTTAAAAGAATTTTTTATTTCTTCCTGTGCATTTTGACCCTTTAAAATCATTAATTTATGTGGCTTTTTAGCGATTTCACGTGAAACTTGTATTATTTGGTCTAATTTTTTGAAAGCTCTGCAGATTATAATCTCAGAATCTATAACTTCATCTCTGATATCTCCCAAAACCTCTGCACTTAAATTCAATTCTGTAATTACACTCATTAAGAACTTTCTTTTAACTGGTGATTTTTCATATAATTTCACGTGAAAAGCCTTATTTTTATTGAATATTTCTACTACGAGACCCGGAAATCCTGCGCCAGTGCCAAGATCAGCCATGGAACTTACGTTAAAATCAATAAATTTAACCAACTGAGCTGAATCAAGTATATGTCTATGCCAAATTTGATTTTCTGTGCTTTTAGCAATTAAATTATAATTTTTATTTTCTTTTAAAACTAAATTTGTGAACTTTTTAAGCTTTTCAATTGAATGATCACTAAAGTTAAGATTCTTTTTAAGAATATTTATGACTTCAAGCTGCTGCATCAAGCAGTGGCTTTATATCTAAGTTTTTTAATGTGTGAAAGAAGAATAATTATAGCTGCTGGCGTAACACCATCAATACGAATAGCTTGTCCTAAAGTTTTAGGCTTCACCTGAAGAAGCTTGCACTTAATCTCATTAGATAGGCCACTTAGTTTTTCATAATCTATACCCTTAGGTATGACAACGGACTCGTCTTTCTTAAATGACTCTATATCTCTATCTTGTCTGTCCAGGTAACCAATGTAATGAGCATCTGTTACAACTTGGTTTTCTACATGCCTTGGAAATCTAGGAATATCAGGAAACACCTGCCTAATTTTCGCCATATTTACTTTTCGTTGACCCATAATCTCTAAGCAAGATCTTTTTACTCCATCCATAGCAATTTTAATATCATATTTCTTGGCTTGATTAGGAGATAAATAATTATTTTTTAAAATTGAATTAAGAGCCATAATACTTTTTTTCTTTTCATTAAATATTTTTTTTCTTTCAGACTTTACTAAATTTAAATTAATTCCAAAATCAGTTAATCTTTGATCGGCATTATCGGCTCTTAAAGTTAGTCTATATTCGGCTCTAGATGTAAACATTCTATAAGGTTCTGTAACTCCTTTAGTAATAAGGTCATCAATCATAACACCAATATAAGAAGTTGATCGATCTAAAATAAACTCCTCTTGTTTTCTAATTTTTAAAGCCGCATTAATCCCTGCTATCAAACCTTGAGCTGCAGCTTCTTCATACCCAGTAGTTCCATTGATTTGTCCAGCAAGAAATAAAGAATTAATTTTTTTGGTTTCTAAGGTTGCTTTTAACTCCCTTGGATCTACGTAATCATACTCGATTGCGTATCCAGCCCTCTTCATCTTAACATGCTCTAAACCCTTGATTTTGCTTAATATTTTAATCTGTATCTCCTCTGGAAGAGAGGTTGATATACCATTTGGGTAAATAGTATTGTCCTTTAATCCCTCTGGTTCTAGAAATATTTGGTGTTTTTCTTTTTCTTTAAACTTAACAATTTTATCCTCTATAGATGGACAATACCTAGGTCCTACTCCTTTTATGTTTCCTGAATACATGGCGCTTCTTGAAATGTTTTCACTAATAATTTTATGAACATCATTATTTGTGTAAGTCATCCCACATTTAATCTGTTTATTGTCGATCTTGTTCGTCAAGAAAGAGAAATAATAATGATCATCATCAGCAGGCTGCATCTCTAAGTCATCATAATTAATTGTATCACCATCTAGTCTTGGAGGTGTTCCAGTTTTTAATCTTCCAATTTTCATTTTAAATTTTGATAATTGTTCACTTAAACCGGTAGATGGTTTTTCATCATACCGACCAGCTGGTATCTGAATTTCACCTATATGTATTAAACCATTCAAAAAAGTTCCCGTAGTAAGAATTAGTTCTTTCGTTCTTATTTCTTTGCCGCTCTGACAAACAAATCCTATGACTTTGTTGTTATCAAATAAGAATTTTACTACTGGATCGGCAACGACCTCTAAATTATCATAATTTAATAGAATCTTTTGCATATGCTCTTTGTAAAGAGCTCTGTCTGATTGAGTCCTAGGTCCTTGCACTGCTGGGCCACGACTTCTATTTAATAATCTAAATTGAATACCTGATTTATCAGCTACTACACCCATCACACCATCTAAAGCATCAATTTCTCTCACAAGATGCCCTTTTCCAAGTCCTCCTATAGCGGGATTACACGACATTTCACCGATAGTCTCAATTTTATGAGTAAAAAGAGCAGTATTTACGCCCATTCTAGCGGAAGCTGCTGCTGCCTCACATCCGGCATGTCCTCCACCTATAACTACCACATCATAGCTTAGTTTTGTCATGTTGTGAATGTAAACGTCTTAATTAAGAATACAAGAAATATTTTATTTACCAATACAGAAGTCTTTAAATATAGATCCAAGTATTTCTTCCACATCAACTTTACCGACTATACTACCAAGATGTCGTGTGGCCATTCTTAGGTCTTCTGCTGCTAATTCGAGGTCTTTGTATTGATCCTTTTCAAGAAACTTATCAATTTCTTTTAAGCAATCATTGAGCTTAACTCTGTGCCTTTCTCTAGTAATTAAAGCGCTATTATTGTAGGTAAATTTTTTACTTAACTTAGCTTTGATTAAATCTATTAATTTATCGATATTTTTATTATTTTTTACTGAAGCTAAAACAGTATCAACATTAAATTTATGATTTTGTTTATTTGAAACATCTGATTTATTTAAAAAAATTATAGTATCTCTATTAATCATATTCTGTATTTCTTTGTTAATTTTTTTTGATGAATTATCAATTACTATTATATTTAAGTCTGCTTCTTTTGATTTTCCAAAGGCTAATGAAATTCCTTTTTTCTCTACTTCATTTTTAGTATCTCTAATACCGGCAGTGTCAGCTAGAAGAACAGGATATCCATCTAAATTTAAATAAGTTTCTATAACATCTCTAGTTGTGCCAGCCTCATCTGAAACGATTGCTACTTCTCTTTTAGAAAGTAGATTTAATAACGATGATTTTCCAGCGTTAACTTCTCCTATAATCGAAATCCTAAAACCGTCTCTAATTTTTTCTCCAACTTTATTATCCTCAATAATTTTAGAGATTTCTGAATGGATTTCTTTGATTGATTTGTGAGCATCTTTTAGTACTTTTTCTGGAAGATCTTCCTCTGCAAAATCAATTTTTGCTTCTATAAAAGCAAGAGATTTTATTATTTTTTCTCTCAAGTCATTATAATAATTTGATGCGTTTCCTTGAACTAATTTTACTGCTTGCTGCCTTTGTAGTTCTGTTTCAGAATGGATAAGATCTCTTATACTTTCTGCTTTTAACAAATCAATTTTATCATTTTGAAAAGCAATTTTAGTAAATTCTCCAGGTTCAGCTAGTCTGCAGTTTTTTTGCTCGGATAAAACTCTTAATAAGGCGTTTATAACTGCGTTACTTCCATGGATTTGTAGTTCTGCTAAATCCTCCCCAGTATAGCTATTTGGCCCAGGAAACCACAACAATAGAGCCTCTGGATCTATTACGTTATCATTTTTAGGGTCATAAAACTTACAAAAATTTACTTCGTTTGATTTTATATCTTTTAACTTAGTCAAATTTTGACAAATATTTAGTGTTTCATTGCCTGATATTCTTACTATGGCAATTCCGGAAGGTCCTCTACCCGATGATAAAGCATAAATGCTCATTGAATTATAATGATAAACCTCGATTAGAGATTATTTTACTGAATTTTTTTAATGTATCGTTGTTCTTTATATTTTTTACAATTATTTCTTTTAATGGATCTAAATATTTATTTCGCTTAAAGAAGATGTGAGTGGCATCAATGCCTAAACTCATGATCATATTTTCAGGTTTTCTGCTATTGTAAAAATCTTTTAACGCATAGCTATTTTTTAATGAAATACCTAGGCCAGCATAATACATGATAATTTCTTTTAGTTTTTTAATATCCCTTAAAACAAGATTATAGCCTTGACCTGCTACAGGATGAATAGTGTGCAAACCCTCACCGAGAATTAATATATTTTTTTGATGATACTGTCGTCTTAAACTAAGCGAAACAGGATACGACTGAATATTACTAATACTAATATCTTGTTTATTTTTCAATATTTCTACTATTTTGTTTTTAACTAAAGTTGAAATTTTTTTTGAATTATTTTTGAAATAATATTTTTTTACACTCCAAACAAAAGAAAAACAATTTTTGGAAAAAGGAAGTATAGCTAACGGGCCTTCTTTTAAAAAGAATTGGCTTGTATTGAGTGTCTTAAAATTGTGTTTTACATATCCTGTAATAGCTATTTCTTTATAATCTTTCTTGATAGATCTTTTTTTTGATATTTTATTATAAATTTTAGATTGTCCGCCTAAGCAGAGGATAATTAAATCATAATTTTTTAATTCATCTAGGTTTTTTAAATCTTTTCTGATTAATTTAATTTTATTTTTTGAAATTTCTTTCAATAATACACTTTTAATTTTATCATTTTCAAAAACATACATAAGATTAGAGTTTATTTCGCTTAGATTTAAAAAATTTAAATTTTCTTTAGAAGTTTCGTAAAAAAGTTCAATTTTTTTGGAAGGCCAGAACAACTTTTGTCCTAAACTTGTAATATTTTGATTAATGAACTTATAATTTGTATCTGAAATAGCAGTAGTCCTTTTATCAGCGTTTTTAATGCCTTTTTTGGCTATTAGATTTACATCTATACCCGATACTTTAGATAAAACTACAGCTGTCATTAAGCCTGAAAGACCGTCTCCGACAATGCATATTCTTTGTTTTATCATATAACAATTTTTAACACTTTCATAAAAATGGTAAAAGTACGTAATCGATTCGTAATGAATACAAACTTTTTAAATAGTGTAACAAATTTTTTGAAAAAACGAACCTTTGAATTGCTAGGTTTAATCTTAGTTTTATCAAGTGTCGCACTTGCTATTGCTTTTACAACATATTCTCCCGAAGATCCTTCATTTGTATACGGAGATAAGAACTTCGAGATTCAGAATTTTTTTGGGGTTTATGGGAGTAGCATTGCAGATTTTTTATTACAAAGTTTTGGTTTAGCCTCTTTTTTATTATTACTTAATTTTTTGTTTTGGGGATTAGATTTAATCATAAAAAAAGAATTAAGAAGAATAATTTTAAAACTATTTTTAGTTGTAGCATATTTAACTGTTGGAACAGTTTTTATCTATTTAACATTCGATAATTCTTTTTGGTTAATTGATAATGGTAATTCAGGTTTTGTTGGAAAAATAACATATAACTTTATTAATACTTGGGCTCCATGGATTGATAATACATATTCAATTTATGGACTATTTTTATTAACTATAATTTTTTTTTCATTTTCAGCTGATATAAATTATAAAAAAGTATTCTCAGTAATTATTTCACTTTTTAGAAGAAAGCCTGTTGAAAATATTGAAACAGATCTTACTAAAATTAATATTGAAGATAATCCACAGACTTTGGATAAACCACAGCAAACTTTTTCATTTGACATTGACGCAAGTTCTAAAACAGAACAAGTTACTCCAAAAACTAAATATAAATTACCAGATATAAATTATTTAGAAAAAAATTTATCTAAACTTAGTTCTGATGGAAATAAAAATCGTCCAGATGCTGAGTTTATGGAAAAAATATTATTAGACTTTGGTATAGACGGAAAAATTAAAACAATTAATAACGGCCCTGTAGTAAGCCTTTATGAGTTTGAACCAGCACCTGGTGTGAAAGTATCAAAAATAATTAATTTATCTGAGGATTTAGCAAGAAATACTAGTTCAACTTCTACAAGAGTTTCGGTTATTCCAGGAAAAAATACAGTTGGAATTGAAATTCCAAATGAAGAAAGGGAGGACGTATCACTAAGAGAAATTATTTCTTATGATAAATTTCAAAAGAAAGATGTGAGACTTCCGATAGCACTTGGTAAAAGTATTTCTGGAATGCCAATTGTTGGTGATTTAACATCAATGCCTCATCTTTTAATTGCAGGTACAACTGGTTCAGGAAAGTCTGTTTGTATTAATACTATAATCGTTTCACTACTTTACAAATTAAGCCCGAACCTATGCAAATTTATTTTAATTGATCCAAAAATGTTAGAGTTATCTACTTACGAAGGAATACCGCATTTATTAACTCCAGTTATCACAGATGCTAAAAAAGCAACGTCGGCTTTATCTTGGACAGTCAAAGAGATGAACAGCAGGTACAAATTAATGAGCAAGGTAGGAGTAAGAAATATTGATGGCTATAATGCTAAGCATAAACTTAAAATGCCTTACATCGTTGTAGTTGTTGACGAGATGTCAGACTTAATGCTTGTAGCTGGAAAAGAAATTGAAAACTACATTCAAAAATTATCCCAAATGGCAAGAGCCGCAGGTATTCATATCATCATGGCTACGCAGAGACCAAGTGTTGATGTCATAACAGGCACAATAAAAGCGAATTTCCCAACAAGAATATCTTTTCAAGTTAGTTCTAAAATTGACAGCAGAACTATTTTGGGGGAGCAAGGAGCTGAACAATTACTTGGAAAAGGAGACATGTTATTCATGTCATCAGCAAACAGAATAGTTAGAATTCATGGCCCTTACGTTTCTGAACAAGAAATTGAGAAAATTACAAACTCGCTAAGAGCACAAGGAGAGCCAGATTATATGGAAGAAATTACTTCTCAAGAAACAACAGAAAGCTCATTAACCCCTGGAAATGAAGGTGATGAGGATGAATTATTTAATCAAGCCATAGAAATTATTAAAGCTGAAGGAAAGGCCTCTACAAGCTTCTTACAGAGAAAATTACAGATCGGATACAATAGAGCTGCTAGAATTATTGATATGATGGAAGAAAAAGGTATTGTTAGCAAGGCAAATCATGTTGGTAAACGTGAAGTTCTTTAAAAAAACATTTTTAATTTCGTCTTTTCTAATAATAACAACGAATTTATTAGCTAATGAGAAAGATCAAATAGTTGCTCAATTGAATGGTTTAAATTCTTTAGAATTTACATTTGATCAATTAATTAATGAAAAAACAGAAAAAGGTAGTTGTCTTTTGGAGTTTAATGGAAAATTAAAATGCAACTACTTTGATGACAAGGAAAAAGAGCTAGTTATTAATAATAAGAGGTTAGCAATAACGCAGAAAAGGTATAATAAAACTTACCATTATCCTATCTCAAAATCTCCATTCTTAAATATTTTATATAAAGATAAACTTTTAGAAATAGTGAAATCGGGTGAATTAGAATCAACTGATCAAATAATTAAACTTGTTTATTTAGGTGACAACGTAATAACAGTTTTTTTCGATAAAAAGAATTTAAACTTGAAAGGATGGGAAATTAAAGATCAATACAATAATATTATAAATTTCTCACTAAAGATTGTTGCCAGAAATGACACTTTTAAAAAAGGTACCTTTAAAATACCTGAAATAAACTAAGCTACAAAATCGATTTCTTCTTCTTTAAAAACTTCAAAACCTTTAGATTTATAATTTTGTAATGCGTGTTTGTGGTCTAAGCTACAAGTATGAACCCACATCCTTTCAGGATTTTTTCTTGATGCACTTGCAATGGCATGATTTACAAGTGTTGAGCCAAGCTTCAAACCTCTGAATTCTTTAAGCACTCCTAGATTGATAAGCTCCACTTCGTTTGATCCTGGATGATATTCTTGTTCGTAATATCCTACTAGATCTTCACCTTTTTTAAGAACATGTGTTTCTAAATTTTTATTCGTAACATACTTTACCCACTCACTATCAGACCAAAGCAATCTGTCTCTCCAATAGTGGTCTACACCTATTTGTTTGTAGAAAAATCTGTTCAAGTGAAAATTATCTTTATCATCCAAAATAATTTGAAAGTTTTCTGGAAGATTTAAATCAACTGTTTTTGAAAAATCTCTAATTTCTAAAAAATATCTTTTTATTCTTGAAACCATCAACTGACCATCTTTCCAATCTTTTCACCTGCAAATATATGAAAGTGTAAATGAGGAACTTCCTGCCCGCCGTCACTGCCAATATTGGTTAAAGCCCGGTAACCTTTGTCTTTTGCACCAACTAAGTTTGCGACATGTGTCACCGCTTTGTTTAACTCTACAATCTCTTTATCTGAAGCTTTGCTGTTGAAATCATTAAGATCTACGTATTCACCTTTAGGAATAACTAAAACATGAACTTTCTTTTGAGGATTAATATCATGAAAAGCTAAAACATGATCATTTTCATAAACTTTTTTACAGGGTACTTCTCCTCTTAGAATTTTCGCAAATATATTATTTTTATCGTAAATCATTTCTGTCTTTTTTTAAGTTCGCTCATAACATCTTCAATCTTTATATTATTAGCCTCTAAGTAAACCATCAAATGATAAATCACATCAGTGGCTTCGTGTATCTTGTTTGAGTCTTTTTCCACAGATTCTATTAATTCGTGTATTTCCTCTTTTACTTTTGAAACACATAAATTTTTATCGTTCAAAAGTTTATTTGTATAAGACTTGTCTGGAGAAGAATTTTTTCTCTCTCTGATTGTTTTAATTAGTTGTTCTAAGTTTTCAAACATTTTACAACCTTACTGATACATTTTTAGAATTCAAATATTCTTTAGCATCTTTAATTTTATATTCACCATAATGAAAAATAGAAGCCGCTAAAACTGCGCTTGCACCACCTTTAACAATGCCATCATATAAATGATCTAGAGTTCCAACTCCACCAGAAGCTATTACAGGAATATTGGTGTTGTTCGTAATTGTTTTTAATAAATCAACGTCGTAACCAGATTTAGTCCCATCTTTATCCATTGAAGTTAATAAAATTTCTCCCGCTCCATACTCTTCTACTTTTTTAGCAAACTCCACTGCATCGATACCAGTTTTATTTCTTCCACCGTGCGTAAAAACTTCCCATTTATTATCTGAAACTTTTTTAGCATCAATCGCAACAACAATGCATTGAGATCCAAATTTTTTTGAAGCCTCATTTAAAAAATTAATATTATTTACTGCAGCAGTGTTAATAGAAACCTTATCAGCACCAGCTAATAATAAATCAGTTATATTTTGAATAGTTCTAACGCCACCACCTACAGTTAAAGGAACAAAACATTCTTTTGCAGTTTTTCTTACAATATCGATAATTGTCTCTCTATTTTCATTTGATGCGGTAATATCTAAAAAACAAATCTCATCAGCTCCACCGTCACTATAAATCTTAGCTTGCTCGACTGGATCTCCAGCATCTTTTAATTCAACAAAGTTAATACCTTTTACTACTCTTCCGTTCTTAACATCAAGGCAAGGTATAATTCTATTTTTAAGCATAAATTTCCTTTGCTAAATCATCAAGATTAATATCACCATCGTAAATAGCTTTGCCAACAATGATACCTTCAATTTTTTTATTATTAAGCTCTTTAGCTTTCTTAACATCGTTTATTGAAGAAACGCCTCCTGAAATAACTACAGGACAATTAGAAACCTCTGCAATTTTTACTGTCTCATTTAAGTTAGGACTAGTTTTCATTCCATCTCTATTAATATCTGTGTAGATTATTCTGCTCACTCCATAGTTATTGACTTCTTTAAGAAAGTCTATGGTTTTAAGATTTAGATTTTCTTTCCAACCTGACACAAAGAGATTTCCATCCTTTGCGTCTAATCCTAAAGCAATTTGACCTTTAAATTTTTCACAAGACACTTTTAAAAATTCTTTATTTTTTATAGCACCACTTCCTAAAATTACTTTTTCAACACCTGCATCGATATATTGCTTTATGCTTTCAAGAGATCTAACACCACCACCTATTTCAATATTCAAATCGTATTTACTTACAATTTCTTGAATAATATCTAAATTGATAGTCTTTCCACTTAACGCTCCATCCAAATCAACAATATGTAAATTTTTAAAGCCATGATCTTTATATTTACCTGCTTGATCGATAGGAGAAATTTCATATTCAGTTTTGTTTTCAAAGTCCCCTTTGATTAATCTTACGCATTTCTTATCTTTAATATCTATGGCAGGGAATATTTTCATTATAATTTTAAAAAGTTATCAATTATTTTTAATCCGATTTTATCACTTTTCTCAGGATGAAACTGTGTTCCAAATAAATTATCTCTCTCGACAGAACAGACAATTATTGATGAATAGTTTGTTGTAGCCGAAATGACTGATTTATCTTCAGGAATAAACTCGTAGCTATGAACGAAATACATATGAGATTTATTTTTTATATCTTTAAAGATTTTACTTTCTTTTTTAATTTCAATTTCATTCCAGCCAATGTGTGGAAGTTTAAATTTTCCCTTTTGATTGTCAATTTTAGAAACTTTACCAGAAATCCAACCTAATCCTTTTGTTTCTGCTTCTTCATAACCGATATCAGCAAACATTTGTAAACCTACGCAAATTCCTAGTAATGGTTTTTTGTTTGTTATTGCGAATTCTTTAAGTGTATCAACTAATCCATTTATACTTTTTAAAGATTCTACACAGCTTTTAAATGAACCTTGTCCAGGTAAAACGATTTTATCACTAGATTTAATTTTTTTTATATCAGAAGTTACCTCTAGATTAACTTTACCTTTAGCTACCTCTGTAAAAGAATTTATGACAGAGCTAATATTGCCCGATTGGTAGTCAACAATTGTGACGTTCATCAATTTTAAATAGAGCCTTTTGTCGAAGGTATTGAGTTTTTAATTCTTTTATCAATCGCTAAAGCATCTTTTAATGATCTAGCTAAACCTTTGTAACACGACTCAATCTTGTGGTGACTATTTTCACCGTAAATATTTTCTATGTGTAAAGTAACTCCAGCTGATTGTGAAAAAGCTTGGAACCATTCTTTAAACAACTCTGTGTCCATTTCACCAAGTTTCTCAACTGGCAGATTTACTTTCCAGATTAAATAAGGTCTATTCGATACATCTATTGAGACTCGGCTTAGAGTTTCGTCCATAGGAATCATTGTTGATGCATATCGTGTAATTCCTTTTCGGTTACCCGCTGCTTTTTTAATAGCTTCACCTATTGCTATACCTGTATCTTCAGTAGTGTGGTGTAAATCTATGTGTGTGTCACCTTTTGCTTTAATATCTAAGTCTATAAGAGAGTGCTTTGATAATTGCTCCAACATGTGGTCTAAAAAACCTATTCCAGTTTTAATTTTATATTTTCCTTTACCGTCTAGATTAACCGCGACAGAAATACTGGTCTCTTTTGTTTTTCTGACAATTTTTGCTTTTCTGCTCATAAACTGCGCCTGGTTTACCTTTGATATATATTTAAATGGTCATTTTATCAATAAATCACTATTGAAGATCTCAAAATAATCTCCACATATAACATCATGAATACAGCTGAAAAATGGCACGGTACTACAATTGTCCTACTTAGGAAGGGTGGAGAGACCATTGTAGCAGGTGACGGTCAAGTCAGCCTAGGTAATACAGTTTTAAAAAGCAAAGCCAAAAAAGTTAGAAAAATTGAGAGCAGAGGAGTAATCGCAGGATTTGCTGGATCAACAGCAGATGCTTTGACTTTATTTGAAAGGCTGGAAGCAAAATTAGAAAAACATGCTGGAAACTTACAAAGGGCAGCTGTGGAGTTAGCTAAGGATTGGAGAAGCGATAAATTTTTGAGAAGATTAGAAGCATTGATGGCAGTAGCAGATAAAGACCATAGCTTTATCATCTCTGGAACTGGTGATGTTTTAGAACCTGAAGACGGAATAATTGGAATAGGATCTGGAGGAAATTATGCCCTTGCAGCAGCAAAAGTTTTAATGGAAACTGATATGAAAGCAGAGGATATAGCAAAGAAAGCATTGAAAGTTGCATCAGATATCTGCGTATTTACTAATAACAATGTAACGATGGAAAAGATTTAATGTCTAAGTCAAAAAAAGAAACAAATCTTAAATTAGTTAAAGGATCTAAAAACGACAGATCAAAAGTTAGCGCTCTTTCTCCTAGAGAAATAGTTTCTGAGTTAGATAGATATGTAATAGGACAAAAAGATGCAAAAAAAGCTGTCGCTGTTGCATTGAGAAATAGGTGGAGGAGACAAGCACTTACTGATGAAATGAGAGATGAAGTTTTACCAAAAAATATTCTTATGATTGGTCCGACAGGTGTTGGTAAAACAGAAATTTCAAGAAGACTCTCAAAACTTGCTGAAGCACCATTTATAAAAGTTGAAGCAACAAGATTTACCGAGGTAGGGTACGTTGGAAGAGATGTAGAACAAATTATAAGGGATTTAATAGAAATAGCTATAGCTATGGAGAGAGAAAGGAAAAGGAAGGAAGTTAAGGCCAAAGCAGAATTAAAAGCAGAAGAAAAGGTATTAGACGCATTAGTTGGAAATAAAGCAAGTGTTGCTACAAGAGAAAGTTTTAGAAAAAGACTTAGAAATGGTGATCTTGATGATAACGAAATTGAAATAGAGGTTCAGGATTCATCCTCGGGAATTAAAAGCTTTGAAATTCCAGGAATGCCTGGAGGAAATGTTGGTATGGTAAACCTAGGAGATATCTTAGGTAAATCTATGGGAGGGAAAAAAGGTAAAAAGAAAAAAATGTCGGTTAAGGAGTCCCATGGAATTTTAGTGGCTCAGGAATCCGATAAAATGATCGAAGAAGATAAAATTATTAAAGAGGCTAAAAAAGCTACTGAGGAAAATGGAATAGTTTTTTTGGATGAGATTGATAAGGTTTCAGCGAGAAGTGACAGAGTGGGTGGTGATGTCTCCAGAGAAGGAGTTCAAAGAGACTTGTTACCATTAATTGAAGGAACAACAGTAAGTACTAAGCACGGTCCAATTAAAACTGATCATATTTTATTTATTGCTTCAGGAGCTTTCCAATTAGCAAAACCATCTGATCTGCTTCCAGAATTACAAGGAAGATTACCAATCAGAGTGGAATTGAATGCTTTAAATGAGGATGATTTTAAAAGAATTCTAAAAGAGCCAGACAATAGTTTAATCAAACAATACAAAGCTCTTTTAAAAACTGAAGATGTAAATCTTGAATTTTCAAATGATGGCATAGACATGCTTGCAAAAATAGCTGCAGAAGTAAATTCATCGGTTGAAAATATTGGAGCAAGGAGACTTCATACTATTATAGAGAAAGTATTGGACGATACCAGTTTCAACGCCACAGATAAATCTGGACAAACAATCATGGTAAATAAAGAATTTGTTCAAGACAATTTAGGTGATTTAGTTAAAGATACTGATCTATCAAAATTTATATTATAAATCTCTTAATTTTACTAAAATTGCACCTTCTCCACCATCTTTAAGATCAGCATCATTAATAGAAATAATTAATTTATTCAGCTCGACATCAGATCTGATAAATTCTGGAACAGAAAATTTTAGTTTACCAAAATCTTTTGAAATATAGGCATCTTTATCACTTGTAGAATGTATTCCTTTGCCTGTGATTAATAATAGTTCTTTAAATCTATTCTCAATACAGAAAAACAATACTTCTCTCACCTTTTTATTAGCGTCTTCTAACGTGTAACCATGAAGATCAAATTTAAATCTTTCTTTTCTTATTTTTTTTTTATTATTTCTATCTTTATCGTAAATATCGGATGGGTCTTTTATGTAGTCTTCCCAAGTTTTTTTATCTTCTTCGGAAAGACCTTTTCTTTTAATCACTGGCTGATAATTTCAGATAAATACCAATTTGGGCTTTTATTATTAATATTTTTTGTAAATTTCCAACTATCAGTTACAAATTTAATTTTATCAGGATTTCCTTCAATTATTTTATTGTCTTTATCTCTCTTTACAGAAATTACTTCAGCAACAAATTTTACTGTTGCGAAAATATTGTCTTTAATTTTTTCATACTTTTCAACTGAAGACTCTTTTACTCCTATAAATGTAAATTCTGATTTTATATTCTCTTTGTTTCTTACTTTAATAGCTTCTGAAAAATTTGAAAACATATTAGACGAGAGTAAGGCTTTTAACTTTATTAAGTCTCCATTGGCAAATGAGGTTAAAATACTTTCGTAAGCTATTTCAGCACCTTTTAAAAACTCTTTTTTATTTTTTCCCTCTAAAACATCAAAGTCTTGCTTAACTGGTTCTGCATCTTGTTTTGAAATACTAAAATTTTTTTCAGCAAAATTAGGGTATACTTTGGACTCGTGGCCGGTTTTTCTACCTAAAATGCTTCTTAGTCTTAAGATGATAAATCCTGCTATCATTCCTAATAAAATTATATCTAAATATCCAAAACTATTACTCATAATTTGATAAATATACATGAATAATATAATTTTGTATCAGACAAATGAACACATTTTTCATAATTTTTATTGTTTTACCGACCTTAGAAATATTCCTAATGATAAAAATAGGTGCGAAAATTGGTGCTCTATACACAATAGGTCTTATTTTTTTGACTGCAATAATTGGTATTTCATATGCCAGATTTCAAGGAATAAAGATTTTAAAATCAGGTTTATTAAATTTGTATCAAAATAAAGCTCCAGTATTTGAAATAATATCTGGAGCATCTGTTGCTATAGCTTCTTTATTACTAATTATTCCAGGTTTCTTTACAGACACAATTGGCTTTTTGTTACTATTTCCATTAACAAGAAATATTTTTTTAAAGAACGTTCTTAAAGAAAAAAACAATATTTCTGAAAAAGGGAATAATAATACTATTGATGGCGAAATTGTAGATAAGAAAAAAGATGAATTATAAGATTATAGGAAAATATATTAAGGAACTCAATTTCAACATTCCTAATCCAAAAACCTTTTTTTTGCTTTCAAAGGATATTGAGAATTACAAAATCAATATTGATATACAAAGCAATCAAGTGAAACAAAATATTATTGAGGTTTTAACTTCTCTAAAATTAAAATCAAAGAAACAGGAATTTGAAAAAATAAAAACAGAAATAGTTTTTGCAACTATTGTAGAACTTTCAAATGATAAACTTGAAAAAAAAGAAATTGAAAATATAGTATTAGTTGATGTGCCCTCTAAGGTTTATGGGGAGATCAGAAAAATATTTATAAATTTATTTGAAAACTCAGGTTTTAAAGATATAAAAATAGGTGAAAACGTAGATTTTCAAAAACTTTATGATTTAAGAAGAGTTCAGTAATAATTTTTTTTAAGCTCTTTTTTTAAAAATGCCTTATGACTTTTAATTTCTGAATTGGGTATATTTAATATCATTTTGTTATAATTATTTTTATTCAATGAATTAGATAGATTATTATTAGTTGATAAATTTAGCTTTGGTTCTTTAACATCAAGCAAGTTAATATAAACTTCCCGTAATAACTCACAGTCTAGTAGAGCATTATGTTTCGTTCTTCTTGAGATATCGATGTTGAATCTTTTACAAAGTGCATCTAATGAATTAGATGTGCCTGGAAATTTGTTTCTAGCTATTTCAAGAGAGTCTATTACTAATTTTTTATCGATTGGAGACTTTTTAATATAATTTAACTCTCCATTTAAGAAACTTAGATCAAATATAGCATTATGAATTATTATTTTTTTTCCTTGGATAAATCTTAAGAAATCATCTGCAATTTTATCAAATGTGTCCTTATCACTTAAAAACTTTTCAGTAAAACCATGTATCTTAAACGCGTCCTCAGGAATATCTCTTTTTGGATTAATTAATTGATGAAAAACTTTTCCTGTAGGAATTAAATCTTGTGTCTCAATACAGGCTACTTCTACGATTTTATGACCTTTATCAAAGGATAATCCGGTTGTTTCGGTGTCTAAGAAAACTTCATACATAGTTATTTATTATATCTGATAAGCTCTTTTTTAATACGCTTAAATTTTTATTGTTAACAATTATGTGATCACAAAATTTAATCTTTTTATTTACACTCAACTGCCTTTTGTTAAGAATTTGAAAAAGTTTTTCATTACCTCCTTTAAGTTTAAACCTTCTTAACCTTGTTCTCCTTTTTGCTTTTATAAAAAGGATGACATCAAATCTTTTCATAAGTTTACTTTCTATTAGTAAAGGTATCTCGAAAAATACAAATTTTTTCTTTTCATATTTTTTGGAGAATTTAAGCATTTCTTTACGAACTATTGGATGGATAATTTGTTCCAACCTTTTTATGTAAGATTTGTTAGTCAATATTTTATTTCTAATTTCTTTCTTAATATTTTGTAAGCTTTTAATTTTAAATTTGTTTGAAATTATTTTTTTAAATTTTTTTGTTGAATAAATTTTTTTTACCACTTTATCAGCACTGAAAAGAGGGCCTCTCTTGAAAGAGAGCATTTTACTTGCCGTTGTTTTTCCTGAAGACAGTGAGCCAGTTATTCCAATTTTCATGATTTAAGTTTAGATTTTAAAACATCAATTAATTTTTGATCAATTTCTGGATTTATTTTATTCCATAAATAAAAAGCTTTTTGGCCTTGATAAATGAACATATCAAGCCCATTAAAAACTTTTGCATCTTTTTCCTTTAAATATTTTAAAGTTTTTGTTTCCAATGGATTGTAAATTGTATCAATAAAAATTAAATCTTTTTTAACATCTTTAAAATCGAAATCGAATTCTTCCCCGTTTTTTAGGCCAAGACTTGTTGCATTAATAATTATATCGTAATTTTTTACTTCCTGATATAGATCCTTCCACTCAACTATATTTAAGTTATTAAATTTTTTTTTTAAAAAAAAACATTTTTCCATTGTCCTATTGGTTATTGAAATACTCCTAAAATCAGATTTTTTTAGAGATAAGATAACTGAAGGAGAAACTCCGCCAGCTCCAATAATTAGAGCTTTTTTTCTATGTGCGCCGTCTACTTCTTTTAAGTATGCAGCTTGTAAACCAAACACGTCGGTATTTTCACCTATGACTTTTTTATCTTTATCGTCAAAATAAACAGTATTAACAGAACTTGTTCTTTGAGCATCATTAATTAACAAATCAATATGAGAAACTATTTTTTGTTTGTAAGGTAAAGTTACATTAATTCCTTTTAAATCTTTGCTTTTAATTTTGTCGATAATATTTGGCAATTCGCTATCCTTTATGTCAATAATTGAATAATTTGCATCTATTTTGTATTTCTTAAACCAGTAATTGTGAAGAACTGGTGACAATGAATGTTTAATCGGATTTCCTATTATTCCAAATTTTTTTGTCATTTGTTGTATTTATTAATATAGTTCATTATATCTTTTATAGGCAAACCCATAATTGAGTTTTGATCACCTTTTATATATTCAAATAATTCCATTCCTTCAGCTTCTACTTGATAAACACCATAGTCCAGTAAAGTTTGTGTTTTAATTTTATTTAAATAAACCAAAAGTTGTTCCTCAGAAAAATTTTTCATTTTCAACTCTGAGGGCTCAGTATGATTCCAAACCATGGAACCGTTTTTAGAGATGCACACAGAGCTAATTAGAAAATGTACGGAATTGTTTAGTTTTTTTAAAATTCGTAAAGCTTCATCTCTTGTTCTTGGTTTATTAATTAACTCATTATTTAAAGATATAACACTATCTGCGCCTAGAACTAATTTATTAGGATTTTGACCACTTACTTTAGTAGATTTTATTTCTGCTAAATTTTTTGAAATTAACAAAGGATCGGCTCCCTCAGCAAGCAATGAATTTTTTATTTCGTCCTCATCTACATTTGAAACAATAACTTCACATTCAATATTATGATCATCTAAAATTTTTTTCCTTACACCACTTTTAGAAGCTAAAATAATCTTCATTTATTCTTTTTTATTTCGATTATTTTCAAAATAGATGCAGCTGTTTCTTCAACAGATTTTCTCGTCACATCAATTATTGGCCAATTGTTCTTTTTAAAAAGACTCTTTGAATCATCTACTTCTTTTCTTATAAAATTAATGTCAGTATATTCTTTTAGTTTATGATCTTTCATTATTGCCACCCTATTTCTTCTAATATCCGCTAATCTCTCAGGGTCTGCTACTAGACCTACAACACAAACTTTTTTATTTTCTAGAATATCTTTAGGAACCTTATTTTTTAATACTAAAGGTATATTTATCGTTTTATAACCTCTGTTGGCTAAATAAATGGATGTTGGGGTTTTGCTTGTTCTACTTACCCCAAGCAAGATTACATCAGCATTATTTATGTCGTCAACTCTCTTGCCATCATCATGGGACATCGTAAATTGTATAGCCTCTATCCTTTTATAGTAATCATCATCCAAAACATGTTGGGCACTTGGCTTGTGAATTGCTTTTTGATTCAATAACTTTGAAAAGCTTAATATTAAATTTCCTAAAATACCAAAACAAGGAACTTTATTAGAATTGCTTTGATTTGAAATATATTTAGCGAGTTTAGTCTCAACTATTGTATATAAAATTAAAGGATTTTCTCGGTTAATGCATTCTTTGATGATTTTGTCTATTTGTTGTTCTGTCCTTACAAAAGCAAATTCCTTTTTCTCGTAATCGAAATTAGAAAATTGTGACTTTAATGATAAAAATATTCTATCTAAAGTTTCCCCTGTGGAGTCAGACACAAGATATACATTGTATTTTTCGTTCATAAATTTGTTAATAAATAAATGATAAATATCTCTTTTTCACTCCTTTAAATTAAGACAATATTAAAGTTAACATTAATTAACATCATTTATACATTTTGTTCATTGTTGATAATGTTGTTTTACTAATGTTTATAGTATTAATAAAGTCCTCAAATAAAGGGATTTTTTTAAAATTTAATAGAATTAGATATGTATAAGATATGTATAAATAATTATATAAGCAATAAACAGGGCCTACTTATAATAATAACTTTAAAAAATAATTTTATTTAATATGAGTAATCTTAAAGAAATACTTTTAAAAAAAAAATGTTGTAAATCTATTTGGTTTATGAGACAAGCGGGAAGATATCTCCCAGAATTTAGGAAAATTAGATCAAAGAATGAAAACTTCATTGAACTTTGTTTGAACGCTGAATTAAGTTCCGAAATCACACTTCAGCCAATAAAAAGATTTAATTTAGATTCAGCTATAATTTTTTCTGATATTTTAATGGTACCTTATGCCTTGGGTCAAAAAGTAGATTTTATAAAAAATAAAGGTCCAAAATTAGAAAAATTTAACTATGAAAAATTTTCCAATAACAACGTAGAAAAATTTACCAAACAACTTGCCCCTGTATATGAAGCAATTCGAATAACTCGAAAGAAACTAGATAAAAAAAAATCACTAATATCTTTTGTTGGTGGGCCCTGGACGATATTATTTTATATGATGAATATGAATCAAAATAGACAAGAGTTTGATTTTTTAGAGCTAGAAAATAAAAATTTTGAGTTTATTTTAAATGATCTTATAGAATACTTGTGTATTCATATCGAAAATCAAATAAATGCTGGTGCTGATGTAGTTCAAATTTTCGACTCCTGGGCTGGATTATTGCCCGAAAAAAAACTGAAAGATTTTTGTTTTAAACCAAACGCAGAAATTGTAAAATTTTGTAAATCAAATAAAATCCCAAATATTTGCTTTCCTAAAGGCATTAAAGAGAAATATGTAGATTTTAACATGTTTGTGAAACCAGATTGTATCAACTTAGATTCGTACATTGATCCCGTTTGGGCTAGTCAAAAACTAAAAGATGTGGTCATCCAAGGTGGATTAGATCCTAATATGTTATTAAAAACTGAGGAAGAAATGTTTAAAGGAGCGACTAAATATATTAAAGCTTTTCGTGATATTCCTTATGTTTTTAATTTAGGTCACGGGTTACTTCCACAAACAGATCCTGTTAGAGTAGGAAAACTTATTAATTTTTATAGGAATTTCAATGGATAAAAATCATCCCGAAGTAAAATTTGGAAAAACTGGGATATTAATTATTAACCTCGGTACACCAGACACGACTGGCTGGTGGGATATTAGAAAATATTTAAAAGAGTTTTTATCTGATAGAAGAGTTATAGAAGTAAACCCAATTGTTTGGCAATTAATACTAAATTTATTCATATTAACTTTTAGGCCTTCTAAAACAGCTCATGCTTATAAACAAATTTGGAGAAAAGAAAGCAACGAGTCACCTCTGCTATATTTTACAAAGAGCCAAGCTAAAAAACTAAACGAAAAAATTGGCAATGATAAAATAATAGTGGACTTTGCAATGAGATATGGAAACCCAAGTATTAATTACAAGTTAAATAATCTCAAAGAGAAAGGATGTGAAAATGTTATTGTTTTACCATTATATCCACAATACGCTGCTGCAACAACTGCAACTGTCTGTGATGAGGTTTACAGATCGCTCATGAAAATGAGATGGCAACCAAGCTTACAAATAATTCCTCACTACGAAAGCGATAATCTTTACATTGATGCTTTAATTAAAAGTATTGAAAAAAAAATTAGTGAAATAAGTTGGAAACCAGACCTTATAATTTCTTCTTATCACGGCATCCCTAAATCTTATTTTGATAAAGGAGATCCCTATCATTGTTACTGCCATAAAACCACAAGGCTCATTAAGGAAAAGTTTAGTACAATTGAAATACAAACAACTTTTCAATCAAGGTTTGGGCCACAGGAATGGTTAACTCCTTACACAGATAAAACATTAGAAAATTTACCTGAGAAAGGAGTGAAGAATTTGTTAGTCATATGCCCTGGTTTTGCTTCTGATTGCGTTGAAACCTTGGAAGAAATTAATATTCAGGGCAGACAAAGCTTCCTTAATAATGGTGGTAAAAATTTTGATTTAATTCCATGTTTAAATGATAATTCAGATCATATTCAATTATTTGAAAAACTAGTAAGCAAATATTTATAAGATGAACCTGTATTTACTTTTCAAATCGTTACATCTAATCTCCGTTATTTCTTGGATGGCGGGACTTTTATATTTGCCTAGAATATTTGTATATCACGCGGAGGCTGAACATGCCTCACAAAGGCAGATTTTTAAAGTTATGGAAAGGAAATTATATAATTATATAATGATGCCAGCTATGCTGCTTTCTTGGCTATTTGGTGTATTATTATTGCACAATCTCGGTCTCCCTGTATTTAAAGAATTGTGGATGCAAATTAAAACTGCTTCAGTAATTATTTTAACACTTTATCACTTTAATTTAGGTAAATATCTAAACGATTTTGCTATCGATAATAATAAAAAAAGCTCAAAATTTTTTAGGTTATACAACGAAATTCCAACAATTATACTAATTGTTGTTATATTTGTTGTAGTATTTAAACCTATATAAATGGGGTTGAATTTTTCTTAAAAAGACATATATTTTAAATACTTTCCTCAAATCAATATTAATCTCATGAATTTACAACAACTTAAGCAAAAAAATCCCGCTGAATTAATTAACGAAGCTGAAAAGTTAGGTATTGAAAATCCAAGCACACTTCGTAAACAAGAAATACTATTTGCTATTTTAAAAAAGCTTGCAGAGAAAAATGAGCAAATAACAGCCACTGGTGTTTTAGAGGTTTTACAAGATGGATTTGGTTTTTTAAGAGCAATTGAGTCTAATTATTTACCAGGACCAGATGATATTTATGTTAGCCCAAGTCAAATTAGAAGATTTGGCTTAAGAACTGGAGATTCTGTTGAGGGTGAAATTAGAGGACCAAAAGATGCCGAAAGATACTTTGCTTTGTTGAAAGTAAATAAAATTAATTTTGACAACCCAGATAAAGTAAAAAATAAAATTGCCTTTGACAACTTGACTCCACTCTATCCTAATGAAAGAATTAAGTTAGAGGTTGAAACCACAAAGATTGAAAAAAAACCAGACAATACGGCTAGATTAATTGATCTGGTTAGTCCAATTGGAAAAGGTCAAAGATCATTAATAGTTTCTCCACCAAGAGCTGGAAAAACAATTATACTTCAAAATATAGCGCAATCAATTACTGCTAATCATCCAGAATGTTATTTAATGGTTTTGTTAATTGACGAGCGACCTGAAGAGGTTACAGATATGCAAAGGTCTGTTAAAGGTGAGGTGGTTGCTTCTACATTTGATGAACCAGCTTCTAGACACGTTGCTGTTGCTGAGATGGTTATCGAAAAAGCGAAAAGGTTGGTCGAACACAAAAAGGATGTAGTAATTCTTTTAGACTCAATTACTAGATTAGGGAGGGCCTACAACGCAGTTATACCAAGTTCCGGAAAAGTTTTGACTGGCGGTGTAGATGCCAACGCACTTCAAAGACCAAAAAGATTTTTTGGTGCTGCTAGAAATGTGGAAGAAGGGGGTTCTTTAACAATAATCTCAACCGCATTAATAGATACAGGTAGTCGAATGGATGAAGTTATTTTTGAGGAATTTAAAGGTACTGGAAATTCAGAATTAATTTTAGACAGAAAAGTTGCAGATAAGAGGATATATCCTGCCCTTGATATTACAAGGTCAGGTACTAGAAGAGAGGAATTATTGTTTGCAAAAGACGAGCTTTCCAAGATGAATGTTTTGAGAAGAATAATCAGTCCAATGGGCACAATGGACGGTATAGAATTTTTAATTTCTAAATTAAAAAATACAAAAAATAATTCAGATTTTTTTGACTCTATGAATAAATCTGCAAATTAGAAATTATTGTATTGTTTGATTTTTAAAATTCACCTCGTGCAAGTAGAAACTCATAATATTTTCTAAAGTATCAATTTTATCTTTCACAGTTATGGACTCCAGAAGTTTTTGTTTTTCTTCATTAGTAACAGGTGAAATCATTGATAATGTATTTATTTTTTGAATTTCGTCGAGTTTTTCGAACTCTTTCCAATTTAATAATAATCCATTCTTTTTAAAAAAGATTTTAGCTTTATCCATTAAGCTTTCAGTGCTTCCTACCATAGATAAATTATTCAAATCTGATTCAAAGTTTTTATAATCAACTTCAAATTCTCTATAAGTCTTTCCGTTATCAATTTCTTTTAAAATCTTAAATCTAGTAATTCCAGTAAGGTTTATTAGAATTCTTCCATCTTTACTTTTTTGAAGGTCGCTTATTTTTCCTAAGCAACCTACTTTGTATACTTCTTCACCAGTTCTCTGTGATTGAACCATTCCCATTAATTTATCTTTACGATAAGTGTCATTTACTAAGTCAAGATATCTTTGTTCAAAGATATTTAGTGGTAGGTTTGTCTTTGGAAAGTAAATTACTCCGCTCAAAGGAAATACTGGAATTATATTAGGAAAATTTTTCACAAACTTAGTATAATAAAAATTCTTTAATATCGATAGCGACATTTTATTATTAAGTTTGACTGTTCTAGAGGCTCTGACGGTATAGCTGACGACAAATTTCATTAAAATAGCCACTTGCTTAATTTTTAAAAAGCTAATACTTTCAACAATAATAGAACAAGCGGGCATAGCTCAGTGGTAGAGCGTCTCGTTGCCAACGAGAAGGTCGAGGGTTCGAACCCCTTTGCCCGCTCCAAATTATGGAAGATTTATCAAAAAAAAAGTGTGTTGCATGCGATGGAAAAATTCCACCATTTGATATTAGCGAGATACATAAATACTTAAAAAAAATAAATGATTGGGAAGTTAAGAATGATGTCGATAAGAGCTTTTATTTAATAAAAGAATTCAAGTTCAACAACTTTGTTGATAGCCAAAAATTTGT
>CACFJO010000003.1 GCA_902566675.1 uncultured Pelagibacteraceae bacterium
TGATAAAGATATTTGGAGGCTTAATAGAGGAGGACATGACCCACACAAAGTATATGCAGCTTACCATGCCGCAATGCAGCATACAGGAACTCCTACTGTGATCCTTGCCAAAACAATTAAAGGTTATGGTATGGGTAAGTCGGGAGAAAGTATTAATACTACACATCAACAAAAAAAATTAGATGAGGAGGATTTACTCTATTATAGAGACAGATTTGGAGTTCCTCTTACAGATAAACAAGTTAAAAATATTGAGTACTATAAACCTGATGAAAACTCAGAAGAAATTAAATATTTAAAGGAAAAAAGAATTAAGCTCGGTGGATTTATTCCAGAAAGATCGTCTTTTGCAAAAGCAATCAAAGCTCCACCAAAAGATATTTTTGATAACTTTATGAAATCTACTGGAGATAAAGAAATGTCAACTACAATGGCTCTCGTAAGAATGCTAACTGCTTTGCTACGAGATAAAAATTTATCACCTAGACTTGTTCCAATAATTCCAGACGAAGCTAGAACTTTTGGAATGGAGGGTTTCTTTCAAAAAATAGGAATTTACGCTCATGAAGGACAAAAGTATGAACCTGTAGACTCTGAACAGTTAAGTTCTTATCGGGAGGATAAGAGTGGTCAAGTATTAGAGGAAGGTATTAACGAGTCTGGCGCAATGTCTTCTTGGATCGCTGCCGGAACTTCTTACACAAATCATGATTTAGAAATGATACCAATTTATATTTTTTACTCTATGTTTGGTTTTCAAAGAGTTGGAGATCTTGCATGGGCCGCTGGCGACTCCCAGGCTAGAGGTTTTTTAATTGGTGCAACTGCAGGAAGAACTACTTTAGCTGGTGAAGGACTTCAGCACCAGGATGGTCATAGTCATTTGTTAGCATCTAATATACCAAATTGTGTAAGTTATGATCCAACTTTTGCATATGAGATGGCTATAATACTTAGAGAGGGATTAAAACGAATGCACGAGAAAAAAGAAAATGTTTTCTACTATATTACAGCAATGAATGAAAATTATTCTCATCCTGAAAAACCAAAAGGAAGTAGAGAAGGTATTTTAAAGGGAATGTATTTGTTTAAAGAAAATAATAAAAAAGGAAAAACAAAAGTACAACTCCTTGGTTCAGGAACAATTCTAAGAGAAATAATTGCCGCCTCAGAAATATTATCAAAAGAATACGGGATCGACTCTGATGTGTGGAGTGTAACAAGCTTTAATGAGTTAAGAAAAGATGGAATGGAAACAGAAAGATGGAATTTATTAAATTCAAATAAAAAGAAAAAATCTTATGTAGAAAAATGTTTGGGAAAAAGAGATGGACCGATTATTGCTGCATCTGACTATACTAGAGCGTTTTCTGACCAAATAAGGCCTTACACAGAAAAACCATTTTATTCTCTAGGGACAGATGGTTACGGAAGAAGTGATACTAGAAAAAATTTAAGAAAGTTTTTTGAAGTTGATAAAGAACATATTGTTGCTTACACATTAAGTGCCTTAGCTAAAGAGCAACTAATAGGTTCTGAACAAGCTGAGAAAGCTATTAAGAAATATAAAATCGATAAAGATAAAGAATTTCCTGCAAATTTATAATTATGTCTGATCTTAAAATTACAGTTCCTGATATGGGTGATTTTAAGGATGTAGAAATTATTGAGGTGCTTGTTAAAGAAGGTCAAACAATAAAAAAAAATGACTCTTTAATTACTCTTGAAAGTGATAAATCCAGTGTTGAAGTTCCATCTACTGAATCAGGTACCATTAATAAAATTAATGTGAAAATCGGTGATAAGGTTAATCAAGGTGACCTTATTTTAACTTTGAAATCTTCTGAAAAGGTTGAGCAAGTAAAAGAGCCTGTTGCGAAGACACAAGCAGAAAAAATAGATGTAGAAAAAGATCAACCTAAGAAAATTAAGACTCCTCCGCCTGCAGCTGTTAAGACAACTAAAACAGGTACAAAATTAGCTAGTCCTAAAGTAAGAAAATTCGCAAGAGAATTAGGAGCGAACGTATTAGAGATCCCTGGTTCTCAAAGATCAGGGAGAGTCTCAGAAGAGGATGTAAAAGAATTTGTTCGATCTCAAGTAACTGTCAACAAAGGAGCGGTCGAGAAAAAAGAATATAAAGAAGAGTTTTCTCACGAGGAATTTGGTCAGATTGAAGTAAAGGAAATTCCTAGAGTAAAAAGATTGTCTGGTCCACACTTAGTAAGGTCTTGGACTGAAATTCCACATGTTACTCAACATGATGAGGTAGATGTAACTGAGATGGAGCAATTTAGATCATCATTATATGACTATTACTCCGGTGATGTTATTAAAGTAACTCCTTTAGCATTTATAGCTAAGGCTTTAGTAAGTGCTTTAAAAGAGTTCCCTAATTTTAATGCTTCTATTGATCCAAATCAAAATAAGATTGTATATAAAAAATATTTTCACATAGGTTTTGCGGTTGATACTCCTCATGGATTAATGGTGCCCAAAATCAGGGATGTAGATCAAATGAGTATTAAAGAAATTGGAGAAGCTTTAAAAAAAACTAGTAAGCTTTGTAGAGAATTAAAAATTGATAAAAAAGAGTTTTTTGGTGGTTCGATGACGATTTCAAGTTTAGGAGGGATAGGTGGAACCTTCTTTACTCCAATAATTAATCCGCCTGAAGTAGCTATTCTTGGAGTAGGAAAAACTTTCGATAGACTAGTGAAAATAAAAGGTAAAATCGTTTCAAGAAAAATTCTTCCTTTATCTTTATCTTACGATCATAGATTGATTGACGGAGCTGAGGGTGCAAGATTTTGTGTTTATTTAGGAAAGTGCCTTGGTAAAGATTTTGCTTTTAAACTTGCCGTTTAATCAATTATAAAATAGTACAAGGCATGAATAAAAAAGTTTTCTCTCTTATTTGTGCTGTAAGTTGCTCTTTAATTTGGGGATCTGCTTTTGTCGCTCAAGATATGGGTATGGATTATAATGGTCCATTTACTTTTACTTTTGGTAGACTATTTCTTGGATTTCTCACATTAGTCCCATTTTTATTTATTTTCGAATATAAAAAAGTTAATTCAATAATTTTTAAGAAAAAAAATATCTTAAACCTTTTGCTTATTGGATTTCTTCTTTCAATGGGGAACGTTTTACAGCAGTTTGCTCTTCTGTATACAGATGTAGCAAACACTGCAGTTTTTACAATCTTTTATGTGGTTTTAGTTCCGTTTGTGGCTTATTACTTTTTTTCAAAAAATATTCACAAGTCTGTTTGGCTATCTATCATTATTTGTTTATTCGGTGGTATCCTTTTGACTGAGTTTGACAATATTCAAGTAAGAATAGGAGATAGTATTGCAGTTTTTAATGCATTGTTTTGGGCGTTTCATATTGTTTTCATTTCAAGATTTTTAAGAATATTTAATTATCCAATTACTATTGCTTGCCTTCAATGTCTGATCGCATCACTATTTGCATTAATGCCGGCTTTTGTTTTCGAAGGTATTAAATTTTCTAATATGGTTTTGGATGGTAAAGAAATGTTATACGCAGGAGTTCTATCAAGTGGTTTAGCCTTTCTTCTGCAAATATATGGACAACAAAACCTTTCTCCAGCACCAGTAGCTATTATATTTTCACTTGAAGGTGTATTCGCATCAGTTTTTGGATGGATTATTTTAAGCCAGTTTTTAAATGAAATAAAAATTATAGGGATAGTTCTTATTTTATTTGCAGTAATTTTTTCACAATTAGCTCCGTTATATGATAAAAAAAAGTATGGACGAGTCTAATCAAGGTTTTATGAAACATCTTGGCGGTTTAGAGCTAAAAAAAGTTAGCGAAACTCAATATGAGTTTACGGTAGAGGTGAAAGAAATACATTTGAACACTGGTAAAATTGCTCATGGTGGATTTCTCTCTACTATCGCTGATACAGGGATGGGAACCGCCGCTCATAGAGTTGCTGGTGATAAAAGATGTGTAACAATTAATTTAGATATGAAGTTTATTTCAGTAGGCCAACTTGGCGATAAGCTTATTGGTAAAGTAAAAATACTGAAAAAAACTAAGACGTTAGTTTTTATTAACTGCGAAATTTCTAATAATAAAGAAATAGTTGCTTCAGCGTCAGGAACTTGGAAAATACTTTAAACCACTCTTCTATAATTAAAATATCCAATAATTAATAAAAATAATAAAGCGAAAGGATAAACGATAGCTTTATTTGGTCTATCTGGATTTTCAATTTTAAAATTACTTATAATATCACCCATTTGTATGCCAGATTTTTTTGCCTCACCTTTCCAATTTAATTTATCAACTGTCAATTGATCGTTCTGGTCTGTTAAAGTCACGCCATATTTTTCTAAGTTATAGTTGTTTTTAAATTTACCTTTATCGATAACAAATAATTTATATCTCTCTCCGTATTCAGTAACTCGAGTGACTTTAATATGAACCTCCTTTGACGGGTCAAAAGATAAACTTTGAATACTTTCTACCGAAAGTTTTTGCTCATTATATTTAGGGTAGAATTTACTTAAAACATAGTCTGGAGCTAAAAACGATAAAGATATGACTAAGAAAGCTATGATCTCGTACCATCTTAATTTATTTATAAACCATTGTTGTGTTGCTGCAGTAAAAACTAAAATTCCGATTAATGACGTAGCTATGACCAATAAAGCTTGCCAGATACTATCTACTCCAATTAATAATAGCTCATGATTAAACAAAAAGACAATCGGTAAAATTCCAGTTCTCAAACTGTACCTAATAGCTTGAAGTCCTGTTCTTAAAGGATCACCGCCAGAAATTGCAGCTGCAGCATAAGAGGCCAAACCGACTGGAGGCGTTACATCTGCCATTAAGCCAAAATAAAATACAAACAAATGAACTGCTATTAACGGAAAAATAAATCCTGATGCATTACCAACATCAACCAAAACTGTAGCCATTAAAGATGCTACAACTACATAGTTTGCAGTAGTAGGAAGACCCATTCCAAGTAGCAAACAAAGAATAATTGTTAATAATATTAAAATTATTACATTGTCTCTTGCTATCGTTTCAATGACTATAATTAAATTAGTACTCAGCCCTGTTGAACCAACTGCTCCTACAATTATTCCTGCTGTAGCAATTGCTATCCCTACCCCCACCATATTAATAGCACCTTTTTGAAGACCAACTATTGTTTGATTATACCAGTCAATTAGTCCAGTTTTTAAATCTGGATTTTTAATTATACGACTTACTAAGTTTACTAATATTAAAGATAACGTTGCGTAAAAGATGGAAAAGCCTGCTGTGTATCTCATATAAACAAGTAAAAAAATTAAAACAAAAATTGGTATTAAAAAATGTAAACCAGATAAAAAAGTTTTCTTTAAATGAGGAACATCAGCATCATCCATTCCTTTTAATCCTAATTTAAGAGCCTCTAAATGTGATATATAAAATAAAGCAATATAAGAAATGATAGCAGGTAAGAAAGCGTGTTTAACAACTTCAAAATAAGTAACACCAATAAAGCTTGCCATAACAAATGCAGCTGCTCCCATAACTGGAGGCATTATTTGTCCGTTAACAGATGAAGAAACTTCAATGGCTCCTGCTTTCTCTTGAGAGAAACCTGTTTTTTTCATAATGGGAATCGTAAATGTTCCAGTTGTTACAGTGTTTGCAATTGAAGAACCTGAAATCATACCAGTCATTCCAGATCCTAATATTGCAGCCTTAGCTGGACCTCCTCGCATTTTTCCAACCATTGCAAAAGCTAAATCTAAAAAATACTTTCCTCCGCCAGCGGTTTCCAACAAAGCTCCAAATAGAACGAATAAAAATATGAAATCAACTGAAACTCCTATTGGAATTCCAAATATTGCCTCTTGATCAAACCATTGAAATCCTACTAATCTTTTTATGGAAAGTCCTCCATGAGAAATAATATCAGGAGCATATTTTCCAAAATATGAAAATAAGAGGAAACAAACTGCAATTATTACTAAAGGTAAGCCTATAGCCCGCCTGGTTGCCTCTAATAGAATTAATATACCTATAGCACCAATTATAAGTTCAACTGGGACTTTAAAACCAAATATTTCTTTTACTAAAAGAATTCCACCTCTATTTACAAGATCATCATAAAAAAAATAAATATATAAACAACAAAGAGCAGCGGTTATACTTATTAAAATGTCAAATATTGAAATTTTTTTCCCTCTAACTGCTGGAAAAATTAAGAAAGCCAAAGTTAAGGCGAAACCTAAGTGAATAGCTCTTGCGGGTAAACCTTTGAACATTCCAAAGTTAAACCAAAAAGGAAATGGAGAAGCATACCAAAGTTGAAAAAATGTCCAAAGAATAGCAATTCCAAAAACTATTTTTAAATGAATTCCTGATAAATTTCGAGTTGGAGAAATATCTTCTTGAATTTTATCTTTAATCTTACTTTGAATATTTTGATTCATTTTAACTAAGATACCTTATTCTAAAAAAAAAGGCCCAAAAAATTTTGGGCCTTTTTTAAATTAAACTAAAAAGTTGAATTACATTAATCCAGCTTCTTTGTAGTACTTAATTGCGCCTGGATGTAATGGAGCCGATAAACCATCAGCTATCATATTTTTCTTTTCCAGAGGTCCAAAAGCAGGATGTTGAGCTCTGAAATCATCAAAGTTTTCCATTACAGCTTTTGTTACTAAGTAAACAAGCTCTTCAGAAACATTGGCGCTTGTAACAACTGTAGCTTTAACACCAAAAGTTGTAGCGTCTTTTTTCTGATTTGAGTAAGTTCCTTTAGGAATAACTGCTTTTGCATAATAGTCAGCTCCGTCAATTAAACCTTGAACTGGTGCGCCAGTTAAATTTATCGGGCTAGCTTTTGCTTTACAAGTTGCTGCTTGTTCCATAGCTCCATTTGGAAATCCTACTGAGTAACCAAATGCATCTATTTTGCCATCACAAAGAGCTTTTACTTGTTCAGAAGAAGTTAGTTCAGTTGTAGCTTTGAACATACTCATGTCCGCTCCCATAGCTTTCATCAATTCTTCCATAGTTCCTCTTTGTCCTGAACCTGGGTTACCGATGTTTACTGTTTTTCCTTTTAGGCCTTTAAAATTCTTTATTCCAGATTTTTTACTTGCCCAAATTTGGAAAGGTTCATTATGAACAGAAAATACAGCTCTTAAATCGCTGAACTGTTTTCCCTCCCATTTGCTTGAACCGTTGTAAGCATGATACTGCCAGTCTGACTGAGCAACACCAAATTGAAACTCACCATCTTTGATTTGTCCAATATTGTAGTTTGATCCACCTGTTGAAGGTGCAGTACATCTGTAGGCTTTAGCTGTACCTTTTTTTCTACCATGATCAGCACTTATTGCTGACTTGTGCAACATTTTACAGATAGCGTTACCTGTTTGGAAGTATACTCCAGTAGGTCCCCCTGTTCCTATCGTAAAGAACTCTGCTGATTTCGCGATTGAAGTAATAGGGCTTGAAAAAGCAAACATTACTAGTACCGCTGAAATCAATGACGTCATTTTTTTCATGTGTACTCCTCTTGTTATAATAATTAATTTAACTATGTTATTGAATAGAGGTCAAAGAAAATCTCACAAATTTTTGGCCCAATTTGATAATTTATTAACGCCCTCTACTACATTTGGAGCGAACTTTTTGATCATCTCATCATCTATCATACTACAATTTGTAACATTTCTAAAAAATTCATTTCCGTTAAAGTCAGTATAACTTAATCTAGTTAACATTTTTTTAGGTGAAAAACCAAAATCTGAGCCTGGTAACATTGCTACTCCAATATCATTTAAAATTGCTTCACATAATTTTGAAGAAGTTTTATATTTTTTATTTTTAAATTCTGGCATTAAATAAAATGCTCCCTGTGGAGGTGCAATTAATATTTTATTTGATTTCAAGTTATTATAAACATAATTACCGACAGCTTTTAAAATAGCTCTCACTTTCAATTTATAGTTTTCGTGTTCAAAAGCGTAAGCCTCAACTGAAGCATATTGAGTTGGAGTATTTACTGTTGAGTAAGACTCACTTGCAAGCGACTTAAGACTTTTTAGAAACTCAGTTAATTTTTTTGGAACAGCCAAAAAACCCAACCTCCAACCACCTGCTCCACACCATTTACTCAAACCACCAGTGATAAAAGTTAATTCAGGATAAAATTTTGATATTGAATTATAATCATTTGTAAAAGTCAGATCAGTATAAATTTCATCAGACAAAACCAAAATTTTATATTTTTTTGCAACACTAGCTAGTTCTTGTAAATTTTTACACACCGCTCCAGATGGATTATTTGGAGAATTAAGAATTAAAATTAAGTTTTTCTTTTTACCAATCGATTTAATCTTTTTTTCAAGCTCTTTCGCGGTTGGAAACCAGTTATTTGCTCTTGTTGTTTCTAACCAATGGACTTTATTTAAACCTATTTCTGCTTGGGGTTCATATGACACCCAGCCAGGTGCAGGAATTATAATTTCACCGTCAAATGCAATATGTATAAGTAGCATCGCTTCTTTTGATCCAGGTGTGATTAAAATATTTTCTTTTGGATAATCATTTCCGGTTCTTTTAGATAAATATTTTGAAATATTTTCCCTTAATACTGGCAAACCTTGAATAGGTAAGTATTCTTTTCTATGAGCATTTTTTTTAAGAGCTTCTACAATTTTTTCAGGCACTGGAAATGGAGATTGCCCAAAACCGAATTGATAAACTTTTTTTCCTTTAGAAATAAGAACTTTTGACTTTTCGTTGATAACAAGTGTAGAGGATTCTTTTAATTTAAGAATATTTTTTTTTACTTTGGAAGACATTTTAACTTAACTTTACCCTACGGGGACTACCTATCAGAAGTCAAATCAATTGTTAGAAAAATAGGAACATTTGACAAATTGATTCGGTCATGTTTTAATCCTATTTTGTTCTCAACTTTGATCTACATATAGTACAAAATAAATTGACTAGCACAAAAAATGGAAAATCAATCAGAAAAAATAATTGCATTACTTGGGCCAACCAACACAGGTAAAACTCATGTTGCTATTGAAAAAATGCTTGAGTTCAAAACTGGTATATTTGGATTGCCTCTTAGGCTGCTTGCCAGGGAAGTGTATGATAAATGCATCCTCAAAGTAGGTATAGAAAAAGTAGCATTAATTACTGGTGAAGAAAAAATTATTCCAAGCACTGCTGATTATTTTATTTGTACAGTAGAATCTATGCCTAAAGGAAAAGAGGTTGATTTTATAGCAATAGATGAAATCCAGATGTGTGCAGATAGAGAAAGAGGGCATATTTTTACAGAGAGACTTCTGGAGTCCCGAGGCAAAAAACTTACGATGTTTTTAGGCTCCCAAGTCATGGAAAATATTATTTTAGAATTAGTTCATAATGTTGAATTTGAGAAAAAAGATAGATTCTCAAAATTAAGTTACTCGGGAATTAAAAAAATATCAAGATTAGAAAGGAAAGTCGCGATAATAGCTTTTTCTATTGAAGAGGTTTATGCGATAGCAGAATTGGTACGGAGACAGAAAGGTGGTGCTGCAGTAATTATGGGTTCTTTGAGTCCTAAAACAAGAAATTCACAAGTAGGATTATATCAATCAGGAGATGTTGATTATCTTATTGCAACCGATGCTATTGGAATGGGTCTTAATATGGATATTAATGAAATTTATTTTTCAAATTTGAAAAAATTCGATGGAAAAAAAACAAGAAGGTTAAACTTAATAGAAATGTCGCAAATTGCAGGTAGAGCTGGCAGGTATAAAAATGATGGAGGCTTTGGTACGACAGGTGATTGTGAAGCACTCAACTCAGATGAAATTGAAAAAATTGAAAAACATCAATTACCCGAAACTAAAACAATTTTCTGGAGAAATTCAAACTTAAATTTTACAAATCCAGAAAAGTTAATAGCTTCTTTAGAGCTTAAACCAAATCAGAAAAATCTTTTGAGAACTAACGACTCGCTTGATGAAAGTGTGCTTAGATTTTTTCTTAAAAAGGGAGCTAACAACATAATATATCACAAAAACTTAGAGTTGCTTTGGGAATGTTGTCAGATACCAGATTTCGAGAAGAAAGCTTATGGGCAGCATATAAATGTTATTGATAAAGTTTTTCAGTTCTTAAGCACTAGAAAAAATAGAATACCAAGTTCATTCATGAAGGAACAGTTAAAAGGACTAGAGAAAGATCATGGAAATGTGGATCTTCTTTCTCATAGACTTTCAAATGTTAGAACTTGGTCCTATGTAGCTAATAAAAAGAATTGGGTAGAAAATTCAGATTATTGGGTTCAACTCACTAAGAGTATAGAAGATAAATTATCTGATAAACTTCATGATGAATTAACAAAAAGTTTTATTGATAAAAAAATAAGTATTCTTTCAAGAAGCCTTAAACAAGATCTTATACTCAATACAGAAATAAATGATGATAACAAAGTTCATATCGATGGACAATTAATCGGGGAATTAAAAGGATTAAAGTTTTTAATAGAAGTTACATCTAAAACATTAGATACCGATATTAAATCTATAAAAAAAGCAGCAAGAAAAGGTGTTGAAAAAGAACTGATAAAAAGAGTCGATAAAATTTTAAAAGAAGATGAGTTAATAGTCAGTAACGAAAACAAAGTTATTTGGAAAAATAATCCAATCGCAAGGTTAAAAAAGGGTAATGACTACTTAAGTCCCGAAGTAGATATAATTGCTGATGATTCTCTTAACGCAGAGTCCAAAACTAAATTAAATAATTTTTTAAGAAAATGGCTTGACTCCTATATAAGCGAATTATTAGGAGACCTTATAAAGCTTACGAAGCACAAAATAAATAATCAATATCTAAGAGGTTTGGTTTTTCAATTATATGAAAATAATGGTGTGGTTAAAAGAAATAGTGTTGATAAAATAGTAAAATTAATACCTGCCGAAGAGAGAAAAAAATTATGGGGCATGGGAATAAAAATTGGAAGATATCATATTTATCTTCCGAAAATGCTCAAACCTAAAGCTGTCGAGTTTAGAATAAATCTATGGAAATTATTTAATAACTTCTCTAATGAAAATGAAATTCCCAAATCAGGATTAAATTTTTTAACAAGTGATAAATACGATAAGAATTTTCTATTATTATGTGGATTTGAGCAATTTAGAAATTTTTTCGTAAGAATAGACATTTTAGAGAAATTATTTTTAAAAATCTTAGAGAATACTAAAGATAGAAAGTTTATTGTTAACGCTGAAATGATGAATCTATTAGGTTGTTCCAAGGAAAATTTTTATAAATTAATGGACTACATGGGGTATAAAAAAGATAAAGCTGTAGATACTTATGTGTTTAAAGGGGAAAGAAAGCAAAAAAAGAAAATAATACGATTTGACAAAAAAGAAAATCCATTTAATAAGCTTCTTTCTTTAAATATAAAATGAATAATTTAGATAAAGAAAGTGTAATAGGCGTTTCCGCACTGTTAGTTCACGCTGCGAATATAGACGAAATTTATTCTGATCACGAAAAAGATTTAATTCTAGATTTTATCAAATCTTATTTAACAAATGTAAATGCAGATGAAATATTAAAAAAAGCAGAAAATATAGAAAAAAATTCAAATCAGTTATTAAGCTACACAAACATAATTAAAAAAAACTCAATGGATATCAAAAAGGATATTATTGAACACCTGTGGAAAGTGATTATTTCGGATAATTCTGTAGACCAATATGAGTCTAATCTCATGAGGAGAATTTGCGGGTTGATTTATTTTCCTGATAAAGAGTGTGCAGAAATAAAATTAAAATTACAAAATTCTTAATGACTTATATTGTTAAAGATGAGTGCATAAAATGTAAACTTACTGACTGCGTAGAAGTTTGTCCTGTTGATTGTTTTTATGAAGGTGAAAATATGTTAGTAATAAATCCTGACGAATGTATTGATTGTGGAGTTTGCGAGCCTGAGTGCCCAATAGATGCAATAAAAGCCGATACTGACGAAGCTGTAGAAGATAAGGAAAAATGGTTGTTGCTAAATAAAAAGTTTTCTGCAATATGGCCTAATATTTCAAAAAAAAAAGATCCTATGAAAGATCAAGAAAAATTTAGAGGAATCAAAAATAAGTACGATAAATATTTTTCTGAAAAACCTGGAAAATAGAAAATGCCAAATAAGAAAAAAATAAAAAAATTAAAGAAACCAAAAAAATCAAAATTGAAGAAATTTAAAGAAAAGCCTAAATCAAGATTATCAGAAAAAAAAACTAATACATCATCAGGTGCTGATGAAAAACCTGAAATTAAAAAAATTAAAAAACAACCTACTGAAAAAAGAGTTTATAACTTAAAAGATTATGTGGTCTATCCTAAACATGGTGTAGGTAAAATTACTTCCATAGAAAAAGCCACCATAGGAGAAATTGACATTCATTTTTATAAGATACATGTAGAAAAAGAAAAGCTGACTTTGACTGTTCCAATAAATCAGCAATCCAAATTAAGACCTATATCTTCCATTAATCAAATTAATAAATGTATCTCTATTCTAAAAACAAAACCTAAAATTAAACGAACGATGTGGAGTAGAAGAGCTCAAGAATATGATCAGAAAATTAATTCCGGGAAGATATATGAACTAGCTGAAGTTGTGAAAGATTTAAACAAAAATTCAGACATAATTGCAGATCAATCTTATTCGGAAAGGCAGCTTTTTGAAAAAGCTTATGATCGACTAAAATCAGAATTTGAGGCTGTTCTCAAAATCAACCCTGATGATGTGCAGAAAAAAATGGATAAAGCGTTGGGTAGAACAAAAATTTCTGAAGAGGGTTAAAAAAAAACGCCCTCTTTAAATTATTTAAATTATAAAAAGGGCGCTTAGTTAAAGAGAAAACTATCTTCTTCTTCTTCTCTTTTTTGCTTTCTTTTTAGTTTTCTTTTTAGCTTTTTTTCTTCTTTTAGCCATCTTTTCTCCCTTGTTTTAAAACAAATCTTAATGATTCGTTTGTTAATTAAACATTAATTATTAAAAGATTCATGTCAAATACAAATTAATTTGCAAAATTGATTTAAAATTTTAATTTTTTTTATTATTTTTTTAATTTCTAAAAAAATTAAAAAAAGTTAGTAATATCAATGTTTTTTTAAGCAAATTAAATAAGTTTAAATTAAAATTTTAGTAAAGATTTTCTAATTGTTGTTTATAATTTTTTAATATTTCTTTTCTTTTTAACTTTAAAGTTGGTGTAAGCATTCCGTTATCAATTGTAAATTCTTCGTGAATTGAGACAAACTTTTTTATTTTTTCTATTAAAGTTAAACCTTTATTTATATTTTCAATTATAAGTTTAATTTTTTCTTTATCAATTTCTTTTTCACACACAATTAAAGCGACAAGATAACTTTTTTTATCTCCAAAGACAAAAGCTTGTTTTATATTTTCATTCAAACATAAAATATTTTCAACTTTACTTGGAGAAATGTTATCTCCACCAAGATTAACAATGATATCCTTTTTTCTGTCAGTTATTTTTAAATAATTATTATTATCAAGCTCTCCTATATCTCCAGTGTGAAGCCATCCATCCTTTATTACTTTTTCTGTCTCCTCTTTTAAATTCCAATATCCCAGCATAACGTTTTCACCCTTAATAAGAATTTCACCATCTTGGGCAATCTTAACTTTATTGGTCCTAAACGGAGGTCCTACTGACTCGACCTTAACTAAATCTGGTAAATTGCAGCTTACAACTGGCGAGGCCTCGGTTAAACCATACCCTTGAAGAGTGGGTAATCCTACTGCATTTAAAAACTCTCCAATATTTTGATCTAAAGCTCCTCCTCCAGAAACAAAAGCTTGGAGATTACCACCAAACTGATTTCTGATTTTTTTTCTAACTAATTTTTCACACAAAAAATTAGTGATTTTTTCACTTAATTTTAATTCCTCTTTTTTGAGTATTTTTTTACCTAGGTTTAAAGTTTGATTTATAAGTTTTCTTTTTAATCCAGATTGCTTCTCAAAATTCATATTTATTTTTGTAAAAAGATTTTGATAGAACCTTGGAACAGCCGTCATAATTGTAGGCTTTGCAACTCCCATATTGGAGATCAGTTTTTCTAAACTTTCCGCATAAAAAACTTTTGCCCCAACTATGATTTGTATAAATTGAACTGTGTGTTCATAAGAATGCGATAAAGGTAACCAAGTCAAAAATACTGGATCTTTTTTTTTTGTTAAATCTTCTAGTAATTCAACTGCCCCTTCACAGTTTGACAGAATACCGCCATGACTTAAAACCACTCCTTTAGGATTTCCTGATGTACCTGATGTGTAAATTATACAAGCAGGCAAACTTCTTTTTAAATCTTTATTTACTATTTTTTCATTTATTTCTTCATCTAGAATTTCTTTGATTAACAAACTATCAGTATCTATTTTTTCAAAAGATATTATTTTCTTAACATCGCTACTTACAAATTTTTTAATTTTATTGAATTGATCTTGATTTGACACAAATATTAGTGAAGGCTTACAATCATTTAAAATATATTCATAATCGTTTGCAGAATAAGTTGTAAAAATAGGAACTGAAATACCGCCTGCATTCATAATAGCAATATCGGTCATCAACCAATATGGTCTATTCTCAGAAAGTATTAAACATCTATCACCTTGCTTTATTAACGATTTAATTTTTATGGTAAGTTTATAAATTCTTTCAGTTACATCCTCCCAATTATAAGTTCGTTTGTCAGGTTTAAGCCATTTTAAAAATGGTCTTTTACCCTCAACTTCTTCTGTCTTTTTAAAGTAAAGTTCAACTAAGCTATTTAATTTACTTATATCCATAACTTGGTGGGCGAAGAGAGACTCGAACTCTCAAGGTATTGCTACCACCGGATTTTGAGTCCGGCGCGTCTACCAGTTCCACCATTCGCCCTTTTTTTAGATAATCTAATTGATTTTTCTTACTATGAGAACAAAAATAATAGAGGTACAAAACATTACTAAAGCATACGCTGCCGTAGGTACCATGAATACAATATCATCAAATAATTGTGTTATTACAAATACTGCTAAAGTTCCGTTTTGTAAGCCACATTCTAATGAAATACATTTTCTTTGTGCAATTCCTGATGTCCAAAATTTTGCAACATAATATCCTACAAAAATCATAGTCATATTTAAAATGAAAGCTATTAGACCTGCTCTAGTTATGTAAGAAACAATTCTGTCCCATTCCTCTACCCAAATTGCAATAAATACTATTAAGAATAAAATTACTGATAATCTTTGGATAATAAGTGTTTTGGAAATAATAAAATTAGTCATCAGACTTCTAACAATCATTCCAAAGATAACAGGAACAGTTACTACAAAAAACATTTTCAATGCTATATTAAGCATTGATATATTTTTTGCTGTCTCTATCCCTAAAAATTCAGCCGAATTCAAGACTATTAATGGAACGGTGAAAATACTTAATAGACTGACAATCGCTGTTAAACTTACTGATAAAGCAACGTCTCCATCTGCAAATTTAGTAAGAATATTTGAGGTTACTCCTCCTGGTGCTGCAGCTATTACCATAACTCCTAAAGCTATTTCTGGTGGAAGTGAAATGATATTAATTAAGATTAAAGCAATTATTGGAAGTAAAATAACCTGACATAAAAAACCTACAAAGAAATCTCTTGGATTTTTTAAGACTCTTGTAAAATTCCCAATTGTTAAGCCAAGACCTAAACCGAACATTATTATGGCAAGACAAACGGGTGCTATTTTAGTTACGATTTCCATTTCTTTTTATTAATTGTTTATTCTACTTTAAATGAAGAGTTCTTCATGAGGTCGAAAATTGTTGTTACGAAACCAGCTTTGTGCTTTTGGTTATGCATATAGTTTTGTTCAAAAGATTTGATGTTTTTAGGAGATGGTAAAAGCATATATTCAAGTTTCTTGTTTTTGACAACTAATTTTTCTTTTACAAGATATTTTAATTTTCTAATCACTGTTGCTCTTGGTATTTTTGAAATTTCTGAAATAGAAGAGGCGTTTATTCCATTTTTAGGAGTATGCCTTAAAAGGTGCAAATATAAGTCTGCGTAAGTTCTAGGATCCTCAACAACTCTGCTTTTTACTTGTTTTGAATAATCGGTAAATTGTGAGATACCTATTGCACCCCAAACATTCCATGTTTCTAAATCTCCAAAAAAAGTTCTGTGTCTAACTAAGAATGGAATTTGCATTCTGAACCAATGTTGCCAGCATATTGTAAAATATCTATCAATAAACTGCTCAATTTCCTCTTTATTATATGATTTTCCAAACCAATTTTCTTTTGAAAGAATTTGACTAGTTTTTTCTAGAAAATTAGCCATCATTTTTTTAGAATTTGCTGGTCTTTGAATTCTGCTTATTACGTTATTGAAATAAATTGCTTTTCCTTTTCTAAATATAATATTTTGAGTTTGTAAAAAATTTACTTTTCTTCTTATGGTTTCTTTTGGGATATTTAATTCTTTTGAAATCTCAATTAAGTTAATTTTATCAATTACTAATTCATTTTTTTCATAAAACTCTTCATATGAAAGATATTGAAAACGATCGGAATATTTTTGAAAAACTTGATTTACCAAATAAATTAAAATTAGGTAACTATCATAATCTTTAAAGGTATTATAAGCATTATTGCACCAAGCTTGTTGTAACTTAAACCACAAGTTTACTGTTTCATTAGAGTGATTGGATAAAATCTCGTAAATCTCATCAGAATTAAATGTATTAAAAATTTTGTTTTCAAAAGATGGTTTTTTTTTTAAAGGCTCAAATATTTTTACTGTTTTAAGATCTATTGGCTTCGACATTTATTTTTTAAAAGTTACGCTTTGATTAATTAAAATAGCCATCAAGATCCAAATAATAAATGTTCCTTCTGGTGAAAAACCGTAATCAGCACCAAAAATTCCTGCAACTATGACGATTGAATAAATAGCAACTGTAGATAATATTAAACTTGCCAGATACCTTAGGATTGTGCATTTTAAATTCATGATTTTAAAAAAATTATACGATAGATGCGTTGAGCTTGCTAGACATAAATTTTCAAAGCCTTTATTAGGTTTTGTAGCATTTATCGAAAGTTTCTTTTTTCCAGTTCCACCTGATTTAATGATTGTTCCAATGGTCGTGGCAAAAAGAGAGGATTATCTTAAAATATTTCTCATAGCTACAACTGGATCAGTATTAGGCGGTTTATTTGGATATATGCTTGGAGTTTTCTTTTTAGATGCATCGATGGTGATTATTGAATTTTATGGTTACGAGGAAAAAGTTTTTGAAATGCAGGATAAAATGTCTACAAAAGGTGGTTTTTTAGCTTGGCTTGGAATTATGTTTTTAGCTGGCTTTACCCCTCTTCCTTTTAAAGTTTTTACTATTACGAGTGGAGTAATCGCCTATAATCTTCCAGTGTTTTTCTTTATATGTTTATTTACTAGAGGGCTAAGATTTTTCTTAGTCTCTTATTTAACATTTCTTTTTGGGAAAAAATTTGGTGATTTCATCGAGAAAAAAGGTGCGCTATGGTTTACTTTAACTGGAATTTTTATTGTGGTTTTAGCCGTCGTCCTTTATATAATTTTCACATAATGTTGAGTAACAATAAGTTAATTTTAAACAGTATATTAGCTTTTAGCATTTTATCTTTGGCTATAGCTTATTTTATTCAATACATATTAGGACATGAACCTTGTAATTTGTGCCTAATTGAGAGAATTCCTTATTTAGTATCTTTAATTCTTATTTCATTAATATTTATAATTAATAAATTTGAAAAAGTGATTGCTGGTATTGTGTTATTATTTTTTGTTTTTGGTGCAGTGGTTTCTTTTTACCATGTAGGGATTGAACAAGGATTTTTTAGTGAGTCTTTGGTGTGCAATTTGGGTTCATCTGGTGAAGGTATTTCTAAAGAAGATTTGCTAAAACAACTACAAAATAAAACTCCAATAAGCTGCAAAGACGTAACCTTTAGATTTTTTGGACTTTCTCTTGCTACAATAAATACAGTTATATCGATACTATTAAGTGGTATTATGATCAAAGTAATAAAAAATTATGGAAAAAACTAATAAAAAAACTTTAGAAGAAATTATAAGAGTAGATCATGCTGGAGAACGTGGTGCTATAAAAATTTACGAAGGCCAGCTACTTGCTCTAAAAACATTTAAACAAAATGCTTCTTTAAAAAGAAAGATTGAAGAGATGAAAGAGCACGAAAGAGAGCATTACGAATACTTTGATAACGAAATTAAAAAGAGAAATATACAGCCAACTAAACTTTTACCTCTCTGGGACTTAATGGGAGTAACTCTAGGTTTTGGAACTGCTATGCTCGGTGAAAAAGCCGCTATGTTATGTACTGCTTCAGTTGAAGAAGTAATCGATGGTCATTACAAAGATCAAACTTACAAACTTGGTAAAGATGAGGAAGAGTTAAAAAAGAAAATTATGAAGTTTAGACAAGATGAACTTGACCATAAAGATATAGCTTATGACAATGGTGCAACAAAAAAAGGTTTATTTGGCGTTTTAGATAAAGTGATCAAAACTTCATCAAGAATTGCTATAACAATTTCTGAAAAAATTTAATTACGGTTCTAATTCAATATCCCAATAAAGATAATCCATCCAACTTTCATGTAAAAAATTTGGTGGAAAATTTCTTCCGTTTCTATGAAGATCTTCAACAGTTGGTGCGTATGGTTTATTTGTCAACCTTAGATCACAATCTTTATAAAGTTTTCCACCTTTCTTTACGTTACAGCTTGAGCAAGCGGTAACTACATTATTCCAGTCTGTCAGACCTCCTTTGGATTTAGGCAAAAGATGATCGAAAGTTAAATCTTTTTTGTCTCCACAATATTGACAGGTAAACTTATCTCTTAAAAATACATTGAATCTTGTGAAGTTTGGATTTTTACTAGGTTGAATAAAGTTTTTTAAAGCTATGACACTTGGAAGATTCATTTCAAAAGATGGACTTCTAATTTTTCTTTTATAATTTGAAACAATACTCACTCTATCCAAGAAAACTGATTTTACTGCGTCTTGCCAGCACCATATTGAAAGTGGGTAATAACTCAAAGGTCTAAAATCAGCATTAAGAACTAATGCTGGACATTTTTCTAAAGGAACTTTTTCTGCAGAAGATATAATCATAATTAAAGCTAACTGATACAAAAAATTATATCAAGTTATAATTATGTATCAGTTAATTTTATTATAATTTAAAATGTTTTTTTATGAATTGAAGACCCAAACTAGACCCTTCTGTGGGTATACGATGTTCACAATTTTTAAATATTTTTGTTTCTATTTCATAATTATTTTTACCAAAAAACTCTTTGGCCTCTAGAAAAGAGTCTATTGTAACAACTTGATCGAGATCGCCATGCATTAGTATGATGTTTGGTTTTGAAACCAAATTTTTTGACAAATGTTCAGTATTTATAATTCTTCCTGAATAACCAATTATGGAGTTTAATTTATCTTTCCGTTTAATTCCTGTCTGAAGAGCAAGCATGCAACCTTGGCTAAATCCTGCAATAATAATTTTATCAGCCGGCAAATTATATTTTTCTTTTATTTCATCTATCATTTTATTTAACTTATTTTCAGCTACTAGTGATTTAGATAATATTTGTTCAGGTGTCTGGTCCATTAAATCAAACCACTGAAAACCTGTTGGACTCGCTGCACATTTTTCTGGTGCATCTGGACAAATAAAAATTGTTTCAGTCAAATGTGCTCTCCAGTAGCTTGCAAGTATTGCAATATCTTTACCATCGCCACCATATCCGTGGCAAAGTATTACAGCGTTTTTAGGTTTTTCTTTCGAAAGCGGCTCTAAAATAATTGTATTTAATGAAAAGGTCATATAGATAAAATATCAATGTCAGAGTTTTTATTTAATTTTATTGGTTTCACTTTATTAGGTGCTGTTGCCATTGTTTTAATAATGGGTATTTATACTTTATTTAAAGGTGGGAGTACTAGTAAAAAATATTCCAATAAACTTATGCAGCTTAGAGTTCTTTTACAATTTATTGCAATAATTGTTTTGGTTTTGTTGGCTTATTTTTTTAAGGACTAAATATACTTCTTCATTAAATTTAAGAAATCTTCACTTGCAAAATCTACCTCGCCAATAACTCTTCCAAATTCTTCTCCATTTTTATCGATCAGTATGCTTGTAGGAAGGCCTCTAAGTTTAAAAGTTTTAACTAAGCTAAGATCTGGGTCGTAGTAGGTATTTAATGTAGTTACTCCGACACTTCTAAAAAAATCTCTTGTCCTTATTTTATTAGGTTTTTCAGTATTAACTGCGAAGACCTTTATTTCAGGGTATTTGAAAGTTAACTTTTCAAGTGAAGGCATTTCTCTTTTACAAGGAGCACACCAAGTTGCCCAAAAATTAATTATCATGATATTGCCTTTTTTGTTAGTTAAATCGACAGTTAGAAGATCAGAATCTTTAAATTTAATTTCTTTAATAGCTATTGGTTTTTCGTGAATAACAACATTTTTTGAAAAATCTTCAGCTCCGATTAGATTTTGGCTAAAGAGAGATAAAACTATTATGTGAATATAGATTTTAAAAGATTTACTAATTTTCATATTAATTTAAATTAGAAATAACACAGTAAAATGAAAAATAAAACAATTTGGTCTAATAGATTTAAAAACAAAATGTCTCAATCTTTTCAAAAGATTGGGTCTTCAATTCATATTGATAAAAGACTTTATGAACAAGATATAGCTGCATCTGTTGTACACACGCAAATGCTCATGAAACAAAAAATCATTAAAAGTGAAGACGGTAACAAAATTATCAATGGGCTTAAAAAAATTAAAGCTCAGATAGATAAGGGAAATTTTGAGTTTAAAGAGAAATATGAAGATATACATTTAAATATAGAAAAAGCATTATTCGAGATCATTGGTCCTTCAGCTGGATTTCTGCACACTGCAAGATCAAGAAACGATCAGGTGGTAACTGATTTTAAATTATGGATTAAAGAGGCGTCAAACGAAATTATAAAAGACATTTCAGTTCTCATGAAAAATCTGATTAAAAAAGCTGAAAAAAATACAGATACGGTTATGCCTGGATTGACGCATTTAAAAAATGCGCAACCTATTTCATTCGCTCATTATTTGTTGTCATACTATGAGATGTTAAAAAGAGATAAAAAAAGATTTGAAAATAATCTTGATCTTTTAGATGAGTGCCCACTTGGATCAGCGGCGCTCTCAGGAACATCTTATAAGATAGATAGAACTTATACGGCAAAAAAACTCGGTTTTAAAAAACCTACAGATAATTCCATTGACTCTGTTTCCGATAGAGATTTTGCAATTGATTTTTTATATGCTGCTGCTATTTGTGCAATGCACTTATCAAGATTAGCTGAGGATTTAATTATTTATAATTCTGATGCTTTTAATTTAATTTCATTTAAAGACAGTATGCTTACAGGATCTTCAATTATGCCTCAAAAAAAGAATCCCGATCCTGCAGAGATGATTAGAGGAAAAGTTGGAATAAATTATGGAAAGTTAAATGCAATGCTTACAATAATGAAAGGCCTTCCTATGTCATATTTTAAAGATATGCAGGATGACAAAGAGTTAGTTTTCGATGGCTTTGATGCTTTAAAAGATACTCTATCTATGAGTACTGAATTGATCAGTGCTGTGAATGCTAATAAAATAAATATGCTTTTTATGGCTAACCAAGGTTACACAACAGCAACTGATTTTGCAGACTATCTTGTTAAAAATAAAAATTTATCATTTAGAGAGTCTTATGCTATTTCAGCAAAACTTGTTAATTACGCAGAAAAAAATAAAAAGATGTTATCTGAATTAAATTTGGAAGAAATCAAAAAATTTTACAAAGATTTAGATAAAAGTGTTTTAAAAGTATTTGATGTAAAAAATTCCATGAATATAAAAAAATCTCATGGAGGAACATCTGTAATTAATGTTAAATCAATGATAAAAAAATATAAAAGGGAAATTTAATGAAAATTATAACTGCTTTTTTCTTGATAATTTTTATTTTAACTAGTTGCGGAAAAAAATCTGAGCCTAAATACCAAGGTCAAATAGGTCAGGTCGAGATAATTTCATAATCTTATGCAAAATTTAAGATATGTAGGTAAAAATTTATTTATTGAAAAACTCTCAATCAAGAATATTTTAAAAAAAAATAAGACACCTTTTTATATTTATTCAGAGAATCAAATTGCATTCAATTTTCTAAAGTTTGCTAACACGTTTAAAAAAACTGATCCTTTAATTTGTTTTGCTGCAAAATCTAATAGTAATCTAAGCATACTTCGTGTACTTGGAAGATTAGGTGCCGGGACTGATGTGGTTTCAGGCGGTGAACTATTAAAAGCTTTAAAGGCAGGTATCAAACCCAACAAAATTGTTTTTTCTGGAGTTGGAAAAACAGAAGATGAGTTAAAAATTGCAATTAGTAAGAAAATTTTATTAATCAATTGCGAATCTGAAAGTGAAGCTAAATTAGTAAATAATTTGGCTAAAAAAATTAGGAAAAAAGTTTCAATTGGTTTTAGGTTGAACCCTAATGTTGATGCAAAAACACATAAAAATATATCAACTGGTAAAGCTGAAAATAAATTTGGCTTATCGATCAAAAATTTCAAAGTTTTCCTAAAGACTGTAAAATCTTTTAAAAACGTAAAATTAGATGCATTAAGTGTGCATATTGGTAGTCAAATTTTAAACGATGCACCTTTTAGAAAAACACTTAATGTAATGAGTAAATTAATAAAAGAATTAAAACTGAATTTAAAATATGTCGATTTGGGCGGTGGTTTCGGTATCAATTATACTGATAAAGAAAAACCAATTAATTTAAGTAAATATTCTAAATTGGTACATAATTTTTCTAAAAAGTTAAATTGTAGAATAATTTTTGAACCAGGTAGATCTATTATTGGTAATACTGGACTACTAATTAGTAAAATACAATTTATTAAAAAAGGCACTAATAAAAACTTTGTTATATTAGATGCTGGTATGAATGATTTTATGCGTCCTGCTTTGTATGAAGCTTTTCATAAAATTATTCCAATTTCAAAAAAATCATCGAGAATGAAAGGCAAAATAGAATTTGTAGGTCCAATATGTGAAAGTACTTGTAAATTTGGAGTTTATAAAAACTATCCTAAAATAGATGAAAATGAGTTTGTTGCTATAACTAATGTTGGAGCATACGGTTCTTCATTATCATCAAATTATAATACTAGACCATTAGTTGCTGAAATTTTAATTAATAAAAATAAACTTAGATATATCAGAAAGAAACAAAATTTACTTAAATTGATAAATTCTTAATGCAATTTATAAGATCATTAATCTTTAATATATTTTTATATTTTGGTTTGGTAGCAATTTTCATTTTTGCTATACCAACATTAATTTTACCAAGTAAATACACAATTTTTTTCGGTAGATTATCAGCAAAATATATAGTGGTAATTTTAAGACTTATTTTAAATACGAAAGTAATATTTCATGGAGTTGAAAATCTTAAAAAGGAAGAGAATTTTTTTGTTGCTTCAGCTCATCAATCAATGTTTGAAACTTTTGCTCTTCAGATACCTTTAGATGGTCCAATTTTTATTTTAAAAAAAGAACTTCTTAGTATTCCATTATTTGGATTGTATTTAAGAAAAATAGGTGCAATAGCAATTGTTAGAGAAACAACAACAAAAGAAAATTTAAATTTTTTTGATAAAGTGAAAGAAAGAATTGAAAAAAGTAAAAGACCGCTTCTAATATTCCCGCAAGGAACAAGGGTAAAGCTTGATGAACAGCCTCCATTTAAGAAAGGGGTTGGTAGAATTTATAATGCTCTAGATTTACCTTGTATTCCTGTAGCGTTAAACACTGGAAAAGTTTGGCCAAAAAATAGTTTTATGAAATATCCTGGAGACATTCATATTTCGTTTTTGAAACCAATCGCTTCAGGTAAAGAAAGTGAGGAGTTTACTAAAGATATAGAAAATCAAATCTACACTGAAATAAAAAAGTTCCCTTAATTATTTTCTTCCAAAACCTGGTTTGTCTGTATCCTGACCAGCTTCAATAATTTCTTTTCTTACTTTTTTAGTAGAAGAAAAAATTTCTAGAAGTTTCTTGCTATCCTTATTTTTAATAGCATCTTTTATTTCATTAAGATTCTTGGAGTAATTATCTAAAACTTTAAGAATATTTTCACTGTTATCAATAAATATATCTTTCCACATTAAAGGGTCTGATGCTGCTATCCTTGTAAAATCTCTTAGACCACCTGCACTGTATTGTATAACGTCATCTTTAAATTTATCCTCATTGTTTATAGCTGTTTTAACAATACTGTAAGCTACAGCATGTGGTAGGTGGCTCGTAAGAGATAAAACATAATCATGATCTTCAAATGACATAATTTTTGTCTTACAGCCAAGCTTAATCCAAAAGTTTTCTAGAGTTTTTATTTTATCTTTAGTAGCTTTCTCGTCAGCAGATAAGATGCACCATCTATTTTGAAATAAACTTGAAAAACCTGCCTCGGGACCACTATATTCAGTTCCAGCTATAGGATGTGATGCAATCCAATTTATATCTTTAAGATTAAGATTGCTAATAATTTTATTTACTTCCTTTTTTGCAGAACCTGTATCCGTTAAAATGGTATTCTTTTTTAAATTAGATTGAGTAGACAGAAGTATTTCTTTGTAACTACTTAAAGGAGAAGCGATTATTACCAAATCAGAATTCTTCACTACATCAGAAATATTTATACAGATTTCTGCTGAAAAATTTTTTTTCAAATAATTAGTTACGCTCAACGATTTATCGTAGGCACTTATTTTAATTGCTAATTTTTTTTCTTCTACAGCTCTTAAAATAGAAGATCCAATTAAACCACAACCAATAATACTTACCTTATTAAACATTTAATATTTTTTTCATTTTTGAAATTAATTTTTTATTTTCATCGCTTTTTCCAATTGTAATTCTCAGTGAATTCTTAATACCATAAACATCCATTTTACGAACTAGAATTCCAGTTTTAGCTAACTTTTTAAAAACTTTTGATGAATTTATTTTTACTCTATCAAAATTCACTAATAAAAAGTTACTATAGCTTTTGTTAGTTTCAATTTTCATTTTTTTCAACTCATTAAACATTTCTTTATTCCATTTATTTACATGCTTTATTTCTCTGTTTAACCATAAACTATCTTTAATTGCTGCAGATGCAGCAAATAAAGCTGGCCTGCTTACATTGAATGGAGGTTTAATTTTATTAAGTGCATTTATAATTTCTTTAGATGCATAACCCCATCCAACTCTTAATCCTGCCAGTCCATAAATTTTTGAAAATGTTCTTGTCATTACAACATTCTTATAATTTTTGAAAATCTTTAAAGCTGAAAGGTAATCTTTTTGTTTTACGTATTCAAAATAAGCATCATCAACAACCAATAGAATATTGCTTCTTAGTTTTTTTCTTAAAAATATTAAATCTTTTTTTTTGATATAAGTACCAGTTGGGTTGTTAGGATTAGCCAAAAAAACAATTTTTGTTTTTTTTGTAACTTTATTTATTATATCTTTAACTGAAACTGTAAAATTGTCCTCTTTAGAATAAATAACTTTAGCTCCATTCATTTTGCTATAAATTCTGTAAATAATAAAACTGTATTTTGGTACTATTACTTCGTCACCTTTTTTTAAAAATAATTTGCAAACTAATTCAAAAATTTGGTCAGATCCTGATCCTAGAATTATTCTATTTTTATTTAGTTTAAATTTCTTGGATAATGCTTCTCTTAAAAAAGTTCCATCAGAGTCTGGGTATCTAGAAAAGCTCTTAGAAACTTTTAGATACTCTTTTTTTGCCCTAGGGCTTGGGCCTAGAGCAGACTCATTAGCAGATAATTTTATTTTTGCTAATTTGCTTTTAAATAAGCTCATTCCAGCTACATACTTTTCAGCTACAATCTTATTTGGTTTAGGAAACGTCATATTCTAATGTATTATCTAAATTGTTAGAGTTTTTCTATAAGTCTTTATCTTATATAAAATTGACAAGTTTATGATCATTTAGTAAACATATCTCGCGCTGATTTAACCATATTGCAAGCGCATAACAAATGTAGCTAAAAAGGGGATGCCCAGTTTAGCTGGGCTTTTTTTTTGGATGAATATAAAACTTGAGAATATAAAGAAACTAGATGTTATTAAGCCACTTAAATTAGATTGTGGTAAGACGATTAGTGGTTTTCCCTTAGCTTATGAAACTTACGGGAAATTAAATGAAAATAAAGATAATGCAATTTTAGTTTTTCATGCCCTTACAGGAGATCAGTTTGTAACAGGCATTAATCCAATTACCAAAAAAGAAGGTTGGTGGGTTACTGCAGTAGGACCTGGTAAGTCTATAGATACAAACAAGTACTTTGTTATCTGCGCGAACGTCATAGGTGGCTGCATGGGTTCTCTAGGTCCAAAAAATATTAATCCAGAAACAAAAACACCTTATGGATTAGATTTTCCAGTTATTACAATAAAAGATATGATCAGGGCACAGGAGTCTTTGCTTGAACATCTTGGCATAAAAAAACTCTTGTGTGCAACTGGCGGATCTATGGGTGGAATGCAGCTTTTACAATTTTGCGCAACTTTTCCTGATAAAACTTTTTCAGCTGTTCCTATAGCATGTAGTTCAAGTCATAGTGCACAAAACATTGCTTTAAATGAATTAGCTCGCCAGGCGATAATGGCTGACCCCGTGTGGGATAATGGCAAATATGTTTTAAAAAATGTTCAACCAAAGAATGGATTAGCAGTAGCTAGAATGGTTGGGCACATAAGTTATTTGTCTGAAAAAGGTATGCAAGAAAAGTTTGGAAGAAAATTGCAAGAAAAAGCAGATTATGAATTCAGTTTCAATGCAGATTTTCAAGTTGAGAGTTATTTAAGACATCAAGGTTATGCGTTTACGGAAAGATTTGATGCAAATTCTATACTTTATATAACAAGAGCTATGGATTATTTTGATCTTTCTAAACAATTTAAGGGTGGTTTGATTGAGGCTTTCAAAAATCAAAAAACGAAGTTTTTAATAATATCTTTCTCTTCAGACTGGCTTTACACAACAAAAGAAAATAAGGATATAGTAATAGCTTTAAATGCTTCAGGAGCAGATGTTTCTTACTCTGAAATTATAACTGATAAAGGTCATGACTCCTTTTTATTAGATGAACCTGACTTTTTAAAAACTCTTAAAAGTTTTATAGACTCAATGTACGAAAAATTTAAAAATGAAAAAAGAATTTAAAGTTATTGCAGAATTATTATCTGATAATACTCGAGTGCTTGATGTAGGCTGTGGTGATGGCTCTTTGATGGATCTTCTTAAAAAAGAAAAAAACATAGAAGTTCGTGGTTTGGAGCTTAATCAAGAAAACGTACAACAATGTATTCACAAAGGTTTACCCGTAATTCAAGGTAATGCAGAAACAGAGTTACACCAATTTCCAGATCAATCTTTTGATTATGTTGTTCTTAGTCAAACACTTCAAGCTTTTTATGAACCTGAAAAAGTATTAAGAGATCTTTTAAAAATCGGAAAATCGGTTGTGATTTCAATTCCAAATTTTGGTTTTTGGAAAGTAAGAACCAAACTTTTATTTTTTGGTAAAATGCCAGTGACAAAAACACTTCCTAATACATGGTATAACACACCTAACTTGCATATGTGTACAATTAAAGATTTATTTAATTTTTGTGATGAAAAAAAAATTAACATTAAAAAAGTTATTGGGGTAAATGAAGATAAAACATCTTTGATTACTAAAAATAATTTAGAAATTAAAAATCTTTTTTCAAAACTGGGTATTTTTTTAATTGGATAAAATGATAATAGAAATCGTTCCATGTTTAAGTGACAATTACAGTTATGTAATTTATGAAAAAAAGACAAATACTGTCTCAATAGTGGACCCTGCTGAATTTGAAGCTTGTGATAAAGTAATTAATAAATACAAAAAACTTGATTTTATTTTAAATACTCATCATCATGCTGATCACGTTGGTGCAAACTTAGAACTTAAAAAGAAATATAGTTCGAAAGTTCTAGGTTATGTTTCAGATAAAAATCGTATTCCAGGAATAGATATATTGCTCAAAGAAAATCAAAAACAAAAGATTGGAAATTTAGAATTTGAAGTAATTTTTATTCCAGGTCACACCAAAGGCCACATTGCTTTTTTTTTTAGTAAGGAAAAAGTTGCTTTTACGGGAGATACATTATTTGCATTAGGATGTGGTAGAATTTTTGAGGGTACTCATGAAGAAATGTTTATTTCTCTAAATAAAATTAAAAAACTTCCATCTGATACTAAAATTTATTGTGGACACGAATACACAAAATCAAATTTAAATTTTTGTTTAACTTACGATCCTAATAATACCTTTTTAAAGGTGAGAGAAATCGACATTTTTAAAAAATTAAATTCTAATCAACCAACTATCCCATCTACTTTAGGTCAAGAAATTAAAACAAACATTTTCTTAAGGTGTAACGATCCTGAAATTAGGTATGCTTTAGGCCTTAAAGATTCATCTGAACTTGAAGTTTTTTCAAAATTACGAGATTTAAAGGACTCTTTTTAACTTCTATAATCTTGACTTGCTAGCGCTGAAGGCTATATTTCGTGAAAATTAAAAATTAAAAATTTTATGTCATTTGCTATAATTGAAACAGGTGGAAAACAGTACAAAGTATCTGCAAGTAAAATATTAGAAATTGAAAAACTTAATGCCAAAGTTGGACAAACTATAAAATTTGATAATGTTTTGCTTTTAAACGATGACAAAAATACAGAAGTTGGAAATCCAAAAGTTGAGGGAGCTACGGTTGAAGCTAAACTTTTAAATAATGTTAAAGATCGAACAGTATTAGTTTTTCATAAGAGAAGAAGAAAACACTCTAGGAAGAAGAATGGTCACAGACAACGTCATTCAAAAATACAAATTACAAAAATTTTAGCAAAAGGTGGTAAAGTGATTGATGAAGCAAAAATATTAGAAAAAAAGAAACCTTTAAAAGAGGAAAAAAAAGTAATAAAAAGAGTAGCAAAAAAATAGGAAATTAAATGGCAACAAAAAAAGCTGGTGGATCTTCAAAAAACGGCCGAGATAGTAAAGGCAGACGCCTCGGTGTTAAAAGATACGGTGAGCAGCAGGTTATTCCTGGAAATATAATAGTAAGACAAAGAGGTACTAAAATTCATCCTGGTGATAACGTAGGTATTGGTAAAGATCATTCAATTTTTTCTTTAATCAAAGGAAAAGTCAAATTTAAAAAGTCTAAATTTAACAGAACTTTTGTTTCTGTAATCCCCAATTAAATCTATATAAATAACTCAAGTTATTTATATTATACTTACGATGAAATTTTTAGATCAAGCTAAAATATATATCAAAGCAGGTAACGGAGGCTCAGGCTCTGCTAGTTTCCGTCGAGAAAAATTTATTGAGTTTGGTGGACCCGACGGTGGCGATGGAGGTGACGGAGGATCGATTATAATTGAGTCAGAAAGAAATCTTAATACTTTAATTGACTTTAGATACTCTCAACATTTTAAGGCTAGTCATGGAAGACCGGGAAGTAAAAGAAACAGAACTGGTGCGAATGGAAGGGATTTAATTCTTAAAGTTCCAGTTGGCACTCAAGTCTACGAAGAGGACAATAATACTTTGATCTACGACTTTACAAAAAATAGGGAAAGATACCTCGTGGCTAATGGCGGGAAAGGAGGGTTGGGTAACCTTAGATTTAAAAGTTCAACTAATAGGGCCCCAAAAAAAAAGACTCAGGGTAAATTGGGAGAAGAGTTTTGGATATGGTTGCAATTAAAAGTGATAGCTGAAATTGGAATAATTGGTAAACCTAATGCCGGAAAATCAAGTTTGCTTGCTGCTCTCACACGAGCTAAGCCAAAAATAGCAGATTATCCTTTTACAACAATTAATCCAAATTTGGGTGTTACATCTTACAATGGCAAAGAGGTAACTTTAGCTGATATACCTGGTTTAGTTGAAGGAGCACATAAAGGAATAGGACTAGGAGACAAATTTTTAAGACATGTTGAAAGATGTAAAGTTCTTTTACACCTTATAGATTTAAGTGAGACTAATTTGGTAAATACTTATAATCAAATTAATAGAGAGTTATTGTCTTATGATAAAAAATTAATAAAGAAAAAAGAAATTATTTTTTTCAATAAGTCTGATTTATTTGAAAATGAGGAAATAAGACCTAAATTAGATTACTTTAAAAATAAAGTTGGAATTAAATTTGAGGTAATTTCTGTTTTCTCGAGAAAAGATATGCAAAAAATAAAAAAAAAATTGATAAAATATGTTAATGGATAATTCAAATAAAGTTGTCATAAAATTAGGTTCTTCTACAGTTGTTGATAAAAGAGGAAAATTTAAGAAGATATGGGTAACTTCTTTAATTAAAGATATTAAAAAATACTTATCTGGAAAAAAAATTGTTATTGTATCGTCAGGAGCTATTGCATTAGGGCAAAAATATCTGAAGATAAGACAGAAAAAAATTCAGCTTGAGATGAGTCAAGCTATAGCCGCTGTAGGCCAAATCCATTTAGCTGGAGAGTTCCAAAAACTTTTTGATAAATTTAATATAAAATCTGGACAAATTTTAATAAGCCCAGATGATACAGAACAGAGAAGAAGAGCTTTAAATGTAAGAAACACATTCAGTAATCTGTTTAAGTTAAAAGCTATACCGATTGTAAATGAAAATGATACAACTGCAACTGCTGAGATCAAATATGGTGATAATGATAGGCTTGCAGCTCGAGTAGCACAAATAATTGGAGCTGATACTTTAATTATTTTTTCTGATGTAGACGGCCTCTATGATAAATCAAAAAAAATTGTCAAATCTGTTTCAAGAATTGATAAAGAAGTTTATTCACTAATTGACAAAAAGAAAAATATCTATGGATCTGGCGGAATAGTTACTAAATTAGATGCTGCAAAAATTTGTATGAATTCAGGTTGCCATATGTATATCGCAAACGGAAGTAAAAAGAATCCACTTAAAAGAGTGATACAAAAGAAAATTTATACTCATTTTTCACCTAAAATTTCTAGTCTTGATGCTAGAAAGAAATGGATAATTAGCTCCTTAAACTCTTCAGGTAAAATATATATTGATAAAGGTGCTGCAAAAGCGTTAATGAATGGAAAAAGTTTACTTGCAGCGGGAATTACTAAAGTTGCTGGATCATTTGACAAAGGAGCAAATATTTTAATAATTGATCAAGATGATAACCAGTTAGCTAGAGGTCTAGCATCATTTAACTCTATTGAAATCGATAAAATTAAAGGTAAACAAAGTAAAGAAATTGAAAAAATCTTAGGCTATTTAAGTAAATCTGAGATTGTTCATAAAGATGATATGGTAAAATTATAAATGAAATATTTGAAAAAAATTGGAAATAACGCACGAAAAGCTTTTGAAGACTTAAAAGAGGTAAAACATGAAAAGATTAAGAAAGTTTTAAATGACTATAATAAAGCTTTACTAAAAAATACAAACAAAATCATTTATGAGAATAAAAGGGATGTTAGGAACGTAAAACGAAAACAACTTGTAGATAGATTAATATTAAACAAAAAAAGAATAGAAGCTATAAGACATTCAATTAATGATATTTCAAAGTTCAAGAATCCTATAGGAAAAGTATTAGAACAATGGTCAAGACCAAATAAGTTGAAAATAAAAAGAGTTTCTACACCTATAGGTGTTGTTGGAGTAATTTATGAAAGTCGGCCAAACGTAACTGCAGATGTAGCTGCTTTAAATTTAAAGTCTGGAAATTGTTCTATACTTAGAGGAGGTTCCGAGGCATTGAACTCAAATAAAGTGCTTGCTGGACTTTTCCGAGAGGCTCTTCAAAAAAATAATATTAATAAAAATTGTGTTCAGTTTATTGATAAGAAAGATAGAAAGATTGTGGATAGTTTATTATCTAAAATGAATAGATATATTGATGTAATTGTTCCTCGTGGAGGTAAAGGATTAGTGTCTAAGGTACAAAAACTTTCAAACGTGCATGTCATTGGACATTTAGAGGGTTTATGTCATATTTTAGTTGATAGAAGTGCTGATTTAAACATGGCTAAGAAAATTATAGTCAACGCCAAAATGAGAAGAACAAGTATTTGTGGAGCTGCAGAAACAGTATTGATTGAGGAAAAAGCACTAAAATCTCATGCGAAAGAAATAATAGAGTCCCTTGAAAAAGCTGGTTGTGAAGTAAGAGTTGATAGTAAAATTAATAAGATTTTTAAAAACAAATTAAAGTTAGCAAAGGAAAAAGATTGGAAAACTGAGTATTTAGACGCAATTATTTCAATAAAATCTATTAAGAATATAAGTGATGGAATAAAACATATATTAAAATACGGTACTATGCATACTGATAGTATTATTACCAGAAACGCTAAAAATGCAAAATTATTTTTAAATGGAGTTAATAGCTCTATTGCTATGCATAATGTTTCAACACAATTTGCTGATGGTGGCGAATTTGGTTTTGGAGGTGAAATTGGTATTTCAACAAACAAACTTCCGCCAAGGGGACCAGTCGGAATTGATCAACTCACATCGTATAAGTATGTTGTTTCTGGAAAAGGTATAATCAGACCATAGTTAATGGCAAAATATCAAAATAATAAAATTGGTATTCTAGGTGGAAGTTTTGATCCTGCTCATAAAGGCCATTTAGCCATAACTAGAATTTCGATAAAAAAGTTGAAATTAAATAAAATTTATTGGGTAGTTGCAAAAAAAAATCCTTTTAAAAAAGACCCTTTATATTCATTAAATAAAAGAATGTCCCAAGCAAAAAAAATTATCAAAAATAATAGAAAAATAAAGATTGTATATTTAGAAGATATAGTAAAATCTAGTAGATCAATTGATGCAATTAAATATATTTTAAGAAAAGACAAACCTAAAAATCTTTATTTTATCGTTGGATCAGATATTTTATTGGAGTTTCATAAATGGAAGAGTTGGAAAAAAATAGTAAAATTGGCAAAATTAATTGTTTTTTCTCGTAAGGGATATGATAAAAAGAGTACAAAAACTATTGTGGCAAAACATTTAAATAATAATATAAATTTTATAAGGATTAGACCCATACAAATCTCTTCTACAATCTTAAGGAAAAAATCAATGAGTTATTAATGTTAGTGTCAGAAATTAAAAAAAATATCGAAAAAATTCTGGATAATAATAAAGCAAAAAACATAACTTCAATAAATCTTAAAAATAAATCTTATATAGCTGACTACATGATAATAGCCTCTGGAACATCTTCGAGACATCTCCAAGCCTTATCAGAAATTCTCGTTGTAGAATTAAAAAAGATTGGATTAGATAATTGCCGTATAGAAGGAAAAGATAGCAGTGACTGGAAATTAGTCGATACCCAAGATATTATTGTTCATATATTTCATCCTGAAAAAAGAGATTTTTATGATTTAGAGAAAATGTGGTCGGAGGAGATACCAAAAGAAAAGGCTATGATATGAAAAAAAAATTAATCATATTTCTATTTTCCCTAATTGTATTTTCCCAGTCAGCTTTTTCAAAAAATAATCTGTACGAAAAAATTGATCTTTTTGGTGAAGTGCTTGAAAATATTAAAAAAGACTACGTAGATGACATCGATCAAGCTGAAATGATAGACTCTGCAATTAATGGAGTTTTACAATCATTAGACCCTTACTCAGCTTATATGAGTCCTGAACTATTTAAAGAAATGCAAACTGATACAAGAGGTGAATTCGGTGGACTAGGAATCGAAATTGGTATGGAAGCTGGAGTAGTTAAGGTTATTTCTCCGATTGATGATACTCCTGCAGCAAAAGCTGGAATAAAGGCAGGGGATTACATAGTTAAAATTGGCAAAGAACAAGTGCAAGGTAAATCTTTATTGGAAGCTGTAAAATTGATGAGAGGACCTGTAGGTACGTCAATCGATTTAACAGTTAGAAGGAAAAATGTAAAAAAACCTTTGGAATTTAAGATTGTAAGAAAAATTATTGAGGTTCAGTCTGTAAGTTCAGAAATAATTGGTGATGAAAAAAATTTAGGATACATAAGACTAAAATCATTTAATGAAAACAGCGACAAACAGTTTTTAAAATCTGTAAAAAATTTTGAAAAAAAATCGAAAATTAAAGGTTATGTAGTTGATCTAAGAAACAATCCTGGAGGATTATTAACTCAAGCTATAAATATTACGGATTTTTTTTTAGAAGACGGTGAAATAGTATCTACCAAAGGAAGAAAAATATCGGAAACTAGAAAATTTTTTGCAAGAAAAGGAGATGAGGTAAAAGGAAAGCCAATTGTTGTTCTAATTAACAATGGATCAGCATCAGCATCTGAAATTTTTGCTGGAGCCTTAAAAGATCATAAAAGAGCAATAATCTTAGGTGAAAATTCTTATGGTAAAGGGTCAGTTCAATCAATAATACCATTAACAAATGGTGGAGGAATGAGACTTACTATTTCCAAATATTATTTACCTTCAGGCAAATCAATTTCGGAAGTTGGAATTACTCCTGATATTCTCGTTGAAGAAGACAATGAGGATTTTCTAATTAATTCAGAAAAAGATAATCAATTAAATTACGCTATAAAACTATTTAATTCCTAATTTTATGAATTCACCTAAACTCCCAATGCGATCTGGTGTAGGGGTAGTGGTTCTTAATAATGATAACAAAGTTTTTGTTGGCAAAAGGAGAGATAATCCTACTAATAACTGGCAAATGCCTCAGGGAGGTGTAGATGATGGTGAAAATTATCTTACAGCAATGAAAAGGGAGCTTTTTGAGGAAACAAGTATTAAAAGTATTAAGGTACTAAAAGAAATCGATGGATATTTCGAATATGAACTCCCAAATAATTTAGTGGGTATTATTTGGAAGGGAAAATATAGAGGTCAAAAACAAAAATGGTTTATTGTTAAATTTTACGCTAATGAAAGTGAAATTAATATTAAAACTAAAAATCCTGAGTTCATTAAATGGAAGTGGGTTTTACCAGATGAGTTACCTAACATGATAGTAGATTTTAAAAAAAATATGTATCTTAGTTTAGTAAAAGAAATAAAAAAAATTTTAGTTAAGACTTTTTAGAGTATCCAATTTGTAAGAGAGAAAATACTTTTCCTTGTCTGAAACTTTATCATTGATAATCTTCTTTTCCACTTCATCAATCTGAGTTTGAATAAAACTTTTATCTATAAGAGATAATTCATTTGCCATTGGAGTTAAAATCAATAATTGATTATTTGAGAATTCAACAGTACCTTCCTCAACATAAAATTTCTTTTCTTTTTCACTAGAAATTCTTATTATTCCTGGTCTTAAAAATGTTATCAGAGGGATATGATCTTTCAGGATTCCCATTTCTCCCTCGTATGACGGAATTACAACTTCTTGGGTTTCGCTTTTGATGATAGATTTGATTGGAGATATAATTTCTACTGTAAATTTTTCAGAAATCATTTGGTATCTTTAGATAATTTTTCAGCCTTTTCAATCACCTCTTCAATTCCGCCTACCATGTAAAATGCCGCTTCAGGTAAATGATCGTAATCACCTTTGCAAATAGCGTCAAATCCTTTGATAGTTGCATCTAAATCAACTAATTTACCTGGAGACCCTGTGAATACTTCAGCTACAAAAAAAGGTTGAGATAAAAATCTTTGTATCTTTCTGGCTCTTGCGACTGTTAATTTATCTTCTTCGGAAAGTTCATCCATTCCTAAAATTGCGATAATATCTTGAAGAGATTTATACGCTTGTAGAATTCTTTGTACATCTCTTGCGACCCTATAATGCTCTTCCCCTACTATTCTTGGATCCAGGATTCTTGAAGTTGAGTCTAAAGGATCAACCGCGGGATAAATACCTATTTCCGCAATTTGTCGTGATAGCACTGTAGTTGCATCAAGATGTGAAAACGATGTTGCCGGCGCAGGATCTGTTAAGTCATCTGCAGGCACATAAATTGCTTGCACTGAAGTTATTGATCCTTTGTCAGTTGAAGTAATTCTTTCTTGCAAATTACCCATATCAGTAGCAAGTGTTGGTTGATATCCTACTGCTGACGGAATTCGGCCAAGTAGAGCTGATACTTCGGACCCTGCTTGAGTAAACCTAAAAATATTATCTACAAAGAAAAGTACGTCTTGCCCTTCCTTGTCCCTAAAATACTCAGCTACAGTTAGTCCTGTTAACGCAACACGTGCTCGAGCTCCGGGAGGTTCATTCATTTGACCGTAAACTAGAGCAGCTTTAGAACCCTTGCCATCTGTTTTAATAACTCCTGACTCTATCATTTCATGGTAAAGATCATTCCCTTCTCTTGTTCTTTCTCCAACTCCTGCAAAAACTGAAAATCCACCATGAGCTTTTGCTATATTATTTATCAATTCCATAATTGTTACAGTTTTTCCAACCCCAGCTCCTCCAAATAATCCGATTTTTCCTCCTTTTGCATATGGAGCTAGTAAATCAATCACTTTAATACCAGTGACCAACTGTTCTGTTTCAGTTGCTTGATCGGTAAATTTTGGGGCTGGTCTATGAATTGGCCATTTCTCTTTAGTTTTAACTTCACCTTTTTCGTCTATAGACTCTCCTACAACATTTATTATTCTTCCCAAAGTTTCAGGGCCAACAGGAACACTTATGGGATTGCCTGTATTAGTTACTTGATCTCCTCTTTTTAATCCCTCAGTCGCATCCATAGCTATAGTTCGAACATCATTTTCTCCTAAGTGCTGGGCAACTTCCAGTATTAGTTTATTTCCTGAATTATTAACCTCCAGCGCAGTATAAATTTCAGGTAGATCACCATCAAAATTTACGTCTACGACTGCTCCAATTATTTGTGTAATTTTCCCATTCTTGCTCATATTATTTATAAACTTTCTGCTCCTGATATAATTTCTATCAATTCTTTTGTAATTGATGCTTGTCTACTTCTATTATAATTGATGGTAAGTTTATCAACTAAATCTCCAGCATTTCTTGTTGCGTTATCCATTGCAGTCATTCTTGAGCCTTGCTCACTTGCTGCGTTTTCTAAAAAAGCTTTAAAAATTTGCGTTGAAATATTTTTTGGCAACAAATCTTCAAGAATTTCATCTTCGTCTGGTTCAAACTCATAAGTTAGTGAATTTTCTGTATCAGAATTCGTAGAATTTTTTTCTACAGGTATAATTTGTTGAGCTTGAGGAATTTGGGTTATAACATTTTTAAAATTATTATAAAATAATATACATTTATCAAACTCATTTTTATTGAATTGATCTACAATTTCTTTGCCAATCATTTCAGCCTCATTAAATGAAATTTCCTTTTTATCTTTAAAACTGAATTTTTTAACAATGTATTTGCCATATTCTCTTTTAATTTGATCCAATCCTTTTGAGCCGACAGTTATTATTTTTAAAACTTTTCCCTCTGTAATAATTTTTTTAAAATTAGATTTAGCAAGTTTACATATATTTGAATTAAACCCTCCACATAATCCTCTGTCAGCTGTTAAAACAACACATAGATGAATTTTATCTTTGCCAGAACCAATAAGTAGCTTTGGTGAATTATCTGAATTATTTGCTGATTTCGTTAGGTTTAATATTATATTTTGCATTTTTTGACTGTAAGGACGACCTCTTTCAGCATTCTCTTGAGCTTTTCTTAATTTTGCAGCAGCAACCATTTTCATTGCTTTAGTGATCTTTTGTGTGGACTTAACGCTCTTAATTCTTTTTTTTAAGTCATCTAAACTTGGCATTACTTATTTCCTTTTTTGTGTTCCTCAATAGTTTGAGATAAAAGTTTCTCTATTTTTTCTTCGAGTTTACCAGTAGATTGAATTTGTTCGATTATTTCTGGTTTTTCTAGTTTAACTTTTTCCAATATACCTCTCTCAAATGTTTTGATTTCACTTAAGTCAATATCATCTAAATAACCTCTTACTCCAGTAAATACCGATATGACCTGTTCTGCTACAGTTAAGGGAGAATATTGGTCCTGTTTTAATAACTCAGTAAGTTTGGCTCCACGATTTAATAACTGTTGGGTAGAAGCGTCCAAATCTGATCCAAATTGAGCAAAAGCAGCCATTTCTCTATATTGAGCCAACTCAAGTTTTATTGAGCCAGCTACTTTTTTCATTGCTTTAGTTTGAGCAGCTGAACCCACCCTGGAAACTGATAAACCAACATTTACTGCAGGTCTAATTCCCTGATTAAATAGTTCAGTTTCCAAAAAAATTTGACCATCAGTTATGGAGATAACATTGGTTGGAATATAAGCAGAAACGTCTCCAGCTTGTGTTTCAATAATAGGCAATGCAGTTAAAGATCCTCCACCACTTTTATCATTAAGTTTTGCTGCACGCTCTAATAGTCTGCTATGTAAATAAAATACATCTCCAGGATACGCTTCTCTACCTGGAGGTCTTCTCAATAATAAAGACATCTGTCTATAAGCTACTGCTTGTTTGGACAAATCATCATAAACAATTAATGCATGCATACCGTTGTCTCTAAAATATTCGCCTATTGTACAACCTGTATAAGGAGCTAAAAATTGCAATGGGGCAGAGTCGGAAGCTGTAGCAGCTACAATTGTTGTATACTTCAATGCACCAGCTTCTTCCAAAGTTTTTGTAATTTGAGCAACTGTTGAACGCTTTTGACCAATAGCTACATATACACAATACAATTTTTTCTTTTCATCTGAAGACTCATTAATTTGTTTTTGATTTATAATTGCATCAATAGCCACAGCTGTTTTTCCCGTTTGTCTATCACCAATAATTAATTCTCTTTGACCTCTTCCAATAGGAATGAGAGAGTCAATTGATTTTAATCCAGTCTGCATCGGTTCATTAACTGATTGTCTAGGTATAATTCCAGGAGCTTTTACCTCAACACGTTTTCTACTTTTAACTGAGATAGCTCCCTTTCCATCGATTGGATTTCCTAATCCATCTACAACTCGGCCAAGAAGTTGTTTGCCTACAGGAACATCTACAATTGCATTTGTCCTTTTTATTGTATCACCTTCTTTAATATTTCTATCATCACCAAAAATTACTACTCCAACATTATCGTTTTCTAAATTTAGCGCCATTCCTTTTGAACCATCCTCAAATTCAACCATTTCTCCTGCTTGAACGTTGTCTAATCCATAAACTCTGGCTATACCATCTCCAACTGATAAAACTTTTCCAATTTCAGATACCTCAGCTTTTTCTCCAAAATCTTTAATCTGATCTTTTAGTAGTTTAGTAACTTCTGATGGGTTTATTGTCATTTTAGTTTTCTAACATTGCTTGTTCAAATTTTTTTAACTTATTTTTAATTGAAGTATCTATCATAAAACTTCCTAGTTGAAGTCTTAGGCCTCCAATTAACCCTTTGTCAAATTGGTAATCAAATTTTAATGTTAATCCAACTGACTTGGATAATTCTTTGCTTATTTCATTAATTTCGGATTGAGATAGTTCTTTTGATGAGATCAAATGTGCTTTAACTTCACCTCTATGTTTTGAGCAAATTTTTAAAAAATTTTCAGAGATTTTTTCAATAAAGAATATTCTTCTTTTTTTGATCAAAAGAAGAAAAAAATTTTTTAAATTTTTTGAAAAGCCTAATTTTTCTGAAATTATGTGTAAAGCTTGATTTTGTAAATTAATACTTTTAGTTGGGTTTTTTAAAAAATTTTGAATATCACGGCTAGAGTTATATAGAGAGAGAAGATTCTTTACTTCATTTTCAACTTTATCTAACTCGCTAGACTCTTTTGCAACCTCAAAAAGAGCACGAGAATACCTTTCAGATGTTTCAGTCGAGAAAGATTTGTTTGCACTCATTTTAATTTTATGAATTTATTGTGAAATTAACGTCAGGTCGTACCATATGAGCAAAACTTGATCAAGTTGCCAATTATGAATTTATGCAAAGTTGATTGGGTCAACATCAACCGTGAGTTTTATTTTAGATGAGATTTTAAGCCCATTTAGGACATTTGTGATTTTTCTCTGCAACAAAGACTTGGTATTGAACCTAACGAGCAATCTAGATCTAAATTTTTTTTTTATTTTAAGAAGCGGGGAGTCTACTGGTCCCAAAATCTCAAGTTCTTTAATTTGCTTTAATTTATTTTTAATTTCTTGAGCACCTTGTAGACTTGAACTGTGATTTGTAGATGAAATAATTATTGCAATTAATCTTTTAAACGGTGGTAGATCATTTTTCTCTCTCAAGATAAGCTCGTTACTAAGAAGTTGTTCTGATTTATTTTTTATTAACTCGGTTAATGTCATATCATTAGGATTTAATGTTTGATAAATTATTAATGACTCCATACTAAACCTTCCAGCTCTACCACTTAATTGATGATATAATTGAATATTTTTTTCTGTATTTCTTAAATCATATCCCCTACCTGAAAAGTCAGCATCAATTACTACTATACAATTTAACTTTGGAAAATTAAAACCCTTAGAAATCATCTGTGTTCCGATTAAAATATCAATTTTATTCTCATTAATTTCTCTAAAGAAGTTTTCAGTCTTTTTCTTTGATTTAAGGTAATCACTCGAGAATATTTTACTTTTTTTATTTGGGAATAATTCTTTTACTTCATCAAATATTTTTTCTACCCCAGGTCCGTACATTATAAATTCGCATTTCTCTGTTTTTGTACAATCTACATTAATTTTTTTTTCAAATGAGCAATGATGACAAACAGCTTTATCTTTTAATTTATGAAATGTTAAATAAAAAGAACAGTTTGGACAAATTAGTTTTGCTCCACATTTTTTACAAATTAAGTATGGTGCAAAACCCCTTCTATTAATAAAAAATAACACTTGATCACCCTTATCTAAGTATAATTTTACTGACCTGATCGTCTCATTAGCTATAAATTTATTTTTAACTTTATCTATGTTCAAATTTATTATTTTTGTTTCAGGAAGTGGATAATCATTATATCTTTTAAAGATTTTTATATGTCTATATTTTTTTTTGATAACATTACTGTACGTTTCAATTGAAGGAACTGAAGTTACCAGATGAATTGGAATCTTTTCAAAGTGTGCTCTTGATATTGCCATATCTCTTGCATTATAGATTACTCCCTCATCTTGTTTATATGAAGTGTCATGTTCTTCATCTACAATTATTAATCCTAGTTTTTTAAAAGGAAGAAGTAAAGCTGATCTAGCTCCAATTAAAATCTTTATTTTATTACTTATTATACCTTTCCAAATAATTCTTTTTTTTTTGGGGGTAATTTTAGAATGCCAAACTGCGGGTTCGAAACCGAAAAAATCTTCAAATCTTGACTTGAACTCATTTGTTAAAAATATCTCAGGTAATAAAACTAAAACTTGTTTACCTGAGTCTATTATCTTTTTAATTCTTTCGAAATAAACTATGGTTTTACCAGAGCCAGTGGTACCTTGTAAAACTGAAACATCAAATTTATTATTTTCTTTTTCGAGAAACTTCAAAGCCTTAAGTTGTTCTTTATTTAATTTGAAAAGTTTTTTTTTTGTTTTTTTTACTTCAAATGAGTCATCTTTAACATTAAAAAACTTATCTGAGCCACCAATTGCCATTTTAAGTACAAGACCTATTGGGACCATATTATAGGTTGAAAACCATTCGATGAAATCAACCAACTTTTTATCGATTGCATATTCAGTTTTCTTTTTAATATCTTTTATTTTAATATTTTTAGGCTCTGAGTAATCACTTTTCCATACAACACCTATTTCTTTTCCTGAGCCAAATGGAACTTCGACTAAATGACCAACTTTACTAATAGTCTTAGAGTTATAAGTAAATGGAAAATTGAAAATTTTGGGCAACAAAACTTGTGCTTTCATAATTCAATAGTATTAGAATTTTATTTAATTAGAAATGAATTGGTCTTTTATCAACAGCTAAAGCTGCCTCTTTTATGGCTTCGGTATGAGTAGGATGAGCATGACATGTTCTAGCAATATCTTCAGCACTTGCACCAAATTCCATTGCTAAAGCCATTTCTGCTATCATATCTCCACAATGTGGACCAATAATATGCACACCCAATACTTTATCTGTTTTACTATCTGCTAAAATTTTTACGAAACCCTCGGTTTCGTTATTAACCTTCGCTCTAGAGTTAGCTAAAAAGGGAAATTTTCCTACCTTATAAGATCTACTTTCTTCTTTTAATTGTTCCTCTGTTTTACCAACTGTTGCTACCTCGGGTGATGTGTAAATGACACCAGGAATTACGTCATAATTTACGTGTCCACTTTGTCCAGCCAGAATTTCAGCAACTGCTATTCCCTCCTCCTCAGCTTTGTGGGCGAGCATTGGTCCTTTGATGACATCACCTATAGCATAGATATTTTTAACTGATGTTTCTAGTCTTTCATTAACTTCAATTCTACCTTTTTTATCTTTATTGATACCTATTTTTCCTAAATTAAGGCCTTCTGTATATGCTTTTCGCCCAACAGCAACTAATACTTTATCAAATTCTAAATTTTCTTCTTTTGATTCTTTTATATTAGTACAATTTATTAAAACACTAGAATTATTATTTTTAACAAAGTTTACTTTGAATCCCATTTTGAATTTTAGTCCTTGTTTAGTTAAAATTTTTTTAAATTCACTTGAAATCTCTCTATCCATGCCTGGTGTAATATAATCAAGATACTCTATTACCGTCACATCTGATCCTAAACGAGACCAGACTGAGCCCATCTCTAAACCTATATAACCACCTCCTATTACAGCTAACTTCTTTGGAACTTTACTTAGTGATAATGCTCCAGTAGAGGAAATTATATTTTTTTCATCTATTTGTAAGCCTGGTAATGAAACTGCTTCTGAACCAGTAGCAATAACAATATTTTTTGTTTTATAATTTTGCTTTCCATTATTCTCATAAACTACTATATCGTTCTTAGAAAAAATTACTCCTTTTCCTTTTATGTAAGTTACTTTATTTTTTTTGAATAAAAATTCTACTCCTTTGGTAAGAACTTGAACTGATTTATTTTTATTTAGCATCATCTTTTCAATATTAAGTTTAACACCTTCGAGTTCAATTCCCTGTTTATTAAAATTATTCTTAGCTTTTTGGAAATTATCAGATAAATTCAGTAAGCTTTTTGAAGGAATACAACCAACATTTAAACAAGTGCCACCTAGAGATCCTCTAGACTCTATACATGCCGTTTTTAAACCAAGTTGAGCAGCCCTAATGGCGCAAACGTAACCTCCTGGACCGCCGCCAATTACAATTAAATCAAAATTATCCATAATCAAAGATTCAAAAAGAGTCTTTTTGGTTGTTCTAGTGACTCTTTTACTATTTTTAAAAATGAAACAGCTTCTTTTCCATCAATAATTCTGTGGTCGTACGATAGTGCTAAATACATTATTGGTCTCACTTCAATGTTGCCATTTACCACAACTGGCCTCTTGATGATATTATGCATTCCTAAAACGGCTGATTGAGGAGGGTTTAAAATCGGTGTGGAAAGCATAGATCCATAGATGCCTCCATTAGTAATTGTAAATGTGCCACCTTGTAAATCTTCGATAGTAATTTTTCCATCTTTAGCTTTTTGTCCAATGTCAGAGATATTTTTTTCAATGTCTGCGAAAGACATCTCGTCCGTCTCTCTCACAACTGGAACAACTAAACCTCTGTCAGTTCCAACTGCAATACTAATATTGTAGTAATTTTTATAAACAATTTCATCTTCTTGAATTTCAGCATTAATTGCTGGATAACTCTTTAATCCAATTACACAAGCTTTAACAAAAAAAGACATAAAACCAAGTTTAACACCATAATTTTTTTGAAATTCGTCTTTATATTGTTCTCTCATAGATATTATCTCACTCATATCTACTTCATTAAATGTTGTTAGCATTGCAGCATTTTCTTGAGCCTCTTTTAATCTCTTAGCAATAGTCAACCTCAACCTCGTCATTTTTACTCTTTCCTCTGGACCGTGTTTAATTTTTCTCTCTGATGGAGATGGCTTAGAGCCCATTAAACTCATGACATCTTCTTTTAATATTACTCCATTTTTTCCTGAGCCTTGAATTTTTTCAAGATTAACGTTGGACTCACTTGCAATTTTTCTAGCTGCTGGTGAAATAATTTTTTCAGTTTTATTTTTGAAAGTCTTTTTATTTTGTGTTCCTGTTTTTTCTATTTCTTTATGAACTTCCTCAAGAATTAATGGTTCTTCCTCTGACTCAAAACTTTCCTCCTCTAGTTTTAATATAGGTTCCTCGTACTTACGTTTTTTAGTTTTTTTCTCTTCCTCAAATAATTTTGGCTCTTTTTTAATTTCCTTCTTAGGAGGGCTATAATTTTTAATTTCTTTTGAATCGTTTGTATTTTCTTTTAAATTATTTGTGATTGTTCCAAGTAAAGATCCCACATTTACTGTCTCGCCCTCTTTAACAGCAATATTACCAAGCACTCCATTAGAAGGTGAGGGAACTTCAACATTTACTTTATCGGTCTCTAATTCAACTATAGGCTCGTCAGCTATAACTTTCTCACCTTGTGATTTGAGCCATTTAGACACTGTAGCTTCTGTGACTGATTCGCCCAAAGTAGGAACTTTAATTTTTTCTGACATTTATTCTTTAAGTATCTTTTCTAATATTTCTTTTTGTTGTGCAAGATGTTTATTGGCATTTCCAGTCGCAGTGGTTGAAGATGCCTTTCTACCTACATATTTTACGTTAATATCTTTTAAGTTTATCATTTCTAACGTTCTATCAATATAATTTCTCACAGTATTCCATGCTCCCATATTTTTTGGTTCTTCTTGACACCATACAAATTTAGAACCTTTATATCTTTTTAAAATGTTCGCCAATGTTTTAGCAGGAAATGGATATAATTGTTCCAGCCTAACAAAAACTATATTATTGTTCTTTATTTTTTCTCTTGCTTCGATAAGATCATAATAAATTTTTCCAGAACACATTACTACTTTTTTAATTTTTTTATCATTTGCCAAATTAATCAATTTATTTTTTTTGACATATGCATCGTCTTCTAAAACTCTATGAAATGAACTTTTAGAGGTAAATTCAGAAATTTTTGAGATACATCTTTTGTGTCTCAACAATGATTTCGGGGTCATAATTATTAAAGGTTTTCTAAATTCTCTATGCATTTGTCTTCTTAAAACATGAAAATAATTTGAAGGTGTAGTGCAATTTACAACTTGCATGTTTTCTCCTGCACAAAGTTGGAGGAATCTCTCGAGTCTTGCAGATGAATGTTCCGGCCCTTGTCCTTCATAACCATGAGGCAGTAGCAAAACAAGACCACTTGCTCTTCCCCATTTTGACTCTGATGAAGAAATAAATTGATCTATAATAACTTGTCCACCATTAGCAAAATCACCAAATTGAGCTTCCCACAACACTAAAGTTTCTGGCTCAGATAGTGAATATCCAAATTCAAATCCTAATACAGCTAATTCCGATAACAAGCTATCGATAACTTCAAACTTCATTTGCTTTTTATTTATATGATTAACTGGAATATACCTGTCATGATTTTCTTGGTTTCTTAGAATAGCATGTCGTTGACTGAAAGTTCCTCTACCAGAATCCTGTCCTGATAGCCTTACTGAAAATCCCTCTGTTAATAATGTTCCAATCGCAAGACTTTCAGCTGAAGACCAATCAATTTTATCCTCATAAAGCATTTGATTTCTGAGCTCAAATACTCTTTTAAGAGTTTTATGTGCACTAAAATTTGGAGGAATATTAAAAATTTTTTTTCCTACTGATTTTAATTTTTCTTCATTCACTCCGCTTACTCCTCGCTTATCTTTCCCTAAGCCAGGCTTAAACCTTGACCAAGCTCCATCAAACCACTTTAATTCTGATTTGTAATTTTTAGATGTTACAAATTCTCTTTCTAAGTACTCTTTAAAATTAACTTTTTCATTTTGCAATTTTTCAGCCGAAATCAATCCCTCTTGGGATAATCTTTTTCCGTAT
>CACFJO010000004.1 GCA_902566675.1 uncultured Pelagibacteraceae bacterium
GAAAGACTCTGTTAAAGAAAATATATTTAATATTTTAGCGCATTCAAAAAATATTACGGTGAATATTGAAGGTTCAGACGTAATAGACCTGTATTCAGGGATTGGTTCTTTTGGCTTGGAGTGTATATCTAGAAATGCAAAAACAGCGACATTTATTGAAAAAGATATTAAAGCTTTCAAAATTTTATTTAAAAACACAGAAAAATTAGGTGTAAAAAACAGCTCTCTATTATTTAATGACAAAATAGAAAATGTTTTTAAAAGATTAAAAAAGAAATATAAAATTCTTTTCTTTGATCCACCTTTCAATGATAATTCATATATTCAAAATTTAAAAAAATTCAAAGAGAGTAAAATGTTTTGTAAAGAACACATCGTGATAATACATAGAGAAAACAAAACTAGCGAGAAATTGGAAACTTTTTTAAATTTAATATTTGAAAAAAAGTATGGACGTTCAAAAATAATATTTGCAACCTTTAACTAAGTAATTTTTTGGTCAAGTTTTTTACTCGCTCAACAGCTGGTTGATCAAAAGGATTAAGTTTATTAAGTTTGCCTATAATAATTGTTTCTAAAATAAAATATGCAAATAATTCTCCAAGAGCCTCAACGGTATCTTTTTTAATTTTAATTTCTCTGTATGGGATCCTCTTATTTTTTAAAACTTTTATCAAAGCATTTTTTTGAGAAATTTTAATTTCTTCAAGAGTTTTATTATTTAAAAAACCAATTTTGCTTTTTGGATTATTTAATTTAATTTTTATATTTGATTTTTTTTCTGCCAAATCAAATATAAAAAAAATTTTATCATTAGGACCATCTAAATATAATTGTAGTAAACTATGATGGTCTTTAGGAACATTTGATATCATTGGAAGAAATCCTAAATTTTTTTTTCCTAAGCTTTCTGCAATCAATTGCTGTAACCAATAAAGAAATTTTTCTAATTTTGATGAATAATTTAAAAAAACCAAGTTTGTATATTTTTTACTTTTTAAAAATGTAGCTAATTTTATAGTATGATCTCGAAGTAAAATATTTCCTTTTTTAGTAAGATATTTTTGCGAATTTTTTCTTAATTGATAAATATTTATTCCCATAAGATATGCAGGAATTAACCCAACCTCTGAAAGAACCGAATATCTTCCGCCAATTGAGGAATTATGTTCTAAGAAAAAGATTTTTTTTATCTTGGCTAAATTGTTTAAAAAATTATCTTTCTTTTCAGAGATAATAATTAAGTTTTTTTTTGTAATTTTGAAAAGTAAAAAATTAGAAATAGTTTCAATTGTATTTCCAGATTTTGAGGTTACAATAAAAAGAGATTTTTTAATATTAATCTTTTTTTTTATTTCTAATAATTTTTGTTGATCTATATTATTTAAGAAATAAAAGTTTTTTTTTATTTTTTTTCTAAAAAAGTAATATAAAGACTCAGGGCCTAAAATTGATCCACCCATACCAATACAAACAACAGTTTTATATTTTCTAAATTTTTTTAAATCAGTTAAATTAAAATTTAATTTAAAATTTGAGCTCAAAATGTTTAAGGTTTGTCTTTCATTTTCGATATCGATTTTTTTTATAATACTTATGTAATTCTTTGAAAAATTTTTAAAAGTTTTTTGATTTAGTATATTTTTTGGAAAAGAATTCTTTAAATATAAGTTTTTATTTGTCACTTACGTATTTTTTCTAAAATTGAATTTTCAGTAGAGCTCTGACTATTAATTTGATTACCGCTATCTTCCTCTACTTTAAGTAAATCTTTGATTTTATCTTTTTTTTCATTTGCTTTTTTATTTTTCACATTTGGCTCTGGAAGTTTATCAAAGTCCGGTGGAAGTACTAATGGTTCCCTTTTTTTAACTAAAAATTCATCTGTTGTTCTCGTTTTTTCATTTTTAAGCACTTTAGCTGCATCATCAAATCCCCCACATGAGTTTAAGAGGATTAATACTAAAAAAGATAAAAATATTTTTATTTTCATTAATTAATTTTTTATAAGAAAACCTTTAATAAGAAAAGAGAATATACCTATTGTTATAAAAATATCAGCTACATTAAATGTAAACCAATGAAAATTGCCATAATGTAAGTCAATAAAATCTGGTACAGCTTTGAAAGTAATTCTATCGTAAAAATTTCCAAGTGCTCCTCCGATAATAATTGAGAAAGTTATTTTATCTATATTATCAGAATTTAAACTTATAATTAGCAGAGATATAATGACGACTAAAATTAAGATTGTAATCAAATTATAATATAAATTTGAGTCAAAGCTAAGTAACCCGAAGCCTATACCTGTATTCCATACCAGATCGAAATTAATAAAGTTATTTATGTAATAAATGTTATCACTATAACTATTTAAAATCTTAATTTTTGAATACCTGTCTAAAAAAAAAATTATTACAATAATTAGCAAACAATAAAGGTTATTTTTAGTAATAATTTTGTTTAATATTTCTTTAAGATTAATCAAAATAATGACTTTCTACTTTATTGGACAACTTTCTCTTTGACATTTTTTCTCTAAAATTTTCCAACATCTTTCACATTTTTGTCCTTGGGCTTTTTTCACTTCAATTTTTATGTCACCATTATTTGATAATTCTTTTTCTGCTTTTGAAACAATTAAATAATCTTCTAAATCTAATTTATCGAGAAGTTCAAATTTATCTTTCCTTAAGATTAATTTTATTTCTGCCTCTAAACTTGATCCAATTTCTTTGTTGGCCCTTTTCTCCTCAATTGCTATATTTGCCTCTTGCTTAATTTTGAATAGATTTGACCATTTTTCATTTAACTTTTCATTCTTCCAATTAGACGGAATTTTCACAAAATTATTTTCATGGATACTTTCAGAATTATCTTTATTCATAAGACTATAGATTTCTTCACTAGTAAAAACTAAAATTGGAGCGAACCACTTTAATAAACTTTCCAAAATTATGTTTAAAACGACTACACAATTTTTTCTTTTCTTGGAATTTATGCTATCACAGTAAAGAACGTCTTTTCTTATATCAAAATAAAAAGAAGAAAGATCTAGTGTGCAAAAATTCAATAGGTCTTTATATAGTTTATGAAAATTATAATTTTTTAAATTTTCATCAACAGAATTTCTTAATAAGAACAATTTATGTAAGATAAATTGTTCTAATTCATCTAATTCATTTAGATTTATTTTTTCAAAGCTTTGTTTTTCAAAATTATCTTTTAAATTTCCAAGCATGAATCTGAAGGTATTTCTAATTTTTCTGTATGACTCTGCATGTTGTATTAAAATATTTTTATCTATTCTTAAATCTTCGGCATAATCAGATGCTGAAGCCCAAACTCTAAGAATGTCTGCTCCATAGTTCTTCAATATATCCTCTGGAGAGATAACATTGCCCATTGATTTAGACATTTTCATACCTTTGCCATCTACAACAAAACCATGTGAAAGAATGCTTTTAAATGGTGCTTTTCCTCTCGTTCCACATGACTCTAGTAATGAGGAATGAAACCATCCCCTATGCTGATCAGATCCCTCCAAATACATGTCTGCAGGCCATTTCAAATCTTTTCTTTTTTCCAAGACAAAACTGTGTGTTGAGCCACTATCAAACCATACCTCAACGATATCGTTAAGTTTTTCATAATCTTTTGCATCATAATCATCACCTAAAAAAATTTTTGCATTATCTGTGAACCAACAATCAGAGCCTTGCTTTTCATAAATGGAAGCTATTCTATCTATTATTTTTTGATCTCTTAATGGCTCTTTTGTTTTTTTATTAATAAAAATTGGCAACGGTACTCCCCAAACTCGTTGTCTTGAAACACACCAATCTGGTCTTCCTTCTATCATTGATAAAAGCCTGTCCCTACCTTTATTTGGGTAAAAGATTGTTTCATTTATTGCTTTAACGGCTTTATCTCTTAGTTTGTTTTTTTGCATAGAGATAAACCATTGAGGTGTCGCTCTGTATATTAATGGAGCCTTAGATCTCCATGAATGCGGATAACTATGATTAAGTTTATCGTTTTTAAGTAGTTGTTTTTGCTCTTTTAGTTTGTCTATAACAATTGGATCAGCCTTAAAAACGTGTATATTTGTAAAATAAGGTACCTCTTTAGTGTACACACCTGAGTTATCTACCGTATAAAGTGATGGTATATTGTTTTTCAAACATAAATTAAAGTCGTCTGGACCGTGGCTTGGAGCGCAATGAACTATTCCTGTTCCCTGCTCCAAATTAACAAATTGAGCATCTAGCATAGGAACATCATAGTCAAAATCCATTTTGACAAATGGATGACTACATACTGTTCCTTCGAATTCAGATCCCTTGAAAGTCTTTAATACTTTAAACTTTTTAATTTCACACTCTTTAATTATTGTATCAATTAAATTTTTTGCAACAACAATTCTCCTGTCTTTAAAGTGCTCAAGGTTGTCGATTTCTAAAACTGCGTATTCAATATTACTATTAAAAGCTAATGCTTTGTTAGCAGGTATGGTCCAAGGTGTAGTAGTCCAAATTATAATGCTTGCGTTTTTAAGAAAATCTTTCTTGGTATCCTTAACTTTAAATGCAACATAAATTGTATTTGAAGTATGATCCAAGTATTCTACTTCAGCATCAGCTAAAGCAGTTTTTTCGACAGTAGACCAAAGAACCGGTTTAAATCCTTGATATAAACTTCCATCTAAAAGAAATTTTCCTAATTCTCTTACAATTTGAGCCTCCGCCTCGTAACTCATTGTAGAGTAATAATTTTCAAAATCTCCAACTACCCCTAATCGCTTAAACTCTTTAATATGAACTTCGATCCAATTTTTTGCAAATTCCCTACATTCTTGTCTAAAATCTTTAATGGGTACTTCGTCTTTATTTTTTTTCTTTTTTTTATATTGTTCTTCGATCTTCCATTCTATCGGGAGTCCATGACAATCCCAACCAGGAACGTAAACGGAGTCTTTTCCATTCATCTGATGAAAACGAGTGATCATGTCTTTTAAAATTTTGTTTAACGCGGTACCCATATGTATATGACCATTCGCATATGGAGGGCCATCATGAAGAACAAATTTTTCCCTTCCCTTAGACTTTTTTCTTAGCTTTTCAAAGATTTTATTTTTTTCCCATTTCTTCAAAATTTCAGGCTCTTTAAGTGGTAAACTTGCTTTCATTGAAAAAGCTGTTTTGGGAAGTTGTAAGGTATCCTTAGACATTATTATTTTGCCTTTTTTATATCAAATTTGATTTGTTTTTTTAAATATTTCAAATTCCTAAATTTTTTTTCTGGTCTTATAAATTTTTTAAAATTAACACTAATTACTTTATTATATAAGTTTTTATTAATTCCAAAGATATTTGTTTCCAATAATAAATTTTTTCCGTTAAATGTTGGTCTATAACCTATATTAGCAATACCGTTTCTATAAAAATTGTTACTTTTAACTTTAACAGCGTAGACTCCTAGTTTAGGAATAACATAATCACCCAATTTTAAGTTACATGTTGGAAAACCGATTTTACGTCCTCTCCTCTGTCCCTGAATCACTTTGCCGGTAATGCTCCAATTACGATTTAATAATTTATTTACTTTATCTATTTTTCCTAATCTTATGTTCTTTCTTAGAAATGTAGATGAAATTATTTTATTATCTTTTTTAAAAGGTTTAGTCACAATATTTTTAAAGTTATATTTTTTTTCAAATTTTTTAAGTGTTTTTATATTTCCTTGCCTTTTAAAACCAAACTTAAAATTTTTACTTACATACAAATATCTGCATTTTGTTTTTTTGAAAATTATTTTTTTTATAAATTCTTCTGCCGATTGAGATGAAAAGTTTTTGTTAAATTTTATTACAATTAGGAAATCTAATTTAAATTTTTTTAATTGAGCTTTTTTTTGATCTAGAGAATTTATTCTATGATTTTTAATTTTGTTATTAAAAAACATTACAGGCAAAGGTTCGAAAGTCATGACCCCAAAGGGTATCTTTTTTTTTTTAGCTTTTTGTTTTGCCTCTTTGATAACTTTTTGGTGACCTAAATGGAGTCCATCAAAATTGCCTATAGCTATTACTCCGTTACAATGTTTTTTATATAAATTCGGATTGTTATAAATTTTCATGTTACCATTTTAATTCTCTTTGAAAAAAATTTGCTTTTACATCATATTTTTCTAAAAGATTGTTTAGTTCAGAAAAGTTTCTAAATTCCTTCCTGTGCACACCTTCAGATATAAATACACAATCTATTTTTAAATTATTTGCTCCTTTAATGTCTGTTCTTAAATTGTCACCAATTGCTAAAACTTTTTCATTGGGACCAAAACACATATTATAAACCTCTTTGTGTGGCTTGCCAAAATAAATGACTTCTCCCCCTAGATCCTCAAAAATTTTCGCTATTGATCCTGCGCATAATTCTTCAACACCCCCTCTATGAACTATTAAATCTGGATTGGTACAAATCAATTTTTTTGAAACATGCTTCAATAAAAATTTTTTATAATAATCTAAATCAGTATCATAATCATCAAATAGTCCTGTACATAAAATAAAATCACAATTCTCAGGATCAGTTCTATTATCTTTAACTTTTTCAAATACAGATATATCTCTAGCTGGCCCAAGATGGTAGAATGTCTTTCCAAATTTTTTTTGATTTATTGCGTGCATTGCAGCTTCACCTGAGGTCATTACATTTTCTAGATATTTTTTGTCCATTTTCATTTTAAGTAAAAAATTAATTACTTTCGAACTGGGCCTAGGTGCGTTGGATAAAAATACTATTTTTTTCGAATTTTTTTTCAGTTTGTCTACTGCTTCTATAGCGTTAGGATTAAGTGAAACGCCATTATGCATTACCCCCCATAAGTCTATAATAAAAGTATCGTAGTTTTCGAATATTTCTGCTAGGTGATTTAGTTCTTTCAATGTACTATTCCTCTCCTTTTAATGCTTATTAATATAGTATTTGTTGGTTTTTTTTATGATTTTTGCCTCTTGAAATATAGTCAAAACATACCATATCAACACTACATAAGAATTTATAGGAGAAAATATATATGAAATTTAGACCCCTGCACGATCGCGTGCTTATTAAAGTGCTAGACAGCGAAGAAAAAACTGCTGGCGGAATTATTATACCGGACACTGCTAAAGAAAAACCTCAAGAAGGTGAGGTCGTGGCTGTGGGACCGGGTGCCAAAAATGAAGACGGTAAAGTTTCTGCAATGGATGTAAAAGTTGGAGATATTGTGCTTTTCGGAAAGTGGTCTGGTACTGAAGTCAAAATTGACGGCAAAGAATACAGCATTATGAAAGAGTCAGACATAATGGGAATTTCAAAAAGTAAAAAATAACCTTTATAGGAGAAGAAAATGGCAAAAATAATTAAATTTGATACAGAAGCAAGATCAAAGATGCTTACTGGCGTGAACACCCTTGCAAACGCCGTTAAAGTTACATTGGGACCAAAAGGACGTAATGTTGTAATGGATAAGTCTTATGGTGCTCCAAGAACTACAAAAGATGGTGTTTCTGTTGCAAAAGAGATTGAGCTTGAAGATAAATTTGAAAACATGGGTGCTCAAATGGTAAAAGAAGTTGCTAGCAAAACAAACGATAATGCTGGTGATGGAACTACCACTGCAACTATTCTAACCCAAGCAATTGTAAATGAAGGACTAAAATATGTTACAGCTGGGATGAACCCAATGGATATTAAAAGAGGTATCGATAAAGCAGTCGAGCAAGTAATCGATAAATTAAAAACATCTTCAAAAAAAGTAAAAGCTAATGAAGAAGTTGCCCAAGTTGGAACAATTTCTGCAAATGGCGAAAAATCTATTGGAGATATGATTTCTAAAGCTATGCAAAAAGTCGGCAATGAAGGTGTGATTACAGTTGAAGAGGCAAAAGGTGTTGAAACTGAATTAGATGTTGTTGAAGGTATGCAATTTGATAGAGGATATCTCTCTCCTTATTTTGTGACTAATACTGAAAAAATGACAACTGAATTAGAAAATCCTTTAGTTTTGTTAGTAGAAAAAAAATTAACTAACTTACAACCAATGGTGCCACTATTGGAGTCGGTAGTGCAAGCTAATCGGCCGTTAATGATAATTTCTGAAGATGTTGAAGGTGAGGCTTTAGCAACTTTAGTTGTAAATAAGTTACGAGGTGGTCTTAAAGTTGTAGCTGTTAAAGCACCAGGTTTTGGTGACAGAAGAAAAGCAATGTTAGAAGATATTGCTATTCTTACTGGCGGACAAGTGATCTCGGAAGATTTAGGTATTAAGTTAGAAAATGTTAAAATTGGAGACCTTGGTTCATGTAAAAAAGTTAAAATTGATAAAGAGAATAGTACAATTGTAGCTGGCGAAGGTAAAAAATCCGATATTGAAGCAAGATGTAATCAAATTAGATCTGAGATCAATGAAACAACATCTGATTATGATAAAGAAAAACTTCAAGAAAGATTAGCTAAACTCGCTGGTGGTGTTGCTGTAATTAAAGTCGGCGGTGCTACAGAAGTTGAAGTGAAAGAAAGAAAAGACAGAGTTGAAGATGCACTTAATGCAACAAGAGCTGCTGTTGAAGAGGGAGTAGTAATCGGTGGTGGTTGCGCATTGCTTTACGCTGCACAAGATTTAGATGGTGTTAAAGTAAAAGGTGATGACCAAAAAGCTGGTGTCGAAATAGTTAAAAAAGCCCTTCAAGCTCCAATCAGACAAATTACTGCTAACGCAGGTGTCGATGGTTCAGTAGTAGTAGGTAAACTTTTAGAAGGAAAAAAAGCTTCTCAAGGTTACGATGCTCAGAATGAAGATTATGTAGATATGTTTGCTAAAGGAATTATTGATCCAACTAAAGTTGTAAGATCAGCATTACAAGATGCTGCTTCAATAGCTGGACTGTTAATTACAACAGAAGCAATGATTGCTGACAAACCTGAGGAAAAAGATGCTGGTCCTGCAATGCCTCCAATGGGTGGTGGCATGGGTGGCATGGGTGGCATGGGTGGCATGGGAATGTAATCTAACCTATACAAAAGATTTTAAAAAAGGCTGCAGTTTCGCAGCCTTTTTTTTTGCAATAAATAAACATGCATTTGAGCTTAGTATCAAACCATCTTTAAGAACTCTTAAATTATTATCAGCCAAAGTTTTGCCAGTAGAAGTAATATCGGTAATAATTTCGGAAGAACCTATAAATGGATAAGTTTCAGTGGCACCGAGACTCGCTATCAATTTATATTGGGTAACACCTTTAGAAATTAAAAAATCATTAGTTAAATTTGGATATTTAGTCGCCACTCTCAATCTAGAATTTCTTTTAGTTCTAATATCAAATGATACCTCTTCAAGATCAGCAATCGTTTGTACATCTATCCAATCATCTGGCACTGCTATGACTAAGTTAGCATTGCCAAAATCAAGTTTTTTTTGAATATTGATTTTATTCTGTAAGTTTTTATTAGACTCTTTTAAGAGATCTAACCCGGATACACCTATATCAAGAGTTCCGTCTCCTAATCTCTGAATAATTTCTTTAGCGTGAAGAAAAATAATCTTGATATTATTTTCATTTTCAATTGTCCCAAAATAATTTCTTTCTTTCTCACTTTGTAAAATCTTTAATCCTTTGTCATTAAAAAATGATATTGCTTTATCTTTTAATCGTCCTTTACTTGGTAAACCTATGGTAATTAGATCTCTCATATATTTTTTAAGTTAATTGCAGCACCAACTGCTGGGGTATTTTTTTTAGCCCCCAGACTTTTAAGTAAGTCATCATAACGACCACCCCTAGCAATTTCATTTTTACCTGAGAATACTTCAAACACAATTCCAGTATAATATTCTACGTCTCTACCAAAATTTGCGATGAAATTGATATCTTGATTAAGTTTTTTCAAATTAAGAATGGATTTAAAGTCTTTAAATATATTTTTTTTGAGATTATTTTTTTTAGCAAAATTTAACAATCTTTCGTCAAGTTCTGAGAGTTTGCAGTTTATTTTTAAAAAGGATCTAATAATTTTTACAATTTTTTTTCCATCAACAAAAGATCTTGGGTCTTTAATCTTTTTATCAAATCTTTTTAATATTTCCGATATCGACCTTCCGGCAATCACTTTGTCTTGGTCTTTCTCTTTCATTTCATAAAATCTTTTTTTATCTGTATCAAAAGTAACTGCGTCGATATCAGTATTTTTTTCCAATCTTTTTAAAAGTTCCTCAAAATAACTTGGTCTCCAAAAATGTCTTATAAGTCTAAGCTTCCATCTTTCGGGCATATCTAGAGCATTAATTAAACTCTTAAATAAACCAATATCTCCAACTTTTATTAAAATTTTTTTTCTCTTAATCTTTTTTGCGGAACTTAAAATTGTACTTATAATTTTAAAATCATCTTGAATTTGATTTTTTGAACCTAGAATTTCAATCCCCAGCTGGTCATTGATGAAATCTGTTCCTTTATTACCTGATCTTCTATACGCTTGACCGGAATAATAAATTTTTGAGGAAGATTTTTTTTGCAAAAAACTTATACATGATGCTACAGTTAAATCGGGTCTTAAGCACATCGTTTTTCCATCTACTCTATCAAATGTGAGCATTGAACTTTTAAATTTTTCCCCTGATCTCTCAATAATATAATCAGAGTCTAAAAGAACATCAGGTTCCGATAAAACAAAACCATTGCTTTTAAAATTTTTAATAATAGTTTCAGATAATTTTTTTGATTTCATTAACTAATTCTTTTATTTTAATTGATTGTTCTTTGCCGCTGCTTAAATTTCTTAATGTTGGTTTACCTAATTTTATCTCATCTTCTCCATATAAAATAACAGCCGGAGATTTTATTTTATTCGCATATTCCATTTGTTTTTTTAACTTACTTTCTCCAGGATAAATTTCTGCACTGATACCAGCTTTTCTTAATATTGTTTGTACGTTTATGTATTCTTTCATTGAATTTTTATCAAAAAAACAAATTACGACAGGTTTTGATTGTTTTACTTTGAATTCCTTTTTCTGCATTAATGCATAAACTAATCGATCTAATCCAATTGATATACCTGTGGCAGGAGCATCTAGGTTGCCAAAATTATTTACTAAATTATCGTATCTCCCTCCACCACCTATGGAACCAAATTGAATTACTTGTCCTTTGTTATTTTTTACATCAAACTTTAAATTAACTTCAAAAATTACCCCAGTATAATATTCTAAACCTCTTACAATTGATGGATCAAATTCAAAATTAGTGAAATTGTAATCTTTAAAAATTTTTAATATTTCAACAAGATCCTCTGTTTCAGGTGACTTTTTCTTTAACGTTTTTTCTATTGCTTCAATATCCTCAGATTTTAAATTTGCGCCTTTTGTAAAATCTCCAGATTTGTCTTTTCGACCAGCACCTAACAATTCTTTTACTCCATCCCAACCAAGTCTATCAATTTTGTCTAGAGCCCTTAGAGCTGTAAGTTTTTGTTGATTTTCGTTTATTTTAATTTTTTCAAATAACTTCTCAGTTATTTTCCGAGATGAAATTTTTATAATGTATTCTGATTTAGTTAGTCCACAATTTTCAAGAATTTCTGAAATCATGACACATAACTCTGCATCTGCTTGCAAACTTTTTGTTCCAACAAAATCAGCATCAAATTGTAAAAATTCTCTAAATCTTCCAGGCCCTGGTTTTTCGTTTCTCCAAACAGTCCCGAGTTGATATCTTTTGAATGGTTTTGGAATTTCATAGAAATTTTTTGCTACATACCTCGCTAATGGCGCGGTGAGATCGTATCGTAAGGATAACCATTTATTTTCATCTCTAAACGAGAAGACGCCTTCGTCTGGTCTTTCCTTATCTGGTAAAAATTTTCCAATACTGTCTGAATACTCAAAACTTGGTGTTTCAAGATATTGAAAACCATATTTGATCATAACTTCTTTAATATTAGAAATTATAAAATCTCGTACGAGTAATTCTTTTTCTTTCCTATCCACAAACCCTAATGGAAGTTCTTTTGAAGGTTTGTTATTTTTTTCTTTTGTCATTGTTTGGTACAGCAGGGTGGATTCGAACCACCGACCCCTAGTTCCACAAACTAGTGCTCTAACCAACTGAGCTACTGCTGCATCCTTGTTGTTTTTATCTTAATTTTTAATAAATTTATATATTTTTGATTATAAGCTAAGCAATAGCCTAGCGTGCATTCTGTGCGAATGTGATCTTATAGTTGAGGTGATTCTATAATTAACTAACATGGTAGCTTTTTAGAAAATAATTGTGTCTATTTCAAGATGAAATTAGCGGGACAATAAAAATAGTAATACTAAAGTTAATGTCCCGATAATCAGTGATTTTGGAAATTTAGATTAAGATGTTTTCTGCAGTTTTACTGCTGAAGGACCTTTTTCTGTGCTCTCCACTTCAAACGTTAACTCATCACCCTCGTTTAAATACTTTAAACCAGCTTCTCTAACAGCAGAAGAATGGACGAACACGTCTTTTTCTTTGTCTTCTCTTTCAATGAACCCATATCCCTTAGTGCCATTGAACCACTTTACTTTACCTTTTAGTGTACTCATATTTACTTGTTTCCTTATTATTATTAACTTCAACTAACCATAAGCTAGTCTTGAGTTCCTTAAATAGATTCGCAGTAAGAAAGTCAATAGTAGAATTATATTATTTGACGCAATTGTTTTTTTGCAACAATATTAAGATAAAATCGCGATTAATACTGCAATAGAGACTGCTGCTAAACCTAAAAGAATATATTTATTTTTCACTAAATGAGATTTAATTTTATGAAAACTGGACTCTTTATAACTTAAACCTTGATCATTTAAGCTAGTTGACTTGCTGAAACCCTGATCTCTACCAATTTGAAGAAATTTTGCTTTTCTATGGTCATAAATTTCATCCTTAGTTAAATTTTCAAACGTTTTTAGGTTTTTTATTAGTGAATGTTTTATATCTGCAGAAATACTATCTGGATCTCGATGAGCGCCTCCTAAAGGTTCAGGAATAACTTCGTCAATAATTTTAAGTTTTAATAAATCCTTAGCTGTAAGTTTCATTGCCTCAGCGGCTTGTAAAGATTTACTAGGATCTCGCCAAAGTATTGACGCGCACCCTTCTGGTGAAATAACTGAATAAATTGAATTTTCTAGCATTATTACTTTGTTTGAAGAAGCTAAAGCTATTGCTCCACCAGAACCTCCTTCTCCGATTATTACAGAAATATTTGGAACTGTAAGAGACATACAGCACTCAATAGAATTAGCAATTGCGGAAGCTTGACCTCTTTGTTCCGCTCCTAAACCTGGATAAGCACCTGGTGTGTCAACAAAAGTTATTACAGGGATCTGAAATCTATCAGCAAGCTTCATCAGTCGTATGCATTTTCTATAACCCTCAGGTCTCATCATTCCAAAATTTCTCTCTATTCTGCTATTTAAGTCTTCTCCTTTTTCTTGGCCGATTATCAAAACTGATTTATTATTTAATAATCCAAATCCAGCGATTACAGATTTATCGTCACCGAAGTACCGATCGCCTGAAAGAAGAGTAAATTGAGAAAAAATTTTTTTTATATAAAAATTTGCTTTTGGCCTATCCTCGTGTCTCGCAACCTGAGTTCTTTGCCAACTATTAAGATTTGAGTAAATTTCTTCCAATTTTTGATTTATTTCTTGCTGAGTATTTTTAATTTTGCTCGTATCGACTTCTGATATGCCTTCGGAGCCAAAAGGGCTTTTTAAACCGTCTACTTCTTGCTCTAATGCTTTAATCTCTTTTTCAAAATCTAAATAATTTTTCATATTATTTGGTACAATATTGATAGTATTATTATATTATAAAATAATGTAAAGGTCGTGACTTTATGAATATAGTGGAAAAAAATGGATTAAAAATAAGTTCAACTCTTTTTGAATTTATTAATAAAGAGGCTATTCCTGAAACAAACATCGATATTGATGAATTTTGGGGTAAATTTTCTAGAGCAGTTCATGACCTTTCGCCAATAAATAAGGCATTAATTCAAAAAAGAGAAGAAATCCAAAAAAAGATAGATGATTGGCATAAATCAAAAAAAGGGAAAGATTTTGATAAAAGCGAGTACATAAATTTTTTAAAATCTATTGGATATCTAGCTCAGGAAAAAAATGATTTTAATATAGAAACTTCTCAAGTTGATAAAGAGATATCATCTATTGCTGGTCCGCAGCTTGTTGTGCCTGTAGATAACGCTAGATATGCTTTAAATGCTGCAAATGCTCGTTGGGGGAGTCTATACGATGCACTATACGGAACTGATGTAATAGAAGGTAAAATTGACAAAAATTGGGATCAAAATAGAGCTGTGCAAGTTATTAAATATGTAAGAAATTTTTTAGATGAAAATTTTCCATTAGAAAAAACTAGTTGGAAAAAAATTTCAAAAATTCAAATTGAGGATCATTCATTAGTTTTATTTTCTGAAACTAAAAAAGATTATCTTAAAAATAAAAGTCAGTTCATAGGTTTTAATGGTAATGAAGATAATCCTAATTCTATTTTAATTAAAAATAATAATCTACATATAGATATTATTATTGACTCGAAAACAAATGTTGGAAAAATAGATAATGCAAGTATCTCAGATGTTATAATGGAGTCAGCCTTATCAACAATAGTTGATAACGAAGACTCTGTAGCAGCAGTTGATGCTGAGGATAAAGTAAAATGTTATCGTAATTGGCTAGGACTTATGAAGGGGGACTTAACATCTAAATTTGAAAAAAACGGAAAAAAAATTGTTAGGAAACTAAATCCGGATAGAACTTATACGTCTAAAGAGGGAGAAAAAATTGTTCTTCATGGAAGAGCATTGTTATTAAACAGAAATGTAGGTCATTTAATGACAAACCCATCTATTCTACTAAAAGACGGTTCAGAAATACCTGAAGGTATCATGGACGCATTTATTTCTACACTTTGTGCTTTGCATGATTTTAAAAATAAAAAAAATTCAAGAACTAATTCTGTTTATATTGTCAAACCGAAAATGCATGGACCGGAAGAAGTTTCATTCACTAACACTCTATTCGAAAAAGTTGAGGAGACACTGGGAATTGAAAGGTATTCTATTAAAGTTGGAATTATGGATGAAGAAAGAAGAACAACAGTTAATTTAAAGGAATGCATTAGGCAGGTTAAAAATAGAATAGTTTTTATCAATACAGGTTTTTTAGATAGAACAGGAGATGAAATGCATACGTCTTTTGAGGCTGGTCCAATGATTTTTAAAGGTGATATGAAGAAATCGACTTGGTTAAATACCTACGAAAATTGGAATGTTGACATAGGTTTAAGTTGTGGTTTTTCAGGAAAAGCTCAAATTGGAAAAGGCATGTGGGCTATGCCTGATCAAATGGCAAATATGATGGAACAAAAAATTGGTCATCCTAAATCTGGAGCAAACTGCGCTTGGGTCCCTTCTCCAACGGCAGCAACTTTACATTCTTTACACTATCATAAAGTAAACGTTTTCAATGAACAGACTAAAATAAAAACAAGAGTAAAAGCCAAAGTGGAGAATATTTTAGAAATTCCTAAAGCAGATAGGCCTAATTGGTCTATGGAAGATATTAACCGTGAATTAGAAAATAATGCTCAAGGAATTTTGGGTTATGTCGTAAGATGGGTCGACCAAGGAGTTGGTTGTTCAAAAGTTCCTGATATCAATAACGTAGGGCTCATGGAAGATAGAGCAACTCTTAGGATTTCTTCTCAACACATAGCGAATTGGCTGCATCATCGGATTTGTAATAAAGAACAAGTGATGAAAATAATGAAAAAAATGGCAAAAACTGTAGATGATCAAAATAAAGATGATCCAAAATACAAAAAAATGTCTGAAGACTTTGACAAATCAATAGCTTTTTCAGCTGCCTGCGATCTAGTTTTTAAAGGCAGAGTTCAGCCATCGGGATATACCGAACCCTTGTTACATCAAAAAAGGTTAGAAAAGAAATCTATAAATTAATCAGTTACTGGTACTCGATTTTTAAAAGCTGAAAATAGAGTTCCATCATCAAGTTGTTCTATCTCACCTCCAACTGGAAGACCTTGAGCTAATTTTGTAATTTTAATTTTATCATTTTTTATTGTATCTTCGATATAGTGGGCGGTAGTCTGCCCCTCTACTGTAGCGCTCGTTGCAATAATCACTTCTTTTAAATTATTTTTTCTTATCCTTTTGACTAAAGAGTCTATAAGTAAGTTCTTATGTTCATAATTTTCATTCGAATTTAAAGTACCTCCTAAAATATGAAAATGGCCTTTGTAAATATTAGCGGAGTCAATAACCCACATATCAGCTAAATTTTCAACTACACAAATTTTTTCATAATTATTATCTCTTGTACAAATACATGTCTTATCAATTAATTTTAAGTTTCCGCACTCTGGGCATCTGATTACTTTTTTGTAAACTTGAGCTAAAGATTTTGCTAATGGTTTTACCATATTTTCTTTATTATTAATCAGTTTTAAAATAATTCTCTTTGCTGACTTTGGACCTAGGCCAGGTAGTCTTGAAAATTGTTGAATTAGTTCTTTGATTTCTGGTATATCGTTATTCATCAAAAAGGTAATTTAAAATCTGGTGGAAGATTTAAACCACCAGTTACTTTGGACAATTCTTCTGCAGATTTTTTTTTAAGATTTTCTTTTGCATTGTTATAAGCGGCTATTATAAGATCATTAATTATTTCTTGGCTTTCTTTTTTTGCTGACTCAGAAATATCTATCGACTTTATCTCATAATCTCCGGTCAAGATTACTTTAACTAAGTTCCCTCCAGACATGCCTTCTACCTCAATTTTTTTAATTTGATTTTGAACTTCTTTCATTTTTTCCTGCATAGCTTTTGCTTTTGAAAGCATATCTGAAAAATCTGTCATTTAATCCTCAATTTTTATATCAATTAATTTAATATCTGGAAAAGCATCTGTAAGATCTTTAGTTAACTTGGTTTTTTTAAATTCTTCTATTTGATCAGCCTTGCTGTCTAAATTTTTTTCATAAATACTCTTAGCACCAATATTTTTACTCAAAGAAATGATCCATCTATCACCCGTCCATTCAAGAAGCTTTTCGGTCAAATTTTTAATAAAGTTTTTGTTAAGTTTCTCATTAAAACCAATATTTATCTTTCCCTTGCTAAAGTTAACTAATTTTACATTTCTTTCCAAATCATATTTTAATTCAATTTCTCTCTCTTTGTTTGCTTTTAAAATTAAATCATCAAAACTTAAAATTTCAATTTTTTGTTTTTCATTTTTAACTTTTGGTTTAATTGGGCTTGATTTTATTTGATTAATATTTTTTAATTGGTTTTTTACTTGATTGGATGGGGTTTGCTCTGTAATTTTTTCATCAATTTTATTAATTGAGAGACCATCTTGTTGACTTAGAGAATTACCGCTATCTATTTCCTTTTTTTTTTCATCCAAGTTTTTAAGGTGAATAAGTTGTATAATATACATCTCCAAAATTAGGTTTTCATTTCCTACCAATCTCAAATCATCAATTGTTTTAATTGTAAGCTGCCAAAAAAGTCCTATATCTTGCATTTCAATATTTTTAGAGTACTGATCGATCATTTGCCCTTCTGCCTCTGAAACTGTCATATCTTTCTCTATTGACCCTAAATTTATTCTTCTGCTAAATAGATAAAGGATCTCAAGCATATCATTAAGAAAGTTCCGGGCATCGACCCCGTTATCTAATAAATCTTTAAGACTAGAGAGAGCCTCTTTTTCTTTACCACTCAAGACATCTTTTAATAATAAAATAACTTTACTTTTATCAGCAAGGCCAAGCATTAATCTAACGTCTTTTACCTCAATTAATTTATTTTCCTCAAAAGATTGTGAGATTAAAGCTCTGTCCAATAATGAAACAGAGTCTCTCACAGACCCTTCTGAGGTCCTGGCAATAAGTTTTATAGCTTCATCTGAAATATTCCCTTTTTCTTTTGCTGCTATATTTTTCAAATGAATGCAAAGTTGGTCTACGCTGACTCTTTTAAGATCAAATCTTTGGCATCTTGACAAGATAGTTACAGGTATTTTTCTTACTTCAGTAGTGGCTAAAATAAATTTTAAACTTGGTGGAGGTTCCTCTAAAGTTTTAAGCAATCCATTAAAAGCTTGTTTTGAAAGCATATGAACTTCGTCAATAATAAATATTTTATATTTAGCGCTAGTAGGACTATATTTTGAGTTTTCAATTAACTCTCTTACATCGTCAATACCAGTTTTAGAAGCTGCATCCATTTCTAAAATATCTATGTGATTAGAGTTAATAATTTGTTGACAGGTGTCACAGAAATTTTCTTCTGAACATTTGATTTTAGGATTGTCATTTTTTTCACAATTTAATGCTTTTGAAATTAATCTAGCTGTCGTAGTCTTTCCTACACCCCTAATACCTGTTAAGAGATATGCATTAGGCGTTTTGCCAATCTTAATTGCGTTTATAATAGTCTTAGCCATTACCTCTTGGCCGATTAAGTCTTTAAATTCCTGTGGTCTATATTTTAGTGCTAAAATTTTATTTTTCATTTTTAAAGAGGCAGGCAACAACCTGAATAATTTTCACTGCGGCTGCTTCTTTTCAGACCTGACCGGGTTTATGAAACATCCACCTGATGCCAACCTCAATATGAGTATATCAACATCAATTTAAATACTACAAGAGTAGAATTAGTTTTTGTGGACTATTTTTGCCTAAAAGGTGAAGCCTCATAAACTCCCAAAATATCTAAAGTTTGAGTATGAAAACCAAGTTCTTCTAGAGCCTTTTTTACTCCAGGTTGTTCAATATGGCCCTCAAGATCTAAATAGAAATTTGCTTGGTCAAAAGTATTCTTAACAGAAAAACTTTCTAGCTTAGTCAAATTAACTTGATTTGTCGCAAAACCTCCTAAACATTTGTAAAGTGCTGAAGGTTCACTTTTCACTCTAAATATACAACTTGTAATAAATTTTTTTTCTTTTTTAAATTCGGGTTGCTCTATATTTTTGCCCATAATTAAAAAACGTGTAACATTGCCTTTTTCATCTTCAATATTTTTTTCTAAAATTTTTAGATTATATATTCTTGCAGAAAGCGCAGATGCGATCGCTGCTATTGATTTATCTTTTCCTTCAGCTAAATCTTTTGCTGATCCGGCAGTATCTGCTGAAATTATTGGTTTAAACTTTTTTTTAGTAATTAAATTTTGACATTGACCGATAGCTTGCGCGTGACTTCTTACAAATTTTATGTCGCTTAAGCTAGCTTCTTGTTTACACAGTAAATTATGTTCAACTGGTTGAAAATGCTCGCCATGGATTTGTAATTTATATTTTGGAAGCAAATAGTGAATATCAGCAACCCTGCCTGCAAGAGAATTTTCGATTGGTATAACTATTTTACAGCCTGGGTCATTGTAAGCTTCTTTAAAAGTTTCCTCAAAAGAAGTGCAAGTTTTTATTACTGCATCTCTGAAAAGACTCTCAGCAGCTATATGTGAGTATGCGCCAAGTTCTCCTTGTATAGCAATTTTTTTTTTACTCATTTGTTTTCATTATATTTTTAATTTCTTTTAAATCTTTTTCTGTATCAACACTTAAAGGTGATGACTCAACATAACCTACATGTATAGCCATTCCATTTTCCATTGCCCTTAATTGTTCAAGTTTTCTTTCAAGTTCAAGTTTTGATCTTTTCAAGCCTACATAACTAGATAAAGCTTTATTAGTAAAGGCATAAATACCTATATGATGATAAGCCTTAAATTCTTTTATACGATCAATTCTAACAAAATCTAAAGCTTTAACAAACATTCCTGGTTTCAATTTTTCTTTAACCACGACCTTTACAACATTTTTATCATCTAGTTCTGAATTTGAGCTAATCTTACTTGCTAAAGTTCCTATTTCACATTCACCTTTTTTCATGTAGTCAATTAAATTATTTATTGTTTCTGGAATAATATTTGGCATATCACCTTGCAAATTAATGATGATGCTAGGATTACTGTTTAAATTTTTTTTAAAAACCTCATAAATCCTGTCAGTTCCAGTCTCGTGATTGCTGGTTGTAAGGATTGCATTTCCTCCAATTTTTTTTACTGCATCGATTATTTTTTGGTCCGGAGTGGCTACATAAACTTCCTCAGCATTTGACTTTAAGGCTGCCTCATAAACATGAAGAATCATCTCTTTATTGTTTATAAGTTTAAGGGGTTTGTTGGGTAGTCGCTTAGCATCCAATCTTGATGGTATTATTATTACAGTTTTATTCATAATTATGCGTCTTAGAGACGCAAAAAAATTTGGTAATTTTAAGTTTTTTTTATATAACTCATGTTATACGTCTTAAGTATCTACCAAAATTATGGATAGTTTTGAAATAAATAAAATAATTGCAGCAGTACTTTTAACTGCTCTTATTGTGATTGGTATTGGGAAATTTACAGATATTTTATTTCATGTAGAAAAACCAAAACAATCTGCTTATTTGGTTGAAGGATTAGAGACTGCTTCAACTACCGTAGCTTCAGAAACTTCCGAAAAAGTAGTGGAGATGGTCGATATTAAAGCACTGCTTGCTATGGGAGACTTGGCACATGGAGAAAAGGTTTTTAAGAAATGTAGTGCTTGCCACATGATTGCTGCTGGTGGAAAAAATATGATTGGTCCAAATTTATGGAATGTGATTGGAAGAACAGCTGGTTCAGTGAGCGATTATAAATATTCTAAAGCAATGGTTGCTTATGCTAAAGAATGGTCTTTTGAAGAAATGAATAGCTATTTAATAAAACCACAAGCATATATTAAAGGAACTAAAATGGCTTTTGCTGGTCTTAGAAAAGAAAAAGACAGAGCGTCAGTTATTTTATATATGAATTCAAAAGGTGATAATCCAAAACCTTTACCCTAATCGAGACACCATTTGATAATACTTTTTTGAGCATGCACTCTGTTTAGCGCCTGTCTCCAAACAACTGATTGCTTTCCATCTATTACTTCATTTGTAACCTCTTCCCCTCTTCCGACAGGAAGACAGTGCATAAAAACAGCATCTGAATTAGCTTTGCTCATTAATTTCTTATTAACCTGGTAAGGTTTTAAAGTTTTCTTTTTAGAAATTTTATTTACTTTATCATTCATTGAAACCCATTTGTCAGTCATTACACAATCAGCGCCTGTAGCTGCTTCTAAAGGTTTTGAAGTAATTGTTAATTTTACTTTCTCCTTTTTCGCTAGCTTCAATATACTCTTATTTGGAGAGTATTTTTTTGGACAGCCAATGTTAAGTTTAAAATTAAATTTCCCAGCAGCTTCTATCAAGGAATTTGACATATTATTATTACCATCTCCAATCCAAGAAACAGTTTTACCCTCTATAGAACCATTACTTTCTTCATAAGTAAGAATGTCAGACATAATTTGACATGGGTGGCTCACGTCGGAAAGACCATTGATAATTGGGATATCTAAATGCTTTCCAAATTCCTCTAAATTTTTGTGAGATGAAGTTCTCAACATGACAATATCGACATACTCAGACAAAACTTTTGCCGTATCTTTTAAAGTTTCCTCTCCCTTGCCGTAATGTATACCATCTGGATTTAAAATAATTGATGATCCACCTAATTGTTTAACAGCGATGTCAAACGACATTCTTGTTCTTGTTGAAGGTTTTTCAAAAATCATAGCCATCGACTTACCTTCAAAGGGCTTATCTTCATCAGGCGCAGATTTATTTAATCCAGATCTATTTTGTTTTCTCTTCTTTGCTTCTTCAATAATCGCTCTAAGCTCTACTGAAGAACAGTCAGAGATATTTATAAAGTTTTTCATTTAAATTTTTTGCAAACTTTCTCTATTATTTTTAAACCTAAGTTTATCTCGCTCTTTGTTACATTCAAAGGAGGCAAAAGTCTGACAACATTTTCAGCAGCTCTTACGGTCAATAAATTATTATCCAAAAGTTTTTGAATAAATTTAGCTTGATTTACTTTAAGACAAAGTCCAATCAGTAATCCTTTGCCTCTAACTTCTTTAATAATCTTAGGATACTTATTTTTAATTTTATCAAGTTGATTTATAAAATATTTTCCATTTTTACTTACATTATTCAAGAAACCTTTTTTAAACATTACATCCATGACTGCATTGCCAGCACTCATTGCTAAAGGGTTTCCTCCGAACGTTGAACCGTGTGTTCCTGGCTTCATGCCTGATGCTACTTTTTTATTAACTAAAACTGCACCTATTGGAAAACCACCACCAATTCCTTTTGCTATTGGGACAATATCGGGTTTAATTTTTGCATATTCAAAAGCAAAAAATTTACCACTTCTTCCAATACCGCATTGAACCTCATCAAGAATTAATAAAATTTTTTTCTTATTACATAATTTTCTCAAGCCTTTGAGACAAAAATCTGGAATAACCTTAATGCCCCCTTCGCCCATAATTGTCTCGACCATGATTGCAGCTGTTCTGCTAGTTATCGCTTTCTCTAAACCTTTGTGATCACCAAAGTTGAAATGATCAAAACCGTCTACTTTAGGTTTAAAGCCTTCAATTGCTTTTTTACTGTTACTGGCAAATATAGCTGCGATAGTTCTTCCATGGAAACTGTTATTAATGCAAAGAACTCTATTTTTTCTCGGCTGACCTTTTGAATAAAAATATCTTCTAGCAAATTTAATAGCTGCCTCTGTTGCCTCAGCACCAGAATTTTGAAAAGTTACATAATCTGCAAATGTTTTTTGTGCTAATCTTTTTGCTAATTTCTCTTGCTCAGGAATAGTGAATACGTTTGAAACATGCCATAATTTTTTTGATTGTTTATTTATTGATTTAATTAAATGGTTATTAGCATGGCCAAGACAGTTTACAGCAATTCCTTGAACGAAATCTAAATATTTCTTTCCATTCGTTGTATATAAGAAACTTCCTTTTCCTTTAGAAAAAGAAATTTTCTTTCTGTTATAAGTATTTAAAATTTTACTCATGATTTTATTTTATAACCTTTTTTATACAATAAATAACAAACAAGCCAGCTAACAAAGCTTAAGGCAGTTAAATATACTAAACCAACAGAGATTGAACCGTCTGAAGTGCCAATAAAACTATACCTAAAACCATCAATCATATAAAAAAATGGATTAACTTTACTTACTACTTGCAAAAAGTCTGGGAGTCTCTCTATTGAATAAAAAGTGCCTGATAAGAAAGATAATGGAACTATTACAAAATTAGTAACTGTCGCCATATGATCGAATTTTTCAGCCCATAGTCCAGCGATTATTCCAATATTTCCTAAAACAAAAGAAGATAGCAAGGTGAATGCTATGAGCGTTAAATAGTTTTTGATTTCAATATCTATAATTAATTTAAATACAATAATTGAAACTATTCCAATTAATACACTTCTTGTTACAGCTGCAAGAGAAACTGAGATCGTTACTTCCCCAGCAGATAAGGGAGCAAATAATAAATCAACTATAGTTCCATCAATTTTTTTAATCATAAAAGATGAAGAAGAATGAGAAAAAGATTGTTGAATTACCTGCATAGAAATCAACCCTGGCGCTAAAAAAGTAATAAACGGAACTCCAAGCACATCACCTCTATCAGCACCAATGGCTAAAGATAAAACAAGTAAAAAGAGTAAAGATGAAATTAGTGGGGAAAAAATAGTTTGTATCCACACAATTAAGAATCTTAGAACTTCTTTTTTATATAAAGTCCATGTTCCGTACCAATTAACTAATCCAAATCTTCTTTTTCCAATTTTATATTTTTTCGAAATTTCAACCATTGATAGTCTTATAACCTGTTATTAAAAAAACTGTGCAAAACTAAATCTACTCACAGCTTTGATGCGTTTTAATGTTTTAAACCCCAATATTATGCCCTAAGTTTTTAATAATTACTAAATATTGTAATTATATACTATGAGTTGGACAGAAGAAAAAGTCGCTAAATTAAAAGAACTCTGGTCTAAAGGACATACTGCTAGTCAGATAGCTGAAGCATTGGGTGACACCACTAGAAACGCAGTAATTGGAAAAGCTCATAGGTTAAATTTAGAAGCTAGAGCCCCTTCTAAGCAATCTAATTCACCTAGAACCAATGACAATAAGCAGATTAGAAGAGGACCAGCCCCAACATCAAGAAAAGCTAAATTTCAATCAATTTTATTGGATAAAAACTTCGAGCCAGAAAATCCTAAATCTCTTGAAGAACTTACAGATGAAACGTGCAAGTGGCCTATCGGTCATCCCAATGAGGAAAAATTCTATTTTTGCGGTAGAAAGCCTGAAGGAGATTTTCCTTACTGCAAACTTCATGTTTTGTATGCCTTTCAACCTAAAAATCAAAAAGACGATGATCTTGGTGATGAGATACCAGAATTTATCGAGAAAAAAGTTAAAGCCTCGTCTGGTTAACAAAACTTTAACATTACAATCATATAATTGATTATGAAGTTTATTAAAAAATACCTTAAATGGTTAAGTACTTTTTTAGTTCTTACAGGTATTTTATTAACAAATTTGAATATGTATCCAGTAAATATAATGTTTCATGGAGCGGGAGTTGTTGGTTGGACAATTGCAGGTTTTATTTCTAAGGATAAAGCAATATTAACCAATTTTGGGTTACAGATTCCATTATTTATTATTGGTTTTTATCAAATTTTGGTTCCGTAAGTTCGGGACACTTCAATACATTTTTTATGAGGAAAATAAAAACAATATTATTTGTTTGTACTGGAAACTCTGCGAGAAGCATAATAGCGGAAAGTATTGTAAACAATAATTTCCGAAATCAATTCATCGCATTTAGCGCTGGAAGTAATCCTTCAGGGAAAATCAATCCCTACATTAAAGAGTATCTTGAAGGAAAAAAATTTAATTTAGCCACGTATTATTCGAAAAATTTTGATGAATTTTTAAAAAATGATATTGATATTGATTATGTGATTACAGTTTGTAATAACGCCAATAAAGAAGTTTGTCCTGTATGGCCCAAAAAAAAGACCATTACGCACTGGGACATCGCGGACCCTGTTGAAAAAATTAAAAAAACTAAAAATAAAGATAAAATAAATTTAATAGCTGAAGAAACTTATAATATAATTAATGAAAAAATTAAACATTGGGTAAAAAATGAAAAGTAAAAAGATATTTATTGGTGAATTTATAGGAAGTTGTTTTTTAGTCATGATTATTGTTGGTTCAGGTATTATGGCTCAAAATCTAACTGATGATATTGCTGTAATGTTAATAGCGAATACTTTAGCTACAGGTGCAGGATTATTTGTTCTGATTACTTCAATCGGTGATATCTCCGGCGCACATTTCAATCCTGTCGTTACTTTAGCAATGTATTTTACCAACAAGATTAAAAAAAATTTAATTATCACTTATATCTCTGCTCAAATCTTAGGTTGCATGTTAGGGGTAATGTTAGCAAATTTTATGTTTGATCTTCCTTTGTTACAGCTTTCACAGAAGATAAGACCTGGAATAAATATTTTTACAGCTGAGATCATTGCAACTTTTGGATTAATTTTTGTGATATTTGGATCTTTAAAGAGCGGCAAACTTGCGGTCGCTTCATCAGTAGCTACTTTTATAACAGCGGGGTATTGGTTTACCTCTTCAACTTCTTTTGCAAATCCAGCGGTAGCAATCGCAAGAACTTTTACAGACACATTTACTGGAATTAATTACTTAAATACTCCTAGCTATATCATTGCTGAGATGCTTGGTGGAATATTGGCTGTCTATTTAATCAGAAAAATTATTTTGTAATTGGAGGCCAGCCCAAGGAAATATTGATACCTTGGGCTGATGGGCTAATTAATTAACAACACAGTTGGGAGACTGTTAATCAGTTAATAATATAAAAATGCTAAAAAAATATTTAAATTAAGTTAAAGATTTATTAATTTTCAAGAATAAATGATATTGGAGTCGACATTCATCTCTCTTGCCAGGTTTTTAAGTCTTTTAGTTACTTGTTTTGAGACAATATCGCTATGATTGTTAGGTATTTTCAAAAAAATAGTCTTATTTCTTTTATAAATTTTAAATTCATCTAACAACAAAGAAGACATGCTAGTGAGTGACTCTGCTAATCTTAAAGCAGATCCCACTTGCTTTGAGGATAAAATTTCGTTGTTATTTAATAAGGATAAAAACTGATAATTCGGATTATATTTTAAGCCACAATGTCTCCAAAAACTTGCTGATGCAACTTTTACTCTATCTCTATGTTCTAGTTTTAGTAATGGAGTATTTAACACTTCCATAAAAACTAATTCTGCTTTTTGAAAAGCTCCTAGGCCCCAATCCATTTTACTTAAGATGCAAGCCAAGGTTAGTAATCTTCGATTAAAATATTCGTTGTCTTCAAATAATGGTGAAATAAAATTAAAATATTTCTCAAAACTCTTTCCATAGTCCCCTTTTTTAAAAGATATACCGTCAGTTTTTAATTTGAAAATTTCATCCTCGCTCATTCCTTGGTTTATAATTGTATTCATATGTCCCTCTCTCAGTCCACTGATTGAGCAAATAACTTTTGAGGGGCTTGCTGCTTCAATTATTTCGTTTAGTATTATAGAGCTAAAAGGTAAATAGGGAGTTCTAGATTTAGTAATATATTCCATTGATTTCAAAGATGATTTATTAAATTTTGAAATTCTATTTAAGTATTTTACTGCTACATCTTTTGAGAGTTTATATTGGTGCAAAATATGTAATGGGTGTTTTTCTTTAAAGAGATGATATTTAAATAATGATCTCCAAGTACCTCCTACCAAATAAATATTTTTAAATTTCTTTTTAGAAAGCCATTTTTCATCTCTTAAAAGTTTTCTAACATATTTTCCCAAATTTCTTTTTTTTATAATAGGATTATTTTCAAGTCTTAATACTCCAAGAGGTAAAGAGGTTGTTTCAAAAATTTGATTTTTAGAAACTCTGGCAAGTTCTAAACTTCCACCTCCTAAATCTGCAACTAATCCATCTACTTCATCAAATCCTACCATTACACCATTTGCTGATGTTCTTGCTTCTTCCTCGCCAGATAATACTAGTGGTTTTTTATTAAATATTTTTTCAATTTCTCTTAAAAATTCACTTGCATCAGTGGCCTCTCTAAAAGCTGCTGTTGCAATAATTTCTAAATCTTGAACGTCTGAAATATCTAAAATTTCTTTAAATCTATTTAGAACTTTTAAAGAACCTTTAATTCCATCGGGATTTAGTTTTTTAGATTTATCTAAATTTTTTCCAAGTTTGCAAACTGCTTTTTCATTAAAGACTGGGATTGGAGAAATTTTAAAATTATCGTATATGAGCATTCTTACTGAATTTGATCCAAGATCTATTATGGCTTGCTTAGACTTTTTATTAGACTGAAATTTAAAAAGATTTTTTAATTCTGGTTTCATTTTACTAATCTTAAATTTTGAGGTTTAGCTCTTAAAATTGACTTACCACGACCTGATAAACTTGGGTTCTTCATGAAATAGGAATGTGCGGAAAAGCCTTTTTCTTGTTCTTTATGATAGTTTCCCAAACTATCTAAATACCATGTTTCTGATTTATCTTTAAAGTTAGCTAACATAATTTGATCTAAAATTTGCTCATGCACAGTGTTGTTTTCTATCGGAATTATAATTTCAATTCTTCTATCTAAATTTCTAGGCATTAAATCTGCAGATGAAATATATACCTGATTCTCTCGAGAGGGCATAGAGCTACCATTTGCAAAACAATAAATTCTTGAGTGTTCTAAAAATCTGCCAATAAGGCTTTTTACTTTTATATTTTCAGATTGACCTTTAATTCCAGGTCTTAAGCAACACACTCCTCTTACTGATAAATTTATTTTTACTCCTGCGTTTGAAGCTTCATAAAATTTCTTAATAATTCCAGGGTCTACAAGAGAATTCATTTTTGCCCATATTTCTGCAGGTTTTCCTTTACTTGCATTTACAATTTCATTTTCAATTTTTTCTTCAAAAAAATTCCTGCTATTTAATGGAGACATAAAAATTTTATTCAATTTTTTTGGTTTTGCATAACCAGTTACATAATTAAAAAATTTTTCGACATCTTTGGCCAAGTCTTGATTAGAGCTAAACAGTGATAAGTCAGTATAAATTTTTGCGTTAATTGGATGATAGTTTCCTGTACCTAAGTGAACATAGCTTCGCGTTTTAGCTCCTTCTTTTCTTAAAACTAAACTTGCCTTTGCATGCGTTTTATATTTTGCGAATCCGTAAACAATTTGAACTCCAGCTTTCTCTAGTTTCCTAGATAATTCAATATTAGCTTCCTCATCAAATCGAGCTTTTATTTCTATTACGGCTGTAACAACTTTTCCGTTTTCTGCTGCTCTACTTAGTGCTTTTACGATAGGAGAGTCAGGTGTGGTTCGATACAAAGTTTGTTTGATACCGATAACTTTGGGATCTTTTGCTGCAGCTTCTAAAAATTGAATTACTACATCAAAAGTTTCAAAAGGGTGGTGTACAACAAAATCTTTACTTCTTATAGCTGAAAAAAATTTATCATCAAATTCCTTCAATCTTTCAACTTCTCTAGGATTAAACTTTTTAAATCTCAGCTTTGGATCTTTCTTTTTACAAATTTCATCTATATCTTGTATTCCAACCAATCCTTCAACCTCATAAATATGATCTTCATCCATTTTAAATTTTTTTGAAATAAAATTTAAAAGTTTTTTGTTTGAATTAGTGATTACTTCGAGTTTAACTACGTTTCCCCTTCTTCTTTTCTTAATTGCTTTTTCAAAATATCTCACAAGATCAGCAGCTTCATCATCTATTTCAATTTCGCTGTCTCTAATTATTTTAAACTGCAAACTTGCCTCGATATTATGGTCTGGAAATATTTCATTAGCAAATTTACAAATTACGTCATCAATTGTGACAAATTCATTTATTGTTTCAGAATTATTTAGCGATACAAATTTTGGAAGTGCTCTTGGTATAACTATAATTGCATTTAGTTCTCTTTTTTTTTTAATTCTTGTCATTCTTAATAAAATTGCTTGGCCTTTATTTGGTATAAAAGGAAAGGGATGTGATGGGTCAATGGCAGTAGGTGTTATTATAGGATAAATTGTTTCCTGAAAATATTCTCTTAGATACATAAGATCCTTCTTATTTAGTTCTGACATTTTTCGAATGAAAATTTTTTCTTTCGATAGCTCTTTTTTCAACTCTAGGAATGCTTCGTTTTGCTTCTTTAATAGATCTTTAGTTTTTAATACGACCCTATTCAATTGATCCTCTGCAGTTAATCCATCTGCGCTTAATTCGTCAAAACCATCTTTAATTTGATTAAAAAGTCCAGCGACTCTTACCATAAAAAATTCATCTAAATTTGTACCTGCGATTGATAAAAATTTTACTCTTTCAAATAGAGGATTTGTTTTATCTTTTGATTCTTCTAAAACACGATCATTAAACTGAAGCCAAGATAATTCTCTGTTTATGAGTTGATTGCTAATATTAGCGTTTTCTGAAAATGATGCTTTCGACATATTTAAATGTTAAATTAAAAATATGTTTAAATTATATGCGATGAGACATGCTAAATCTAGTTGGGATTTTCCAAATTTAGATGATCATGACAGGCCATTGAATAAAAGAGGGGTAAATTCAGCAAAATTAATTTGTGAATTTTTTATTAAAAAGAAATTAAAATTTGATTTAGTTTATTGCTCATCCTCTAAAAGGACAATACAAACATTAAATATATTGTCAGAAAAAATCAGTTTTAAGAAAATTATTAAAAAAAAAGCGCTTTATCATGCTAGTGAGGATGAAATTATTCATATCTTAAAACAAACAGTTGATAATTATAAAACTTTACTTTTAATCAATCATGAACCTTCAATGAGTGAACTCATAAATCGAATCTGTCTTAAAGAAAACTCTGAACAATTTGAAAATTTAAAAAGAAAATTTCCTACTGCAGCCGTTGCTGAAATAAGTTTTAATTTCAATGATTGGGAAAAGTTATCAAAAGTTAAAGGAAAATTAATATCATTTATAAAGCCAAAAGATCTTCAAACATCTAAGGAATAGCCAGCAGATCTTACTGTTCTGATAAGATCTTTCTTGCCATCAATATTTATTGCTTTTCTTAGTCTTCTGATATGAACATCTATAGTTCTGGACTCAACATAAATATCATCTCCCCATACAGAATTTAGAAGTTGCTCACGCGAATATACTCTTTTTGGATTCTTTATTAAAAAATCAATTAGTTTAAATTCGGTTGGGCCGACTATAACTTGTTTATCTGCTCTATAAACTCTTCGTTGAACTCTATCTACTTTAAGATCCTCAAATACTACAACATCAGCGGCAACACTTGGTTTAGATCTCTTTAATAAAGCGTTAACTCTTGCAATAAGTTCTTTTTGGCTGAATGGCTTAGTTACGTAGTCATCAGCTCCTGTTTCAAATCCTTTAAGTTTGTCTTCTTCCTCACCTTTGGCTGTTAACATAATGATTGGGATATTTTTGTGAAGATTGCTTCTTTTCAAATTTTTACAGACTTCAACACCTGAAATATCTGGCAACATCCAATCTAATAAAATTAAATCAGGATTTTTTTCCTTTATATTTCTAATAGCGTCTTCTCCATTGACTGCATAATCAACTTTGTGACCCTCTTTTTCTAAATTGTATTTAAGTAAAGTTACGATGGGCATTTCATCTTCAACAATGAATAAATTCGCCCTCATTATCCTTTTGGTCGGTCTCCCTCTAAATAATCTCCTGTAATCAGAAAATAAACTTGCTCTGCAATATTGGTTGCATGATCTCCAATCCTCTCAATATTTTTAAGCATGAAAAGTAGTTGGGTTACTTTTTGTATATCGTTTTTATTTTTTTCTAAATGCTTTACTGCAGCTTCCATATTAGAATTAGTCATTTGATCTATTTCTTCATCAGAATTCCAAACATTTTCTGCTGTATCTTTAGCTCTATGTAAATACGAATTTAAAACTGCATTGACTTGTTTTGATGCTTTTAAACCAGCTATTTCGAAATTTTTAGTAATATCATTAGGTAAATCAGTTCCAATTTTAGTTAATCGTTTTGAGATGTTTTTTGCTAAATCACCAATTCTCTCTAAGTCTGAAGAAACTTTTAAGGCAACAACTGTTTCTCTTAAATCTATTGCCATAGGTTGCCTTAAGGCAATCAAATTTACAACTTGCTCTTCTATATTGATTTCATACTTATCAGTCAATTCGTCATCTTTGATAGATTTTTCTGCTAAACTAATGTCTTTTTTAACTAAAGATTGAATAGTGTTTTCAAGCTGTTTCTCAACTCCAGTTCCCATTTTCACTATTGTATCTTTTAATAACTGAAGTTGCTCTTCGTAAGATTTTACAATGTGCGGTTTTTCACTCATTAACCAAACCTTCCTGTAATATAATCCTGAGTTTGCTGATTATCAGGATTTTTAAATATTTTATCTGTTGGTCCAAATTCTATAAGTTTTCCCAAATGAAAGAAACCTGTTTTTTGAGATACCCTAGCTGCTTGTGACATTGAGTGGGTAACTATCACAATTGTGACCTCTTTTTTAAGATCATCTATAAGTTCTTCAATTTGAGCTGTTGCTATTGGGTCAAGCGCTGAACATGGTTCGTCCATAAGAATCACTTCTGGACTTACAGATATAGCTCTAGCAATACAAAGTCGTTGCTGTTGACCTCCTGATAAACCAGTTCCGATTTCATCAAGTCTATCTTTAACTTCGTTCCACAAGGCAGCTTTTTTCAAACTTGTTTCAACTATTTGATCCATTTCTTCTTTGCTCTGTGCAATACCGTGAATAGTAGGACCATAAGCTACATTTTCATAAATTGTTTTAGGGAATGGATTGGGTTTTTGAAAAACCATACCAACGTTCTCCCTAAGTCTCACAACATCTAACTTTCTTGAATTCAGTTCTAGGTTGTCCATTTTAATACTGCCTTCAACTCTACAAATTTCTATGACGTCGTTCATCCTGTTCAAGCATCTTAAGAAAGTAGACTTTCCACACCCAGATGGTCCAATTAAAGCTGTAACTTCTTTTTCTGCTATATCTATAGAGACGTCAAATAATGCCTGTTTGGATCCGTAATAAACATTTACATTTTCCGCTTTTATTTTACTCATTTAACTCCATTTCTTTTCAAATTTGTGTCTAACGATTTGAGCTGCCAAGTTCATTAAAATTAAAAAAGCTAGAAGCACCATAATACATGCAGATACTTTTTCAACGAAACCCCTCTCAGCACTTTCTGACCATATATATATCTGAACTGGTAAACTTGCAGCAGGATCAACTGGCGTACCAGGTATTGTATTCACAAAAGCAACCATTCCTATTAAAATTAAAGGGGCTGTTTCCCCTAAAGCTTGAGCCAAGCCAATTATCGTTCCAGATAAAGTTCCAGGCATTGATAGTGGCACAGTATGATGCATGGTTGTTTGCATATTACTTGCACCCATCGCTAAAGCAGCTTCTCTTATACTTGGAGGAACAGCTTTTAAAGAAGCTCTTGCAGCAATAATTATTGTTGGTAATGTCATAAGAGACAAAGTAATTCCTCCAACAAGTGGTGTCGATCTTGGTAAATTAAAAACTGCTAATAAAACACCAAGACCTAGCAAACCAAATACTATCGATGGAACAGCTGCTAAATTATTAATGTTTACTTCTATAAAATCTGTAAATTTATTTTTTGGTGCAAACTCCTCGAGATAAATTGCAGCTAGCACTGCAACAGGAAATGAAAACGCTAAACATACTAGTATACTAAAAACTGTTCCCATAAACGAGCTAGCTATACCTGCTAGCTCTGCCTCTCTTGAATCAGGACTTGTAAAAAAACTAATGTTAAACTCTGATAAAATATCCCCTCTTTCATTAAGCATATCGTAAATCTGCAACTGATAATCATTTACTCTTCTATTCTTTTCAGGGATATCTCTTGGATAATTTCCCTTATGAACTTGATCAACATCATCAGAAGCTGTTAATTTTATGGGAACTATTTTACCCAGAAAGTCTGGATTTTTTAAAAGTAGATCTTTAACCTCTGCCTCATATTTATACGAAACCATTTGTATCAATTGACGATCCTCTTCTTCAGGAAGTCCAGTATCTAATGAGGTCATAGCTTTGTAAGCAACATCATAATAGTCTGCATTTTCTAAATCATCTTTTGATGGGCTTTCTGCATCGATTAAAAGTAATTCTTTATCATAATGAACTTCTGTTACTATCCAAGTTTTTTGGAAAGCTGAGTAACCTTTTGAAAATATCTGAAACATAAAAACTGCTAAAAAGCTTAAAGCTAATCCTATAGCTATTTTGCCATACCATTGAAATCTTCTTTCAGCGTTATATCTTTTTTTTAATAAATTTTTCTTAAAACTATTCATATTTTTCCCTATATTTTTTAACAACTGAAAGAGCGATTACATTTAAGAGTAAAGTTACTATAAATAAAGATATTCCTAATGCAAAAGCTGATTGAGTTTTTGGATCTCCAAATTGTTGGTCTCCAATTAAAATTACTACAATTTGCGCTGTAATGGTAGAAGTTGACTCAAGTGGATTCATTGTAAGATTAGCCGCTAGTCCTGAGGCCATTACAACAATCATTGTTTCTCCTACCGCTCTCGATACTGCTAAAAGTATCGAACCTACGATACCAGGTAGGGCTGCTGGAAAAATTACTTTTTTTACAGTTTCAGATTTTGTTGCGCCCATTGCGTAACTCCCATCTCTTAAATTTTGAGGTACTGCCGTCATAACGTCATCGCTTAGACTTGAAATAAAAGGAATTATCATTACTCCCATAACTGCTCCTGCAGCTAAAGCGCTCTCCGCTGAAACTTCTAAACCCATAGCGTTACCAATTTCTTTAACAAAAGGACCGACGGTTAAAGCTGCAAAAAAACCATATACCACTGTTGGAATACCAGCTAAAATCTCAATAATAGGTTTCGCATATTTTCTTATGCCTCTTCCAGCATACTCAGATAGATATATCCCACTCAGCAAACCTATGGGGATGGCAACACACATTGCAATAAAAGCAATAAAAAAAGTTCCAGCAAATAAAGGCACAGCTCCGAAAGCATCCTTCATTAATTCAGGATCTGGTTGGCCATCTCTTACAAAAGTTTTAGCAGGATACCAATGAGTTCCGAATATAAAGTCAAAGATTTTTACTGCTTGAAAAAACCTAATCGCTTCGAATAAAAGTGAAAAAACTATTCCGATTGTAACTAAAACTGCGCCTAATGATGCAACAAATAACACCCATTTAAGAAAAATTTCTACTGGTTCTCTCATTCGATCATTTTTCTGAACAGATCTATACGCAAAACTCAGAGAGAAAATTAAAATTGCTAAAATAATTGCTACTTTAGCGCTGTTAGCTATTCCTTTTAATTGAATGTACTTATTAGCAGACTCATCTAGAAAATTAGTAATATTTCCCGTGTAAGTTCCTGCGGCTAATGCTTTAACCTTTGTGTAAATAAGCTGAAGCTCATTTTTAGTTAAGTTCTGATCAGTGTAATCTTGTAAAATAAATGTTTTAACTATTGATGGTTCAAAAACTGACCAAAGAGCAAAAATTATTAATGCTGGTGCAGCACACCAAGCAGCTAAATAATATCCATAAAATTTTGGTAATGCCGTAAGTCTTTGTGATGATTGAATAACTAGAGCTTTTTTTCTACCGAAATAATAACTTGTGAAAGCTAAGAGAATAATAAAAGTTACAAGTATTAAATTCATATTGAGCTTCCAGAGATAAAAAGGGGGTAAAATACCCCCTTTTTGTTTAATTGATACTACTACTTCTTAGCAGGCATGTTAACTAACTTCGTAGCGTTAGTTCTAGATGTTTTGTATAACTTGCCATCTAGAGGTACTAGCCCGATATCAGTTAAATAACCTTTATTACCCATAGCTTTTTTACTTGTGAACTCTTTTACGAATTCATGTAAGCCAGGTACAACGCCTACGTGAGCTTTTTTCACATAGAAGAATAAAGGTCTTGCAACTGCGTAACTGTAATCTTGAATCGAAGATAGACTTGGTTGACCACCTTCAATGCTTGCAGCTTGCAATTTATCTTTTGCAGCTAAGAAATAACTGAAACCAAAGAAACCGAACATTTCTTTGTCCGCAGCTAATTTTTGAATAATAAGTGAGTCGTTCTCACCAACTTCAATTACCGCACCATCTTCTCTTAACGCTTTATATTTAGCGCCAGCTTTTTTAGAAGCATCATCGATACCTTTTTTCATTACTAATGAATTCCAAGCATCTCTTGTTCCTGATGTTCCTGGAGGCACCATAACTTTGATAGGGTAGTTTGGTAATGATGGGTCGATATCACTCCAATTTTTATATGGATTTGGTACTAACGCACCATCTTTAGCAACTTCTTTTGCTAATGCTGCCCATAATTGTTTTTTTGTAAAGTTTACTGGTTTAGCATCTTTAGAATAAGCTAACGTTATTCCGTCGTTACCAACTGTAATCTCTACGATTTCTTCAACACCATTTTTTTGACATAGCGCATACTCTTTAGCCTTCATAGCTCTAGATGCATTTGTTATGTCTGGGTGCTCTGTACCAACTCCAGCACAGAATAATTTAGCTCCACCACCTGTTCCTGTTGACTCGATTACTGGTGTTTTAAATTTACCAGACGAACCAAATCTTTCAGCAACGATTGTTGCATAAGGGAATACAGTTGAAGAACCTACGATTTTAATCTGATCTCTAGCTTGAGCAGAAGTTACAACTAACATTGCAACTAATGAAGCTAAAGCGATTGATAGTTTTCTCATTGTTTATCCTTTCATTTATTAATTAATTAACAAACATTGGACTCATAGAATTAAGAGGACTCTTAATTATTACAGATATGTTACAAATTTATTAAAATGATAACTTTTTAGTTGAACTTTCTAGTTATCTCGATTTGTTGATAATCAGAGGCTAAAGACCCTCCGCAACTAAAAGGTCTTACTTTATTTTTAACTGCGTAGGATTGAGTAGGCTTTAATGTAACTTCTAGTTGTACAAAGTTAACTAATTTTTGAGTAAAACCTTTATCATATCTCCAAGCATTCCATTGTGTTGGAGCGGTGAATACTTCACTTAAATAAGATGCAGCTTTTGAGTGAATCATATTGCTCTCGTTTTGTCCTTTTAAAAGATTATTTTTAACTTTTTCAAAAATTTTTCTACATTTAATTGAGTCCACCATGTACGAGTTAGCATTTAAATGAGTGCTCATCGGTGCTGACACAATTAATTGAATTCCATCGTCTCTTCTAGAAAATAAAGCTTCAGTATAAATTGTAGATACATTTTTATTATCTACTTCAAGAACTAAATCGTTTTTAGCTTGCCTAAGATCGTTTTTAAGTCTTAAAAGTCCAAGATCAAAAACTGTGAGAGGTTGAGAACGTAAAGTTTTCTCAATTAAGTTTACATCTGCCTTAACAGTTGTAAAAGTTAAAGTTAATAAAACCAGAATTATATAATTTGTTATTCTAGTCATACTAGAATTTTAACTATTTTACTGTCTATCTCAAGACATAATTTAATAAATTTGTGATATTTGCTAAAATTTAGAAAAGTGAACCTTTATTTCGGTGCCACTTTGAGCCTCACTTTTTATTTCTAACTCACCTCTATGCTGATTAACAATGTGCTTCACGATCGCCATTCCAAGTCCAGTGCCACCAACTTTTTTACTTTTAGCTGCATCAACTCTAAAAAATCTTTCAGTAATTCTCGGAAGTTGTTCAGTTGGAATTCCAATACCATTATCTTTAATGGACACGGTATAAGAGTCTCCTATTACTTTTCCGTTACCTTGTCCACAATTAACCTCGATCTTTTTATTTTTTTCTGAATATTTTATACTGTTATCAATAATATTTGAAAAAACTTCAATTAATTTTTCATGATCGCCTTTAATAAAGAAATCATCTTTTATATTATTTTTAAATTCAAAAGATTTTAAATTTTTTTGATGGATATCTTCAACGTTACTTAAAACTTCTTTTAAATTTACTTTATCTTGAGGCTGTATATGTTCCTCTAACTCAATTCTACTTAATGAAAGTAAATCTTTAATTAAGCTTTCCATCCTATCAGCTTGCTCAAGCATTATCGGTATGAATTTTTTTTGTGCTTCTAAATCATCTTTCGCATGTCCGCTTATAGTTTCTAAAAATCCTTTAATAGAAACTAAAGGCGTTTTAAGTTCATGGCTGACATTAGCTACAAAATCAGATTTAAACCTTTGCGCTTTTATAATATCAGTTAAATCTTTTAGAAATAAAACAACTGAGTCAGGATCATCGACATATGAGGTCGGTCCAGAGAATAGATGAACTTTAAAGAACTGAAATGAGGGAGAGGATAATTCTAAATCCATAGTAATTGTCTCTTTTTTTAAAAGTACTAAATCAATATTTTGGAGTAAATCAGGAACTCTCAATAAAGTAGCCACGTGCTTATTTAAATTATTTTCTCCAAATTTTTTTTTTGCACTATTATTAAAAAATTTGATATTTTTAAATTTATCTACAATTAAAATTAGATCATCGATTTGATTAATAATCTTTACTTGCTCATTAGTTTTTTCAATATTTTCATTGGTGATGTCTTCTATCCCCTCTTCATTATTACTTGGTTTGTTCTCTCTCTTAACATCGGATCTTGCCTCCATGCCTGCTACAATGGATTTTCTGGATACTGCAATTACTACGATCACAATTATCCCAGCAAGAGAATAAAATAATAATTCCATGATTTGATTATACTTTAAAGATATAGACTAAAGAAATATTTTTTAGCGGTTTGATACCGCACTATTTAAAAAGATTTTTGCGCAATTTTCCCAGGTATATTTTTTTGCATGCTCAATGCAAGCGCTTCTATCTGACTTAAGAGCTTCAAGTGCTGCTTTTTTAAGATCGTTGTTTAACGAGCCAATGTTTGTTCCGTTAAAAATATCTTTTGGTCCTGCTACTGGGTAAGCAGCTACTGGCAATCCACATTTTAAAGCTTCTATAATTACAATTCCAAAAGTATCTGTTTTGCTCGGGAAAACAAAAACATCAGAAGAAGCAAAGTAACTTGCAAGCTCACCATTTGTTCTCTCTCCTTTAAATATCGCTTCAGGGTATTCTTTTTTAAGTTTATCTAAATCAGGTCCTTTACCAACAACTAGTTTCGTGCCTTCTAACTCTAAATCCAGAAATGCTCTTATATTCTTCTCAATAGATACCCTTCCCACATAAAGATAAATTGGTCTTTTATACTCTAAATTAATCTTTTTAGGCTTTTGAAATGCCCCGTGGTTTGCCCCTCTAGTCCAAACAACCATCTTATCCTTATCAAAACCAATATCTTGAAGTTCATCTTTCATTGACTGAGTTGTTACTAAAATTTTTTCAGCCTTTGAGTGAAATCCTTTAAGGAACTTTTGAGCAAGCTTAATTGGCAAATAAGGATAGTATAGCTTCAAATATTTATCAAATTGAGTATGGTAAGACGTAGTAAACTTAAGCTTATTTTTTACACAATATCTTTTTGCAAATATTCCTATCGGGCCTTCTGTAGCTATGTGAATTATATCAGCATCGGCTTTAGAAATTAATCTACCTACTCTAGGCCAAACATTAAGAGAAAGTTTTATTTCATTATATTTTGGCATTGGCACAGTAAAAAATTGATTAGGTTCAATATATTCAACCTGATGTCCAATTTTTTTTAATTCATCGCCAAGATTTTTTAAAGTTCTACAAACACCGTTCACTTGCGGATACCAGGCATCAGTAACGATTAAAATTTTCATTTATTTATTTACTACTTTTAAATACGGCTCGTAATCAACAACGTCACCTCTGATTTTATCCCAGTCAATAACTTCCATGCGACCATCAAAATGTTCAACCAAGAAAGTTGCACCTTCTACCCAATCACCACAATTTAAATATCTCACACCATCTAAGACTTGATCGGCAGAATGATGAATATGGCCGCAAATTATGCCATCAACATTTTTTCTTTTAGCATAAGTTGCTAAAGTTTTTTCATAATCGCCTATATATTTTACAGCGTTCTTTACTTTGTGTTTTAAATATTTTGCTAAAGACCAATTACCCTTTTTAAATAATCTTCTAAAAAAATTGATAACAACATTAAACTCAAGTAAAAAACTATAAGCGATAGCTCCTACTTTTGATAACCATGGAGCATATTTCATCACTCCATCCCAAGCATCACCATGAACAACAATATACTTTTTATTATCTGAACTTACATGTATGGCTCTATTTACCACTTCAATATCGCCAAAATGTAATGGTAAAAATTTTCTGAAGACATCATCATGATTTCCCACAATATATTTTACTTTTGTTCCATGTCTTGCTTTTCTTAATGTTTTTTGAATCACATCATTATGTTCTTGAGGCCAGTAAAATTTTGTTTTTAAAGCCCAAACATCAATGATATCACCAACAAGATATAAATTCTCTGACCTTGAATGTTTGTAAAATTCTAATAATTTGTTTGCTGCACTTTTTCTATGCCCAAGGTGCAAGTCAGAAATAAAGATGCTTTTGTAATTTAAAATCTTTCCTTTAGATTTAGTTTGAATTGTTTCCATATTTTTTATAAAACGAATCTCTAGTATAAGTAGAATCATAAATATGTTACAGAATTGTTAAAATATGGATAAAAAATTGAATTTTGCCGTTATATTTAATGCTAATGCAGCAGGTGGTAGAAAACTTAAATTAATTAATAAGGTTATTTATCTTTTAGAAAAAAATCACCTTGTAGATCTTTTTAAAACCGAAAGCGAAGATCATGCAAGAAAAGTTTTTAAAGAATTATCTAATAAAAAATTTGATCGGTTAGTATTTGCTGGCGGTGACGGGAGCGTATGTTTTGGTATTAATGAAATGTTTAAAAGTGATAATCTAAAAGACAAATTAGTAGGTTACATACCTGCTGGCACTGCAAATATTTTACAAATAGAAACTCAAATTAAGAAAAAGGCGGAGGAGATTTACAACGTCCTCGTATCAGATAATCATAAGAAAATTTCATTAGCAAAAATAAATGATAAGTACTTTTTCTTGATGGCTGGTGTAGGTTTTGACTCTCGAATTGTTGAGTCCATAAATATTAATATTAAAAAGTATCTTGGAAAAGTAATTTTCGCTTTAAAAGGTTTTCAGCATTTTTTATTTTTAAAAAATAATAAAATGGAGGTTGAGGTAGATAATGAAAAAATTATGGCTGATTGGATTTTATGTACTAATTCAAAATACTATGCTGGTCCCCATTCTATAACAAATGATACCAATATATTTGAAAACAGGATAGTGGCTTACATATTTAAAGACCTGACTAGAATAAAATTACTTTATTATGTTTGGTTGATTTTAACCAAAGGTGACTTAACTCCTGCAAAAAGTGTAATTAAAAAAGAATTGAACAGATTAAAAATAAATGGTGTAAACAATAAAGTTCTATCACAGGTTGATGGTGAAAATTGTGGTTACGTAAACAGTCTTGAAATCCAAAAAACAGACAGATTTATAAATTTATTAGTTCCGTAGGATTTTCTAAATTTTTTCAACTTTTAGTTTAAAAGATTTTTCTTAATTTAATTTGAAAAATTTTTTAGATTGTTTTAGATTTTTCTTTTTTGGAGGAACAATATGAAAAAAAAGTTAAAAAAAAACGAAAAGAAAAAGAAAAAAATACTAAAATCAATCGATAAGCTTAAAAATAAGATAAGCACTAAACAAAAAAAACTATCAAAGATTGATCTAAAGATAGCTAGTATCGAGAAAAAAATCGCTGAAAAAAGAGCTAACAAAAATAAAGAACCTATCACAGCATCTTTAAATAATTAGTTTATAAAGAAATTAAATGCCCCTGATTTAAAAATATCAGGGGTTTACTTTAATTTACCAAAAAGGTTTAAAAGTATTACTCCTGAAACAATTAAAATTAATCCAACAGTAGCATAAAGATAAGGAGTTTGATTATATTTAAATATACCAAATAATGTAACTGCAGTTATAGTTAATGCTCCGTAAGTCGCATAAGTAAATCCAACAGGTATTATAGTCATTGCCCTAGATAAACAAAAAATACAAACAATAATACTTGTGATGCAAAAAATTGTTGGTAAGAGCTTAGTAAAACTTTCAGTAGTTTTAAGAAAACCGTTAGTGGCAATACCTGTTATGATTGCAACAATTAAATAAATATATCCACTAAATAAACTTATACTTTTCATTGTGCTTTAGCGAACTGACCGCCGTCTTTATATCTCCATAACCATTTTTTCATCTCCTCTTCAACATCTGTTGGATCTATATCAAGATCTTTTAATGTAAGATGATTATTGGAAACAACATTATCTGCCTCAGACAAAATTTCACATTGGTCTCTAGTTAAAATTGGAGGTAAAGGAAGTAAATCTGTTATACTGCTTTGTATTTTTGCAATTGCCATTGGCATTTCAACGACGAACCTTTTTTTGTTAATAGTTGATAAAATTGACTTAACCATATCTCCAAAACTAATTATTTTTGGTCCTCCAATTTCATAAATTTTACCTTCATTATTTTTAATTTCAATTGCTTTTAAAATGGAGCTTACGACATCTGAAACTAAGATTGGTTGAAACTTATAATTTTTTCCAACAACTGGAATTACAGGCAATATACTCAATTTAGAAAAGAGATTGGTAAAGTTATCTTCGGGGCCACATACTACACTAGGTCTTATAATTACTGTTTTTTTAAAATTCTCTAGCGCTTTTTGTTCCCCTAGAAATTTTGATTTTTGATATAGAGATTTTGATTTATCATTAGCTCCAATGGCGCTAACATGGATAAATTTTTTGACATCTGTCTGTGAACAAATCTTAGCGATAGCCTCGGGAATTTTCGAATGAATATCAAAAAATTTTTGTTTTCTTGTCTCAAAGAGAATACCAATCAAATTTATTACTACATCAGAGTTCTTAATAGCTTCTTTTAGATCTTTAAAATTATTTGGATTCCAATCTAGTATCTCAATGGCGCCAGGAGTTGCTTGAGTTTTAAGATAGCCTTTTTGAAAGGGTTTTCTCGAAGTTATTATGCACCTATAGTTTTTCTTGGTCAAATTTCGAACAAGATATCTTCCTATAAAGCCTCCACCACCTAAAATTGTGCAAATTTGATTTTTCATGGTATTTAAAGTTATATATGAAAATAACTAAGATTAAAGAGGACATAACAACAGAAATAGCAAAATCATTTGATGGTAGTATAGCTATCGACACGGAAGCAACAGGATTACAGATTCCTGAAAGAGATAAGCTAAGTCTTATTCAAATTTGTGACAGTGAAAATAATGTTTTTATTATTCAGCCAAATAAAAAAGATTTTCGGGCACCGAATTTGGTTTCAGTACTAGAAAATAGTAAAATTTTGAAAATTGGACATTTTTTAAGATTTGATAAAAGTGCACTCGAATTTTTCTTGAATTGTAAAGTTAACAATATCTTTGACACAAAAATTGCCTCAAAAATTGTGAGAACCTACACTGATGGCCACGGTTTAAAAAATTTAGTACAAGAGTTTTGTAATAAATCACTGGACAAAAGACAAAGTAGCAGTGATTGGAACAAAGATATAGATGATTTGTCTAATAAACAACTTGAGTATGCCGCTAACGATGTAATTTATTTACACAAAATAAAATCTGAATTAGAAAAAATGTTGAGAAGAGAAAATAGATATGAACTTTTTCAAAAATGTTTAAATTTTCTCGATACAAGAGTTGAATTAGATCAAAAAGGTTTTAAAGAGGATATATTCGAACACTGATGAATAAGAAAAAATATATTTTGTTAGCTAAAAAGGCAGCTGAAGTTCAAATAAATGAATTAAAAAAAATAAAAAAAGTATTCAATAATTCTTTCGTCAAAGCTGTAGATGCTATTATTAATTGTAAAGGAAAAGTAATATTTGCTGGAGTAGGTAAATCTGGTTTAATAGCAAGAAAAATTTCTGCAACTTTTTCTAGCGTTGGTATTCCAAGTTTTTTTTGTGATCCCGTTCAAGCACTTCATGGTGATATGGGTCAAATTGAAAAAAAAGATATTCTAATTATTTTTTCATACTCTGGAAATACTTTGGAGCTAACAAATATGTTAAAGTACGCCAACAGATACAGAATTAAAATTATTGGAGTCGCCTCAAAGCCTGATAGTATTTTATTAAAATCAAGCGATATCAAATTAATACTACCTAAAGTTAAAGAGGCAGATCTAACTGGTATTGTTCCTACTTCGAGCACGTCTTTAACATTAATTCTTGGAGATAGCTTAGCAACTACAGTAATGCATCAGAAAAAGTTTTCTAAGGAAAAATTTAAAATTTTTCATCCAGGTGGGAATTTGGGAAACTCTTTACTTTTAGCAAGAGATATAATGGTTTCAGGTAAAAGAATGCCAGTAATCAATTACAGAAAAAACTTCAAAGAAGCTCTAAAAGTAATGAATCAAAAAAAACTTGGAATAGTAGTAATTACTAAAGGTAAATATCTGAAAGGTTTAGTAACTGATGGAGATTTAAGGAGAGATATAAATAATTTATCTGAAAAAGAAAGTTTAAATAAGTTTATGATTAGGAGTCCATTAGTTGTAAGTGAAAATATACCTGCATCTAAGGCCCTTGCTATTATGAATGAAAAAAAAATAACTAGTTTATTGGTTGTTTCAGAAAAAGATTTAAAAAAAAGGGATAAAATTTTAAAAGGTATTATTCATATTCATTTTCTTTTACAAAACGGTATTCAATAAAATGAACAGAAAAAAAAAACTTAGACTCATTCAAATAAGCCTTCTTCTATTGGGAACTATTTTAATTCTTTTTACTTATTCAGATAAGCAGAATAATTCTCAATTGAGAATTTTAAATAAGGAAACACAAAAAAAAATTCAAGAGCAATTGGCTAATCAAAGCGAAAAAGAGGATATCTTTTATAACATTGAGTATTCAGGATTAGATTTATCTGGTAATCGTTACATTTTGAAATCAGAAGAGGCATTTAATGATAAGTCAAACCAAGAGGTGGTAAATATGAAACTAGTTGAGGCTTCTTTTTACTTCAAAGATGACACTATTTTAAAAATTTTTTCAAAAAAAGGAATTTATAACAATCAGTCTCTAGATATGATCTTTTATGACGAGATCAAAGCTTTTTACGATGGAAGTGAGCTCTCAGCACAAAAAGCAGAATATTCGAACTCTGGTGGATACTTAGTTGTATCAGGAAAAGTACAATTAAATGATACTAAAGGCAACATTGCCGCTGATGAATTATTTTTCGATATAAAAAAACAAACTTTAGATATTGCTTCCTTTGATGATAATAAAATTAATGCTAATATCAACTTAAAATGAAAAAAGGATTTAGAATTTTAAAGTTTAAAAAAGATAAACCAGTCTTTGAGGTCAAAGACGTGAGCAAATCTTTTGATGGAAGACCTATTTTAAAAAAACTATCACTAAAAGTTTTTCCAGGGGAGTGTGTAGGAGTTTTAGGGCCAAATGGTTGTGGAAAAACTACTCTATTCTCAATGTGTATCGGAGAACAAAATATAGAAGGTGGAAAAATTTATCTCAATAATAAATCAATAGATCAAATACCTATTCATCTTAGATCAAAAGAGGGATTAGGGTATCTTCCACAGCAAAGAAGTGTTTTTAATATGTCGGTTTATGATAACATTTTAGGTATTGCTCAAGTCTCAATTAAAGGCTCAGAAAATCAAAAAGCAATAACGGAAAAACTTTTGGATGAGTTTAATTTACAACATTTAAGAACATTGAATGCCTCTGTGCTTTCAGGAGGAGAAATAAGAAGGCTTATGA
>CACFJO010000005.1 GCA_902566675.1 uncultured Pelagibacteraceae bacterium
GCTGTTCTTTTTCAATGAGAATTATTTTTTTTTCCCAATTTCCCTCTGGTTTTATCTCAAAATACTTTCCAATATCTTGTATATCTTTAATCTCATCATAGCTGTAAACATAATATTTCCCTTCTTCTCCATCGCTATCTGCATCATAAGCAGAACCAAGAAAACCTTCTTTATTTAAGAAATTTTTATTTAAAAATTCAATTGTTTTAAGTAGTTTGTCTTTATAATAAGTATCAGGTTTAATTTTGCAGTATTTCGATAATAAAAGGATAAATTGAGCGTTATCATAAAGCATCTTCTCAAAATGTGGTACTGTCCAATTTTCATCAACTGTGTAACGAGCAATTCCTCCTTCGACATGATCATAGATACCTTTTGAACAAAGTTGCTTAATTATAATTTGTATTGGCTCCAAATATTTTTTATCTTTTGTTTTATTGTAAAAATAAATTAAGCTTTCATACACATTAAATGTTGGAAATTTAGGAGCGCCCCTGAATCCTCCCTTTAATTTATCTAAATAACTTAATGATGTCTCTAAAATGGGTTCAAGATCTTGATTTAAAACTGAATTTTTTTTGAGGTCTAAATTTTTAATAATTAAATTTTTTTGTTTAATTATATTTTCCCTTTGATCTTTGTAAGCATCTGAAACTTTTTGAAGAACTTCTTTAAAAGGCGGCAGTCCATTTCTTGGGTCTTTTGGAAAATAAGTTCCTCCCATAAACGGAACTCCATTCTCATCTAAAAACATTGTTAATGGCCAGCCCCCACCTGTTTGATTAAATAATTGAAATGAGCTTTGAAAAATAAAATCTAAATCTGGTCTTTCCTCTCTATCTACCTTTATGTTCACAAACAATCGATTCATTAATTCCGCTGTTTCATTATCTTCAAAACTTTCATGAGCCATCACATGACACCAATGACAACTAGCATATCCTATACTTAGTAAAATTGGTTTTGAATTTAGTCTGGCAAATTTTAAAGTTTCTTCGGACCAGGTCTGCCAATGAACTGGGTTATCTTTATGTTGTTTTAGATAAGGGCTCAAGTTATTAGATAAAATATTTTTGTTAATTGACATTGTCGAAAAATTTTTTTTTTATAAACAAAGATAAAATCATTAAGGCAACAAACATTAATATTGGTAAATAAATTTTTGGAGTCATTATTAATTCAATAATACTAAATGTTTCTGCTTGAGCTACATAAGTATTTAGTCCAGCACCAATAGAGTTAGTAATAAAAAAACTAGGTATAAATCCAAAAAGACTTGCGAAAAAATAATTGATTTTCTTCATATTAAATAAAATAGGAAGTAAATTTTGCAATCCAAAAGGAACTCCTAACCCACCCACGAATCTATAAATAAAAAAATAATAAAATTCATTTTTTTGAAATAACAGTATGTATTTTTTGAATTTTTCTTCCAAAATTGTGTTTACTAAATCTCTAAAGAAAAAATTACCAATTGAGTACAAGATTAAAGCTCCAATAGAAATTGAAATTACTGAAATAAAAGTTCCAAGCCATTGTCCAAATAATACTCCAGATATGATTAAAATTGGCGAGCCAAATCCAAGAAGCGTAATCCAAATAATAGCGGAAATAAAAAAATAAAATAAATTAGTAATTACATTTGTGCTAATATAAATTTCCATTTCTGACTGTAGTTCTTTGTAATAAGAAAAATCATCTAATCTGTTAAATTGAATAACCGTAAAAATAAAATACAAGAATACAAATAAAATGAGTAAATAAGAAATACCCAAAGCTATTTTCAAATTTTTACCCATAATTTACCTGTACAATAGACGGCAATTAAAATATATACCTTAAAATATTTATGAAAAGAACTTATCAACCAAGCAATTTAGTAAGAAAAAGAAGACATGGTTTTAGAGCAAGAATGGCCACTAAGACTGGGAGACAACTTATCGCTCGGAGGCGGGCTAAAGGGAGAAAAACCCTATCAACGTAAATTTAGATGGTTAGGCTTGAAAGTTTAAAAAAAAGCAACCAATTTAGAAAAGTTCTTAAAGAAAAAAAAATTCATACAGATTATTTTTCTATTTTTGCCGCAAATAGTTTTATAAAACCAAAGCATAAAGCTAATTTGCTTATAAGTTTTGTTATGAAAAAGAAAATTGGGAATGCAGTAAAAAGAAACAAAATAAGGAGAAAATTAAAAGCAATTGTTCAAAAATTATTGAAAAAAAAGGGTGCAATTAATAAAGATTACACTTATATAGTTTTCGGCAAGTCTAATGCTTATATTCAAAAGCAAGATGTACTTTTGCCTTTAATGGAGAAAAGTTTTAGCAAATTAAAAAAATAAAATGAGAAACATTCTAATAATTATAATTAAAGTTTATCAGTTTTTTATTTCTCCCCTTTTAGGAAATAGATGTAGATATTTACCGACATGTTCAGAGTATTTTATTGAAGCTCTTAAGACCCATGGTTTTATAAGGGGATTTAATTTGGGATCAAAAAGAATTTTAAAATGCCACCCAATTAAAAGCTTAGGAGGAGGCGAAGGTTTAGATTTGGTTCCCGAAAATAACAAAAAGGAAAGTAAAAATGGATAACAAAAATGTTTTTGTAGCAATAGCTCTTTCAATGTCTGTTTTACTTTTCTGGGGGGCTTTTTTTGAAACACCTAGAAAACCAACTGCTCAAAAAAATGATCAAAATATTGAAAAAAGAGTTGAGCAAAGCACTATTGCTCCGTCAATTAGTCAGCCACAAATTATTAAAAAGCTTACGAGAGAAGACTCTATAAACAATAGTAAAAGAATTAAAATTGAAAATGAAAGTATATCGGGGTCATTAAATTTAAAAGGCGCTCTGATTGATGATATATCCTTTAAAAAGCATAAACAAAAAGTTGAGGATGAAAAAAATATCGTTTTTTTAAATCCATCAAACACGGAGAATGGTTTTTACATAGAGACAGGATGGACGAGTATTGGCAATAAAATCAAAGTTCCAACTAAAGACTCAGTATGGAAAGTAAATGGCAACAATGTTCTAACCAATAAGTCTCCAGTTATTTTAGAATGGAATAATAAAGAAGGAATAACGTTTACACAAAAGATTGAATTAGACGATAAATATTTGTTTAAAATATCTCAACAGGTAAAAAATAATTCTAATTCATCGGTAGAATTATTTCCTTACGCTCAAATGACAAGAAATAAGATCCCTGATGATATTCAAAATTTTTATATTCAGCATGAAGGTTTTATTGGTGTATTTGATGATGAATTAAAAGAAGATGATTACGATGATGTTAAAGAGAAAAAAATTGTTAGGGAATCTAATGAAGGATGGCTAGGTATTACAGACAAATATTGGATGACCGCTTTTGTTCCAGAGGCAGGTAAAAATTTTAAATCAACTTTTCTTTTTGAGGATGGATTTAAAGCAAATTATATAATTAATAAACCAACAACTATAAATAGATCATCTTCTGGAATAAATGAATTAAGATTATTTATTGCCGCTAAAGAAGTTGAAACAATTGATGGTTATGCGGCAAACCAAAATATTAATAAATTCGACTTAGTTATTGATTGGGGTTGGTTCTATTTTTTTACTAAACCTTTATTTTTTGTAATAGATTATTTATTCAAAATTTCAGGAAATTTCGGAACTGCAATCGTTTTATTAACCGTAGCAATAAGACTTATTTTTTTCCCATTAGCAAACTTTTCTTTCAAATCAATGGCAAAAATGAAAGCTGTTCAACCAGAGATGATGAGACTTAAAGAACTCCATAAAGACGATAAAGTTAAATTACAGCAAGAAATGATGGCTTTGTATAGAAAAGAAAAAATAAATCCTGCATCTGGTTGTTTACCCGTTTTAATTCAAATTCCATTCTTTTTTGCAATTTATAAAATGCTTTTTATTTCTTTAGAAATGAGACACCAGCCTTTTTTTGGTTGGATAAAGGATTTATCAGCACAAGATCCAACAACATTATTTAACTTATTTGGTCTGATACCGTGGGATCCTCCTGGATTTATGATTATAGGTATTTGGCCAATCCTAATGGGGGCCTCAATGTGGGTTCAACAAAAATTAAACCCGGCTCCTGCTGATCCTATTCAGGCAAAAATATTTGCTTTCTTTCCAGTGTTTTTGACAATCATACTTGCATCATTTCCATCTGGATTAGTTGTTTATTGGACAATAAATAATATTCTTACGATCGCTCAACAATACGTAATTGTTAAAAAAACTACAGTAAAAACAAATTAAATGTCAAAAAATATTTCTCTAGATGAGATAAAAAAATTTTGGCCTGAAAAAGCTCCAGATATAAATATTGTAGAAAAATATGTAAAAAAATACGAAAAAGAGAAAATCGTAATTAAATATGGAGGAAATGTACTTATAGATAGAAATGTCTTTAACAATTTTATATCTGATATAAACGTTCTTAATAAATTAGGTCTATCTATAATAGTCGTTCACGGCGGCGGCCCAAGAATAAAAAGGGAGTTAGATAAAAAAAAAATTGTATCAAAATTTATTAATGGCTTGAGAGTTACTGATAAAGATATAATTGAAACAGTAGAAGAGGTATTAATTGATTTTAACAAAGATATCGTAAGTTCTCTTAAGAAATTGGGTTCTGAGGCAACTTCGTTCCACACCAAAACTGATAACATAATAGAAGTTGAGCCTGAAAGAGAAGAGCTCGGATTTGTAGGAATACCGAGCAAGATAAATGATGAATTTATTCAAAGCGCTTTAAGTAAAAATATAATTCCAATTATTGCTCCTTTGGGTTTAGGAAAGCATAATCAAACATATAATATAAATGGTGATACTGCGGCAAGCGCAATAGCAAAAAAACTTAAATCTAGAAGACTTATATTGATGACAAATGTTGAAGGGGTTTATGATGATAAAAAAAAATTAATATCAGAAATTAAACCTTTCGATCTAGAAAACCTCATAAAATGGAAAGTTGTTCAAGGGGGTATGATTCCTAAAATAGAAAATTGTGTTGATGCTGTTCAAAATGGAGTAAGGGGTGTAGTTATTTTAGATGGAAGAAAGCCTCACTCAATTTTACATGAAATTTTTTCAGATAAAGGATCAGGGACATTAATCAGAGAATGAAAGACTTAGCAAAAATTAAATTTTGGTTATTTGACTTAGACAATACCTTATATGACGGAGCTACTAAAGTATTTGATCAAGTAGATAAAAAGATGTCAAAATTTATCTCTGAAAAACTTAAAGTAAGCGACGATGAAGCTAGGAAAATTCAAAAAAATTATTTTCAGGAATATAATACAACTTTGAACGGTATGATCAAACACCACAAAATTGACGCTGATGAATTTTTAGAGTTTGTTCATGACGTTGATCTGAGTTTTTTAAAAAAAGATAAAAATCTAGAGGACGAAATAAAAAAATTACACGGAAAAAAAATAATTTTTACTAATGGCTCTAGAGCTCATGCTCTCAATGTGACAAAAAGAATTGGAATCGACAAGCTTTTTGATGGAATTTTTGATATTAGAGATTGTGAATTTATTCCAAAGCCTTCAAAAGAACCTTATAAAAAATTGATTGAAAATTACAAAATTGAGCCACAATATTGTATATTCTTTGAGGATATTGCAAGAAATTTAAAACCAGCATACGAATTGGGAATGAAAACTGTTTGGATAAAAAATAATGAACCTTGGGCGGCAAAATATTCGGACTCGGATTTCATTAATTATAAAACTGACAACTTAGCAAAATTTTTAAAGGAGATTAATGAGTTACGATAAACTAGAAAAGATAATAAATGAAAGTTTTGAAAAAAAAGAGAAGGTAAGTTCGAAATCAGATAAAAAATTGATTAAGGCTATTAATGAAACTATTAATTTAGTCGATAGCGGAAAAATAAGAGTCGCAAATAAAATAAGTGGTAGTTGGGTTGTAAATCAATGGATTAAGAAAGCTATTTTATTAAGCTTCAGAATTAATAAGATGGAGATGATGAAAGGACCATACACTACTTGGTATGATAAAGTACCCGGTAAGACTGTGAAGTGGAAAGAAAGAGATTGGAAAAAAGCGGGATACCGCCATGTTCCTAATGGAGTCGTCAGAAAAGGAGCTTACATTGCTAAAAATGTAGTTTTAATGCCTAGCTTTGTAAACCTAGGAGCTTACGTTGATGAAGGTACGATGATTGACACTTGGGCATCTGTTGGTTCATGTGCTCAAGTCGGAAAAAACTGTCACATTTCTGGGGGCGCAGGAATAGGAGGTGTTTTAGAGCCTCTTCAAGCTGGTCCAGTTATTATTGAAGATAATTGTTTTATTGGTGCTCGATCAGAAATCGCCGAAGGCGTTTTAGTCGAAGAGGGTGCTGTTTTATCAATGGGAGTTTATATTGGTGCATCTACAAAAATAGTGGATAGAAACTCTGGAGAAATACATTATGGTAAAGTTCCTGCGTATTCAGTTGTGGTTCCTGGAAGCTTGCCTAATAAATTAAATCCGAATGGACCTTCATTGTATTGCGCGGTTATTGTTAAAAAAGTTGACGAGAAAACTAGAAGTAAAACTTCTATAAACGACCTGCTTAGAGACTAATGCCTATAATAAACGAATTAGAATTATCTAAAGATTTAATAAGATTTCCAAGTGTAACTCCTAAAGATGCAGGGGCAATTAAATTTTTAAGTAAAAAATTAAAAAAATTAGGCTTTAATTGCAAAATACTTGAGTTCAAAGGAAACGGAAGTAAACCAATAAAAAATCTATATGCCCGAATAGGTAAAAGAGGTCCTAATCTTTGTTACGCTGGGCATACCGATGTAGTGCCACCTGGAAATATGAAAGACTGGACTATTAATCCCTTTAAGCCTTCAATTAAAAAAAATTATTTAATTGGAAGAGGCGCTAATGACATGAAGAGCTCGATCGCTTGCTTCGTTGCAGCTGTAAGCAATTTTTTACAAAAAAAACACAAGTTTAATGGATCGATAAGTTTTTTAATTACTGGTGACGAAGAGGGCTATGCCATTAATGGTACAAAAAAAGTCGTAGATTATCTTAAAAGAAAAAAAGAAAAAATTGATTTTTGTATTGTTGGAGAACCAACTAATCCAAACAAACTTGGTGAGATGATTAAAATTGGAAGAAGAGGGAGTTTATCAGGAAAAATTGAAATTATTGGAACTCAGGGACATATTGCATACCCCCACCTTTCAAATAATCCAATAAACACACTAGTTTCCATATGTAGAAAACTTAAAGAAAAAAAACTAGATAAAGGGAATAAAAATTTTCAACCCTCAAATTTAGAATTTACATCAATAAATGTAAATAATAAGGCTCATAATGTAATACCTGCGAGGGCGATAGTTCGTTTTAACGTAAGATATAACAATTTACACACTTCCTCTTCATTGAGGAAAAAAATTAATTTAATTGTAAGAAAAATTAGTAATAAAAATAAATGTAAATATAAAATCGACTATATTGCAAACGGTGAAGCTTTTTTAACAAAACCAGGAAAAAATATATTTATGGCAAAAAAAATAATTAAGAAAATAACAAAAATCACTCCAAAATTTTCTACTACTGGAGGTACGTCAGATGCCAGATTTATTAAGAAAATTTCTCCTTGTCTTGAATTTGGATTAGTAAATAAGACTATGCATAAAGTTGATGAATGTGTCTCAATTTCTGACTTAAAAAAACTTACAAAAATATATAATGAATTTTTAGTAGAGTATTTTAAGTGAAGATTTACAAAATAAAAAAATCAAAGATAGATAACAATGGTTTGTACGCAAGCTGCAATATTAAAAAAGGCACTAAAATAATTGAATATAAAGGAAAGATAATAACTAGAAAACAAGCTGAAGAAGATCCAAAGTTTGATAATGGTAGAGCAATTTATTTATTTAATTTAAATAAGAGATACGATTTGGATGGGGATTTCAAATTTAATACTGCAAGATTAATTAATCACTCTTGTGAACCAAATTGTGAAGTGAGTGGATCTGGACTTAAAGTTTGGGTTTATGCAATAAAAGATATTAAAAAAAATGAAGAATTGTCTTATGATTACGGATTTAGTTTTGATAAAGACTACAAACAATTTCCATGCAAATGTGGAACAAAAAATTGCGTTGGTTACATTGTAAGAGAAGGATCAAGGTGGAGAATAAAAAAATTAAACAAGTTTAAATAAATATGAAAAAAATTTTATTTATTTCAACACGGAATCCTTATTCTGGTAGATATTCTGGAGATGTAATTAGATCTCAAAGAATAATAAAATTTTTAAAAAAAAAATTTAAAGTAGATGTAATTAGTTTAGGTTTAAATGAGAAAAATAGTGAAAATAGTTTATTTAAATTTCGTCATCCCAATTTCTTTTTAAAAATATTTTATTCTTTTATCTCTTTAGTAAAACTTAAACCATTACAATTTGGTTTATTTTATTCAAACGAAATGAAGGATTACATAGAGAATAATTCAAATTTTTATGATTATTTATTTTTTTATCATATTAGATCAAGTCAATATTTGCCTTTTAATTTTCAAGGGAAAACTATTTTAGAAATGGGTGATTTGTATTCTAACAATTATTTTCAAACATATAAAAGTTTACATTTTTTAAACCCCTTGAAATATATTTATTTTTTTGAGGGAATACTTGTAAAAAAAATAGAAAAAGAGATTTTTAATAAATTTGATAGAATTACAATTTTTTCAAAAAATGAATCTAGAAATATTAATAAACACTTTAAGAAGAAAATTTTTCAAATCGACGAGTCTGTTGAAAGTATCTCAAAAAAGTATTCTTTCTCAAAAAAAAATAGTAAAATCTTGTTTATTGGTAATTTAAACTACCTTCCAAACCTTTTAGCTTGTAAAAATTTCATAAAACACATTTTGCCAAAATTAATTAAAAAGTTACCTCAAGTAAAATTTTGTATTATAGGCCACATTAGTAATTTTAATAAATTTTTATTACAAAAACCCAACGTAGAAATTTTAGGTCCAAAAAAAGATTTATCAAAATATATAAAAAGTTCTTTTTGTGGTTTAGCAAATTTAGATGTTGCGACTGGCGTTCAAGGAAAGGTTTTAACCTATATGGCAAGCGGATTACCAACTATTTGTTCTAATCAAGTTGCTAAGAATTTTGGGTCCAATGTAATAATTTATAAAAATAACTCAGACTTAATAGAAAAAATTATATCCTTAAAAGTTAATAAAGCTAAAAGTGAAAATTATTCAAAGAAGTCAATTAAATATTCAAAAACATTAAGTTGGATTAAAATAAATAAAAAATATTTAAAATTACTAGATTTTTAATAGAAAACTTTTTTAAGAAAAAGCCCTTCAGGTGGAGCTGGAGGAGCGCAGTTTTTTCTTTTTTTTGATTTAATAATTTTTTTAATCTGACTTGGGTTCCATTTTTTTTCACCAACATATTTCAAGCAACCAACCATTGACCTTACTTGTTTTTGTAAAAAAGATTTTGACTCAAAATTTATGAAAATTTTATCATTTTTTTTTTTCATATTAGCATAACTGATTTTTCTTATTGGACTTTTGGCAGAACATGAAGAAGCTCTAAATGCAGAAAAGTTGTGTGTCCCACGAAAGAACGAAATGGCTTTTTTCATTTTAATAAAATCTAATTTTTTCACCACAAACCAAACTTTATTTTTATCGATTGAAGGTTTTGCTAATCTGTTCAATATTACATATTGGTATTGCCTCTTTTTTGCACTATGCCTCGCGTGAAAATTGGAACTACGTAATTTTATATTAATAACAGAAATTGGATATTTTTTTAGAAAAAAATTTAATGAAGATAAAAATTTGAAAGAATTTTTAATCTTTTGGTTGCAATAAAAATTGGCACTTTGACCCGAGGCATTGACTCCAGTATCAGTTCTGCCGGAACCAATAATTTTTATTTTGGATTTTAAAGCTTTTGATATTGCCTTTTCTAAAATCCCCTGGACTGTTTTTCCTTTTTTTTGAATTTGCCAACCAGCGAAACCCGTTCCCAAATATTCAATGATAATTTGATAGTTAAAGATCAATTTAAATTTTCACCTTTTAATATTTTATATCCAGCTAGAAACTCTCTCGCTTTAAGAATTTTTTTTCCTTCTTTTTGAATTAATAGAATCTTAATTGCATTTTCTTTACAAGCAATAGTTAAATTATCATCTAAAATAGTGCCTTCTTTTCCGGATTGATTTACTTCAATTGCATCAATAATTCTCAATCTATTACCTTTATGATTAAACCAAGTTCCCGGATAAGGGTTAAGACCTTTTATTTTGGCAACTAAATTTTTTGATGGTGAATTCCACTTTATTTCAGACTCAGATTTTTCAATTTTACTTGCATAACTTGCTTTATTCTCATCTTGCTCAGTCAGATTATAATTTTTTTTTTCTATTAGTTTGAGAGATTTTAAAATCATTTCTGAGCCTAATAGTGATAGTTTTTTGCTAAGGGATATATAATTATCATTTTTATCTATCTTGACTTTTTCTTGAATTAAATATGGTCCAGCATCAAGTTTTGGAACAATTTTCATTATTGAAATTCCTGTTTCTTTATCCATTTCAATAATTGATCTCTGTATCGGAGCTGCGCCTCTCCACTTGGGTAATAATGAGGCATGAATATTTAAAAATTCAATATTGCTGATCCCTAACATTTCTGAAGGTAAAATTTGACCATATGCTACTACTATAACAACATCTGGACTTAAATCTTTTAAATAATCTATCTCTTTCTTGTCTTTAAGGTTTTCGGGACTCCTTAAAGAGATGCGATTTTTTTCACAGAATTCTTGAACATGAGATTTATTAATTTTTTGTCCACGTTGACTTTTTCTTGGTGGTTGAGTGTAGACCGATAATATCTGGTGCTCAGAATTGTTGAGTTTTTTTAATATTGGAACAGCAAATTCTGGTGTTCCCATAAATAATAATTTTAATGCCATTAGATCTATAAAATAATTTTATCAATTTCTTTTTTTTGTTTTATAAGTTTTTTAATTATCATATCTTTTTTTAGCTTAGACAAATAATCAATAAATAAGATGCCATTGAGATGATCTACTTCATGTTGAATGCAAGTAGCTAATAGCCCTTTTGCTTTAAGATTTTTACTTTTTCCTTGGTAATCTAAATAATTTAAATGACACTCTGCAGGCCTTTCTACCTCAGCAAAATGATTAGGTAAAGATAAACATCCTTCTTCATAAATTGATGTTTCTTTAGATTTAAAGGTAATTTCAGGATTAATTAAAAATAACGGATTTTTTTTTTCATCTCCTTTTGAAATATCAATAACAATTAAGCGTTTTAAAATACCTATCTGTACTGCAGCCAAGCCTATTCCTGGAGCCTCATACATTGTTTCTAGCATGTCATCCATCAATTTTCTTAAGTTGTTGTCAACACTTTCTAAATTTTTACTTTTTTTTCTTAAAATAGGATCAGGCTCTATTACTATTTTTCTTTTAGGCATTATTTATTATATAAAAATTAAACTCTAAGGGGTAGTGCAGAAGTTAATACTTTATTTCTAATTTTTATTAAATTCATTTCATTAAGAAGGCTGGTTATAAAATAAATTGTTTCTGGATCAAGTTGATTTGGCTCATCCTCTCCTATAATTTCAATTATTTTTAAAACAAGAAAAGCATTTTGTTTTTTTTCTATTAATTCAATTAAATTTTTTGGAACTTCGTATTTTGATGCTAACTGATCATAATCAAAGTTAGAGGGTATCTTAAAACCATCTTTTAATAGTGCGTCAACTAACGCAAGGTCCTTTGCTGAATAAAAATATTTTCTATTTTTGCTAATTTTTTTAAATGTTCTATCTATCTCTTTTTGGATTTTCTTATTTTCCTCATTTTCAAGATAAAATTTCATTATTTTTGACTGATGTAATACTTTATCGTTATATTTGACTTTTCCTAATTTTATTTCCTCATTTTCAATAATTTTTTTCTCTGCTATTTCTCTGTAATCTTCTGGAATATTTTCTAGCCCTATTTTTTTTAATTCTGTAACAAAAAATTTTTCATAAATATTTAAAAGTTTTTCTTTCTTAAAAAGTTCTTCTAGTAAAAATAAATATTCTACTTGGGACTTTAAGTCCTCTGACAGTAAATATTTTTGATATATAAGTGATCTCGCATCACTTTGCTCTAGTGATTGATAATTATTTTTTGCATTTATGAGTGTATTGAGGTCAAATTTTATTTGTTTATAAATATTAAAAATAATTTCTTGATCAATTTGTTCTTGGTTTGCAGCTATTTCTAAATCTTTTAATTTTTTCTTATCACTTATATCCTCTAATTGAATTAAATTTGCTGCATTTAAATATTTCCAAATCTCTTTTTTAGTACTTTTGGTAGGCACATATTTAAAGTTTTTTATTGTTACACTTGATAAATAAAAATTGAGTAAATTTTCTTGGTTAATTTTATCAGAAGTTTTATCTGAGATTCCTAATAAAAAATTAATCTTATCGTCAAAAAATTTATCAGATTGTTTTTGTTCTCTTAATAGATCTAATAAAAGCTGAGCTTGAGATTTTTTATTATTAAAAACTAAACAATATATTTTAAATTTCTCTAAATAAGCGTCTTTAATTTTCGTATCGATAAATTTTGCTTTCTCACAGCCATTTTTAATATTTGCTTTAGCTATATTTTCATCTACTAAATATTGAACTGCTCGGCTTTTACCAAAAAATTCATCATTTTGTTTTAAAAATTCTTCGATCAATTCAGTTCTGTTATTTTCAATCAACCAATTAATTTTTAAATTTACAAATTCTTCTGTGTTCATTCCACTAGGTGGATAGGAAAATGACAATAAAGTTTTTTCAAAAATTTCATTTGAGGTATTTGATAATCGAATTTTTTTAAGCCTTTTTATACTTGATCTTACCTCGTCTGCACTAGTAGTAGACCACATATTCAAATTGAAATCAAACTTAGCAGGATCGTAAACTCCAAATATTTTAATTTCGTCAGAACTTTCAATTAAATTATTTTCAATTTCAATAGCGTCACTTTTTTTTAAAACCTGGTTTGAATTTGAAATTTTTTTATTTAATTCTGTCTCTGTATTAGAACTTTCAGAATTTAATACTTTTTTTCTTTCTTTATTTTTCCATATATCAATTTTTTCTTCCCCGTTTACTTTAGAAATAAAAGAAAATAAAATTAATAAGCCTAAAAATAGTTTAAAGCTTTTTAATATCATTGGTTATATCTATATTGTATTTTTGTTTAGGGCTTGGGAACTTTATTTTTTCAATCAAAAATATTGCTAAAATAAAAATTACTATTGCAATTAATAATTTTATGAATGTTTTTACAAGCGTGGTTCCTAAACTCGGTTGTCTGTTGTATTTAAGTTGCATAGTTTAAGATTTAATTTAAACTCAAAAAATAAGACAAATTTATGAAAAATCAAATTTAAAATCGGACAATTAATTGAATAAAAATGTAGTTTTAACTGGAATGATGGGTGTGGGCAAATCTACAATAGGCAAAAGTCTAGCTGATAAGCTCGAATATACCTTTATTGATATAGATAAAGTTATAGAAAAAAAAGAGGGTTGTTCAATAAATTTGATATTTAAAAATAAAAGTGAAAACTATTTTAGAAAGCTCGAAACTTCAATTAGTCTTAAAGAATTAAAAAAGGGCAATACTGTAATATCATTGGGTGGCGGTGCGTTTTTAGATAAATCGATAAGACAAGCTGTTAAAAGTTCCTCTGTGAGTTTTTGGTTAGATGTTGAGATGAGCCAACTAATCAAAAGATTAGGTAAAACAAGAAAAAGACCACTTTTATATAAAAAAAACTTAAAGGATACGATCAATAAAATTTACTTGGAAAGAAAGAAATTTTATAGTGAGGCTAATTACAGAATAAAATGTAATTTTTTAAAACCAGAAATGATTGTAAAAAAAATTTTAGCATTATATGAACTTTCAACAAATAAAATTTAAAGGGTCTAAGAACAGTTACTCGATACTTATTGGCAATAAAATTTTAAGCCTATTACCTAGGAAAATAAAATCTTTGTGTCCAAAAACTAGAAAAATTGCTGTTGTTATTGATAAAAAAGTACCAAATCATTTTAAGAAATCCTTAAAACACTATTTGAAAAAATTTGATGTTACTTTTTTAAATTTTGAAGCAAACGAGAAAACTAAAAATCTTAATACAGTAAATGCTTTTTTAGAAAAATTACTTTTTCATAAATTTAATAGATCTGATTTAATAATAAGTGTTGGAGGCGGAATTACAGGTGATGTGATCGGATTTGTAGCAAGCACTTTTAAGAGGGGTATAAATTTTATAAATATTCCTACTACTCTCCTTGCACAAGTAGACTCTGCTATTGGTGGAAAAACTGGGGTCAATTCAAATTATGGAAAAAATTTAATAGGTTCTTTTTATCAACCAAGATTAGTGATAAGCGACACTTCTTTTTTGAATTCGATTCCTAAAAGAGAAATGATCTGTGGTTATGCTGAAATTTTAAAACATGCTATTATAAAAGATAAAAAATTTTTTATTTGGCTTAAAAAAAATTCAAAAAAAATTTTCTCTAAAAATTTAAAAAATCTTAATTACGCTATAAAAAAAAGCTGTCTTATAAAAATTTTTTTTGTTAATAGAGATGTCAATGAGAAAAACTTAAGGATGATTTTAAATTTTGGACATACTTTCGCTCATGCAATAGAAATTAAAAATAAATATTCTAAAAAAATTTCACATGGAGAAGCTGTATTATCAGGAATGATTTTAGAGAGCAGACTTTCTTATTTAAAAAGAAAATGTAGTATACAAACATTGAAAGATATTAAAAATATTTATGAGCAAAATAATTTGACACATGTATTTAAAAAATATTCTTCGGTAAAATCGATTCAAAGTTTGATTCCTTTTCTTAAAAACGACAAAAAAAACGATGATGAAAAAATTAATTTTATTTTACTTAATTCAATAGGAAAAACGTCCCAACCAAATAAAAATAAAATTTCTGTATTTAATTTAAAAAAATATTCAAAATTACTAATCAATAGCAATTTCTAAAGCATGAATCTTTGTATTTAAATCTTCTTTGAGAACTTTCATTACTATTTTTTGGGCATTGATTCTTGAGATTGAACTTAAGTATACCGATTTGATTTTAAGTTTTAAATGATATTTGTTGGCTGAATAAAATTTGTGTTTTTTATGTTTATGTGAATTATCAATAATCTCTAATTTCTCCAATTTTATATTTTTTTTTAATTTTTCTTCAATCTGATAAAAATAATCTTTCATTATAAAGTTTTTACTATATAGAATAAATTATGAAAATTATATGCGACTGGAAAAATTGTAAAGAGGTTGGAGCTTACAAAGCACCAATTGAAAGAGATAATAGCAGAAAATATAGACTACTCTGCTTAGAGCATATTAAGATATTCAATAAAAATTGGAATTATTTTGAAAATATGAATGATCAACAAATTGAGTATTTTATAAAATCAGATTTGACTTGGCACAAATCAACAAAAAAATTTGGATCATCTGAAAACTTTTTTAATATTTTGTGGAATAACGCACTTGAAGATAAACTTAATATTTTTAGTAGCGCAGACTTTAAAGATTTTAAAAAAACAAAAGTTTCTCAAACAGACCGCGATGCTCTCCAAGTAATGGAGTTAAATGATGATGTAAAATGGGAACAAATACAGTTTAAATTTAAAGAACTTGTAAAAAAATATCATCCTGATAAAAATCATGGTAATAAAAAATTTGAAGAAAAATTAAAAAAAATTACACTAGCTTATAGTCAATTAAAAAAAACTTTAGGAAAAAAATGAGCACAGAGCAACTTTTACAAAAAACTGATATAAAATTGTCAGTGAAACAAACTTTTGGAATCGAGAGTGATATGAAGGTTGGAGCTTTTTCAAAAAAAAATGAGTACGTTCCTAAAATAGATCCTGATTATAAATTTGACAAAGATACTACGCTTGCGATCTTAGCTGGTTTTTCTTTCAACAAACGAGTTTTAATTCAAGGCTATCATGGAACAGGAAAATCAACACACATTGAACAAGTTGCTGCTAGATTGAATTGGCCATGTATTAGAGTGAACTTAGACAGTCACATAAGCAGAATAGATTTAATAGGAAAAGATGCAATTACTCTTAAAGACGGAAAACAAATAACTGAATTCAAAGAGGGAATATTACCTTGGTCAATTCAAAATCCTGTAGCACTAGTTTTTGATGAATATGACGCTGGGAGACCTGATGTAATGTTTGTTATTCAAAGAGTTTTGGAAAGTGAAGGAAATTTCACACTACTAGATAAAAACAAAGTTTTACAACAACATGACTTATTTAGAATTTTTGCAACTACAAATACTGTTGGGCTGGGTGATACAACTGGTTTGTATCATGGTACTCAGCAAATTAATCAGGGACAGATGGATAGATGGAATATAGTTTCAACATTGAATTATTTGCCATTTGAAAAAGAACTTGAAATTGTTTTAGCAAAAAATAAAAACTTTAATCACAAAGAAGGGAAAGAACTTTTATCAAACATGATAAAAGTTGCTGATCTTACACGAAAAGGTTTTGTCAATGGTGATATCTCAACTGTTATGAGTCCTAGAACAGTTTTACATTGGGCCGAAAATACAAGTATATTTAAAGATCAAGGATATGCTTTTAGAATTACATTTTTAAATAAGTGTGATGACTTAGAAAAAAAAATAATTTCTGAATATTACCAAAGATGTTTTGGTGAAGACCTACCAGAGTCTTCTATTAATATCACTTTATAAAGTGGAAAATAAAAAAGAGAAAATAGCTGATTTTAAAACTGCAATTAGTTCAACAGTCAGATCATTATCTAATTCAGAAAAAATTGATATTTCATTTGGCAATGAAAGTTCTAAATCTGGAAAAAATTCAATTAGACTACCTGAACTGAGTCCGATTAATAATAAGTTAAATTACAATCAGATAAGAGCAGTTGCTGACTCGAAATCTTTGAGACATAGATTTTCCAATCTAAAAACGTTTAAAAAATATGAGCCTGAAGGAAATATATCTAAACAACTATATAATATTTCAGAAAAAATAAGATGTGAAAAAATAGGGACAAGTTATTTTAAAGGTGTAAAAAATAATATTGAAACCTTTTACCAAGAGAGGATATCTGGCTTAGATCTAAAGAGTAGTGAGGATAAGATTGTTGAGTCTTTCGAAAATTACTTAAGAACAAAATTTCTTAATTTTGAGAATAATAGTCAAGTTGATAAAAAACTTAAATCTTATAAAAAAGATTTAAATGAAAAATTTAAAGATAAGATAAATAAATTAAGTGATTTTACTTTAGATCAAGAAAAATTTAATTCATTAATTTCTGAGCTCATCGCAGATATGAATCTTGATGAAAACTTAGATGAGGAAGAAAAAAAGGATGATGAACAAAATAATGACGATAAACAAAATCAGCCAAATAACCAAGATAAGCAGGCAAAAGAAAAAGAGGATAAGCAAGAGGAAATGTCCATAGACTCTGGAATGCCAGATCTTGAGAATGAGGCAAAAGAGTCAGACCAGGCTGAAGAAGATATTGAAATAGAAAATAACTCACAACCCGATTTAAGAAAAAAAGGTAAAAATGCTCTGGGTGATATTAATTATAAAACATATACAGAAGAATTTGATGAAATTGTAAAAGCTGAAGAATTAGAGAGCGCAGAAGAACTTTCAAGATTAAGAAAAAATTTAGACCAACAATTATTACAATTGAAAAATTTTATTTCAAAGCTTGCAAATAAATTACAAAGAAAACTTTTAGCAAAACAAAACAGATCGTGGAACTTTGATCTTGAAGAAGGATTATTAGATACTTCAAAATTACCAAGAATAATTATGGATCCGTTTAATTCTTTATCTTTTAAAAAAGAGAAAGATATTGAGTTTAAAGATACATTAGTAACAATTCTAATTGACAACTCTGGCTCTATGAGAGGCAAACCTATTTCGGTGGCAGCAATTTGTGCAGACATACTTTCTAGGACTTTGGAAAGATGTTCAGTTAAAGTTGAGATACTTGGCTTTACAACAAAACATTGGAAGGGAGGGTCTTCCAGAGAAAAATGGATGAAAAATGATAAACCTACTTTACCAGGAAGATTAAATGATCTGAGACACATTATTTATAAATCAGCAGACACTCCTTGGAGACAGGCAAAAAATAATATGGGTTTGATGCTGAAAGAGGGATTGTTGAAAGAAAATATTGATGGCGAAGCTCTCAAATGGGCCTACAACAAAATGAATAGAAGAAAGGAAGAGAGAAAAATTTTAATGATTATTTCAGACGGAGCTCCTGTAGATGACTCCACACTATCAACCAATACTAGTGAATATCTAGAGTCTAATCTTAAAAAAACAGTAAAGTTGATTGAGAATAAAACAAATATTGAATTACTGGCAATAGGAATTGGCCATGATGTAACAAGATATTATAATCGAGCAGTTAAAATTACGGATGTTCAAGATTTAGGTGATGTTATGATAAATCAATTAACTGATCTTTTTGTTGAAAAAAATAAAAAGACAATTCACTAATTTTTAATTTCTGAAACCGAACTATCGGAAAAGTCTTTTATTTTATTAATTAACAATCTAAATGGAATTAACATTGCCAGCGCTATGAACAGCTTAACAGCTAAATCTCCAAAAGCTAAAGTCACCCAAGGTATTCCCGTTGCGTAAAAAGCTATTGAAAAAAATAGAAATGTATCAGTTACAGATCCAATTATTGATGATGCAAGAGGAGCTACATACCAAATTTTTTTTCTTAAGTAATGAAATATTTGAACATCTAAATTTTGAGCAATAAAGAATGCAACACCAGAACCAATAGCAATTCTTATAGAAATAATATCTGAAAAATTAGTTGATACAAATAATGTTAAAAGAACTCCAATAGTAAATCCTACATATACTACTTTTCTCGCTACTAATTTTCCATAAGCACGGTTTGCTAAATCTGTAATTAAAAAAGTGACTGGATAACTAAAAGCACCATAAGTTAGGATTTCGCTTAATTCAAAATGTTGAATAGGGAATTGAACTAAGTAATTTGAAAGAACTACCACCAAACCCATTAAAAGAGAGAGTTTGTAAAATAAATTCATTTTAAATTATGATTTTGCTGAAATCGACGCTTTAATTTTTTTAACTTTTTTTGATAATTTGGTATTTTTTGCTGATATTAAAAACTTATCTAGACCGCCTTTGAAATCCACAGTTCTTAAAGCAGCGTTGGCTACGTTTAATTTAATATCTTTTTTTAAGATATCGCTTCTAAAAGTGACTTTTTTTAAATTAGGTAAAAATCTTCTTTTAGTTTTATTTTTAGCGTGGCTGACGTTGTGACCTTTTAAAGGTGATATTCCAGTTAATTCGCATCTTTTAGACATAATGTTTTATTGGAGTTATATAATTCTTGTACACATCGGGGTCAAGCATTAATTCCTACTGCTTCGCTAACATTTTTGAGATTTTCTTTTTTTAAAATTGATATTAAGTCTTTTTTTATCTCTTTAACAATACCGGGTCCTTTATAAACCATTCCTGTATATAATTGTACTGCATTAGCACCTGCTATTATTTTTTCAAAAGCACTTTCTCCAGAGTCCACTCCTCCCACTCCTATTATTTTAATTTTACCTTTAGTTTCATTATAGAATTTTTTAATTAAATTTGTTGAAATATCTTTAAGAGGTAGTCCTGATAATCCGCCGGTTTCATGTTTTTTAATATCGGAGAGATTATCGCGATTCCTATCAGTTGTATTTGAAACTATTATACCTTGTATTTTATAAACGCTCAATAATTCAACTATTTTGCTTACTTCATTATCATTAATATCAGGTGATATTTTAATTGCTATAGGACAGTCAATTTTTTTTTCTTTAATAATTTTATTGACACCAGTTAAAAGTTTTTTCATCTCCCCTTGATCATGAAAATCTCTTAAACCTTCGGTATTTGGGGATGAAATATTAATTGTTATATATCCAGCGTACATTCCTAGTCTTGATAGACAAATATAATAATCATTTTCTTTGTTTTTTGTTTCTTTATTTGGTCCGATGTTAATTCCTAATAACCCGTCAGGGTAATTGCTGGATATTCTTTTTGATACAGTTTCTGACCCATGATTATTAAATCCAAGACGATTGATAAGCGCCCGATCTTCTTCCAATCTAAATATTCTTGGTTTTGGATTACCTAATTGTAGTTTAGGGGTAACAGTGCCGACTTCAATAAAACCAAAGCCAAATTTAAAAAGAGAATTATAAACTTCAGCACTTTTATCAAAACCAGCCGCTAAACCAATAGGGTTTGAAATCGTTTTACCTAAAAGACTGGTTTCAAGCATTTCCTCACTTTCTACTTTAAAAAAACTTTTTGGAAGAATATTTGCTTTTAGAGATTTAATTGCCAAATCATGCGCTACTTCTGGATCTAATGAAAATATATAAGGTCTTAAAATTGAAAACATTGTCAATTACTTATCTTATCTTTCATTAATTCAATTGTCTCTTTCAATCCGAAGAAGCTGACAAAATAACCCATCCTAGGTCCATTTTCTTCTCCAAATACAACCTCGTAAATTAATTTAAACCAATCTCTCAGTTTTTTTTCATATCCATTTTCTTTACCTACAGTATAAATAATAGTTTGAATTTCCTCAGGTTTTAAGTTTAGTTTAATTTCAGATAATTTTTTAACAAGATTTTCTAATGCTTTCTTCTCATTTGGTGAAGGTTTTTTAAATTTTTTATTTGGTTCAACTTTGTCTTTAAAATAATTTATGGCGTACTCGGTTAATCCATCCAAAATAGGATGGTCTTCAGGTTTTATCTCTTTATGAAATCTATTTATAAATTTCCATAAAATTTCCTTATTGTCTGCGTTGCTAGAACCGACTAAATTTAGAAGCATAGAAAAAGGCATTACAATTTTCTCTGCCGGTGGTTTTCCATTGTGTACATGCCAAACTGGATTTAGAATTTTATCTTTTTCTTTTTGACTTGAATATTTTTCAATGTTTGTTAAATACTCATCAACTGTTTTAGGTACAACTTCTGCATAAAGTTTTTTAGCTCTTTTTGGATTTGGGTACATATATAAAGACAAGCTCTCTGGCGAAGCATATCTCAACCACTGCTCAATGGAAATTCCGTTTCCTTTGGATTTAGAAATTTTCTCTCCTTTTTCATCTAAGAAGAGTTCATACGCAAATCCATTAGGAGGATTTTTGCCGAGAGTTTTGCAAATTTTATTTGATAAAATAGCGCTTTCTGTCAAATCTTTTCCATACATCTCAAAATCAACATCGAAAGTAAACCATCTCATTGCCCAGTCAACTTTCCACTGCAGTTTAGAATTTCCGTCTAAAATACTTGTTTCTATTTTTTCGCCACTATTATCAAAAACTGCCTTTCCAGTTTTTTTGTCAATTTCTAACAATGGTATTTCAAGGACTTTTCCTGTTTTTGGGCAAATCGGCAAAAAAGGGCAGTATGTTTTTCTTCTTTCCTCTCTTAAAGTCGGTAGAATAATATTCATCACTTCTTCATATTTTTCTGCAACTCTTATAAGGGATTTATTAAATATACCTTTTTTATAATTTTTTGTTGAACTTTTAAATGTAAATTTAAATTTAAATTTATTTAAAAATTCTTTTAGCAACTCATTATTATGCTCACCAAAACTATTAAATTTTTCAAATGGATCAGGAATATCTGTTAAGGGTTTCCCTAAATTATCTTTTAAAACTTGATAATTGGTAATATTATCGGGAATTTTTCTTAAACCGTCCATGTCATCAGAAAAAGTAATGAGCTCATGATCAATTTTTTCTATGTGATTTAAAGCATTTATCATCATAGTGGTCCTTGCTACTTCGCCAAATGTTCCTATGTGAGGTAATCCACTTGGCCCATAACCAGTTTGGAAAGTAATTTTACCCTTTTTTTTTATAATATCTTTTCTATCTTTTAAAAGCTTTCTAATTTCAACAAATGGCCAAGATGAAGTAGATTGAATTAAGTTATTATCCAGCATAGTAATGGTTTATTAAATTTTATATGCAAAATACAGATATAATTACATCATATTAAGTTGAATTTTAAAACTATTTAAATAATCTCATTTTAATGGGTAACAACAAAACAGTTTTTTTCTTAATCGGTATATTGCTCATAGTATTGGGGCTTTCGATGCTAGCACCTTACTCAATGCAAGTTATATATAAAGAAAATAGTCACAGCTTTATATCATCCTCTTTTGTAACAATATTTATTGGAATTTTATGTATATTGGCTAATCTAGAAAAAGATTTAAAATTAAATCTTAGACAAACTTTTCTCTTCTCAACTCTTGCTTGGGTCACAGTTGCAATATTTGGAAGCTTACCATTTATATTATCTAATCAAGAATTCTCATTCAGTGATGCTTTTTTTGAAAGTATGTCTGGAATTACAACTACAGGTGCTACTATTATTTCAGATTTAGATAATAGTCCTAAAAGTATTCTTTTATGGAGAGCGATTATGCAGTGGCTAGGTGGTATTGGAATAGTGGTAATGGCAATTACAATTTTACCTTTATTAAAAGTTGGTGGGATGCAGTTATTCAAAATGGAAGGGCCAGATAGTACAGAAAAGATTTTACCTCGTACTATTGAAGTTGCAGCAATAATAATTTCCACTTATATAGCTCTCACATTTCTTTGTGGTTTTTTTTATTGGGTATTTGGAATGACAATTTTCGATAGCGTGAGCCATTCAATGACTACAATTGCAACTGGTGGTTTTTCAACCCATAACGAGTCGATTGGTTTTTTTAAGAATTCAAATATAGAAATAGTTGCAAGTATTTTTATAATTTTAGGAAGTATACCTTTTATATCGTATTTAAAATTTGCTAAAGGAAATAGGAAAATTTTTTACACAGATGTACAAATAAAAGGTTTGATTTATTTACTGGCAATTTCAATAATTGTTATGTTTCTGTATTTGCTATTTATTAATTATGAGAGTAATTTGTTTGATAAAATAAGAATTTCTTCCTTCAACGTAATTTCAATACTATCAGGAACAGGGTATGTTACAGATGATTTTGGCCTATGGGGAAAATTTTCTCTCATATTCTTTTTACTTTTAATGTTCATCGGTGGTTGTGCAGGCTCAACAGCTTGTGGAATAAAAATTTTCAGGTTACAGATGTTGCTAATATTTTTAAAAAATCAAATTAAAAAGCTTATATCCCCAAATAGTGTAATTATTACTAAATATAATAACCAAAAAATTTCTGACGATTTTATTAATTCAGTAATTATTTTTATTTTCACTTTTTTATTTATTTTTCTTATCATAGCTATGCTTTTATCTATCAGTGGTTTAGATTTTATTACATCAATCTCTGGAGCTGCTAGTTCAATATCTAATGTTGGCCCGGGTCTTGGTGAGGTAATTGGGCCAAATGGAAATTACAAAAATATTCCAGAACTGTCAAAATGGATATTATCAGTTGGAATGTTGCTTGGAAGATTAGAACTCTTTGCAGTTTTAGTTTTATTCTTTCCATCATTTTGGAGAAATTAGGATATGGATTTGTACAAAAAACAAACGCTTTCTGAAACGTTTAAAGTTTATTTTGATAGAAGAATGATCAAAATATTATTGCTTGGAGCAATAAGCGGTTTTCCTTGGGTTATTATTGGAAGTAGCTTAAGTCTTTGGCTACAAGAGGAGGGGTTGAGCAGAACCACAATTGGTTGGGCTGGATTAATTTTTGCAGTATATGCTTTTAATTATCTCTGGGCTCCAATTATAGACAGAATTAAAATTCCTTGGCTTTCTAAAAGACTTGGTCATAGACGTGGATGGATTATATCGATGCAAACCTTGATTTTAATCTGTTTAATTTGTTGGAGCTTAATAAATCCAACTGCAAATTTGACTTTAGTAATTAGTATTGGACTTATAATTGCAATTGCATCTGCAACTCAAGATATTACCGTTGATGCTTTAAGAATAGAACAAATAGGTGAACATGAAGGAAAATCAATGCAGGCAGGTGCCGCAATGGTGGTAGTTGGTTGGTGGACTGGATATAAATTAGGTGGAGTTGTAGCATTAAATGTAGCTGAGTTTTTTCAGCAATTAGGTTTCGAAAACTACTGGCAAATAACTTTTTTGGTTTTAGGTATACTTATAATTAGTTGTAGTATTGGTCTCATTTTTGTTAATGAGCCACAACCAATCGAAAGAATGGAGAGTCAGAAACAGACTGATAAAATGATTGAGGAAAAACTAGGTTCATCCAATATAATTATAAAAATTGTTGCGTGGTTAACTGGAACAGTAATCGGTCCTGTTATAAGTTTCTTTAAAAAAAACGGGTTTAATATTGCCATAGCAATACTAGGTTTTGTATTTCTTTTTAAAATTGGCGAAGCTTTTTTAGGAAGAATGTCTGTAATCTTTTACAAAGAAATAGGTTTTACTAAATCAGATATCGCACTTTATTCAAAAGGTCTCGGTTGGATTACAACTGTAATATTCACATTGCTTGGTGGATTATTTGCTATTCGTTCCGGAGTGATTAAGGCGATGTTCATATCTGGAATAATGATGGCATCTACAAATCTATTATTTTCTTTACTGGCTTGGTCAGGAAAGTCGGAATTATTATTTGCCATTGCAGTAATATTTGATGATATGGCTGCAGCTTTTGCGACGGTAGCATTTGTTGCTTTTATTTCTATGCTTGTAGATAGAACTTATACTGCTACTCAATATGCTCTTCTCTCTTCTATTGGAACTGCAGGAAGGACTACTCTAGCAGCTTCTTCGGGAGCTCTGGTTGATTGGTTAAATGGAGATTGGGGAATATTTTTCATTCTTACAGCGATAATGGTTTTACCATCATTAATATTTCTTTATATGATTAAAGATAAACTTAAATTAAATGACTAAGTATTTTACAAATAATTTTACCATTTTAGATCTTCACAAAAAACCTTCGATAAAATCTGAAACTGTAACACAAATGATTTTTGGGGATAGTTTTTCAATTACTAAAAGAAGCAAAAAGTGGTTAAAGATTAGGATCAAAGAAGACGGTTACAAAGGATATATAAAAAATAGAAAATTCTCTAAATTCTTAAAGCCTACACATAAGGTTCATGTACTTAAATCAGGGGTGTTTAAGTATCCGAACAGAGTTAAGAAAATTAATCAAATATCTTTTGGTTCAAGATTAAAAATTATAGAAGGAAAGAAAAATTTCTTTAGATTTTCAAAAGGATGGATTAACAAAAATGATGTGAAACCTATTTTTTATAAAGAAAAAAACCCTTTTAGAAAAATATCTATTTTTAAAAATACAAAATATAAATGGGGTGGAAAATCTTTTAAAGGAATAGATTGCTCAGCATTAATTCAAGTTTTTTTAAATTTTAATAATAAATTTTGTCCAAGAGATGCTAAAGATCAAGTTAAATTTTTTAAAAAGAATATAAAATTAAGTAATATAAAAAAAAATGATATCATTTATTGGAAAGGTCACGTGGCTCTAGCACTTTCCAATAAAAAACTTATTCATGCTTACGGCCCAATGAAGAAAACAGTTATCATGGGAATCAATCAAACAATTAAGAGAATACAAAAGACTACAAAATTAAAAGTGATAGGAATTAAAAGACTATAAAAAGCAAAGGCAGCTTCAGTCTCCCTCCACTGCCCTTAATAACAATTTAATTGATTCGTAAAATAAACTTAAGACTCTTTATAGTTGTATGTGGATAATGACTGGCGGAGAGAGAGGGATTCGAACCCTCGAAACGGTTTCCCGTTTACACGCTTTCCAAGCGTGCGCCTTCAACCACTCGGCCACCTCTCCCCTTTTTTAAGATTGTATCTTTATGCAATGCTAAGATATTTCCATTAAAATTTTTTATTTCATGTTTTTCTTCTCTTGAAATCTTAAAAAACTTATATCCACATTTAGCCAATAATTTTTTTATATCATTTTTTTTTCTGGTAATTTCACAGTAAATAGCTGGCTTAAATTTTTTAATTGTCTTAATGCTCTCAGTTAAAATTTCATACTCAGCTCCCTCGGTATCGATCTTAATGAAATCAACTCTTTTAAGATTTTTTTTGTCAATAATTAGTTGGTCTAAAGTGTAAGTGCTAATCTTAAATTTTTCTTTTATTTTTTTATCAGCAAAATTCACGTTTTTAATAATTGAGTAATAACCGTGGAAATCATTGACTCTATATATGTCTCTGGTTTTATTTTTCTGGTCAGAAATTAAGCCGTTTAATAGCTTGACTCTTTTTACGCCGTTAATTTTTAATATTTCTTTAAAATCATCTAATGAATCCTTTAGAGGGTCAATACATAAACCTTCAGCTTTTAGATTTTTAAGATTTAAAAGATACATTGAAAAAAATCCTCTTGAACATCCAATATCCACAAAAAAAAATTTTTTATTAAAAATTTTATGTCCAAAATTTAAAAAGGGCTCATACAAATCTCTTAGTATATACTGCCCACGACCACCAAGACCTCTTCTTTCGTATGGTTTAAAAGTATAAACAAAACTGCTAAATTTCGTTTTAATTTGATATTTTTTTTTAATCTTAAAAATTAAAAAAAATAACAAAATTATACATCTATAAAAAGTTATAATTGGTCTTTGTTTAAATGCCTCCGTTTCTAATAGAAATTTTAATCTATCAAAAAAATAAGACGGCATTATTTTATAGATTTCCTGTCTGTTGAGCTCGATATAAAATTTATTAATTCTCTGATAAAATCTTTATTAGTTGGTAGTTTATTTTTTCTTATATCATTTTGAATTTTCTTATAATTTTGTTTGATATAATTCAATGTTTTGAATAAATCTAAAAAATTTCTTTTGGATACAAAAATTCCTCTCTTATTTTCAACAACATGCTCAATTTCTTCAAAAATAATTACTGGTCTTCTACGAGCTAAAGACTCTAATAAAACCATCGGATGCCCTTCAGTGAAAGATGGTAATATAAATACATTATGATCATCATAATATTTTATTAATCTATTTTTATTTTTTTCTGTGAGTTTAATTTTAACATTGCTTTGATTAATAGAATAAGACGTATTTTGTTCTGCGCCAACAATAGTTAATGATAAATCTTTCTTATTTTTAATTAGTTCTACTAATGAAAAAATACCTTTTTCTATTCTAATTCTACCCACATATAACAAGTTAAATTTATTTATTTCTATTTGTTTTGAATTCCTAAACCACACTGTATCTAACTGTGAGGGAGATAATATTTTGCCAGATTTGCCTTTTAAAATATACTTTCTACAACTTGCCAAGTTCGCAATAAGACTCGTTATAGTAAACATTAAGTGATAAATTAATATACCCGTCTTCCCAAGTATTGCTTTATACTCTCCATAACCATCACTTCTCAAATATACCATTGGTTTATTGCCACAGAGTTTTAAAAAGATACTAGCCAAAAAAGTAAAAGGAGTAATTGAGATAACTAAGTATTTTGCATTCTCCTGTTTTGCTAATGAAATAACAGTGGAAATATAGAAAAAAATATTTTTTGATATATTAACATTTTTTAATTTTATTTGATGAGACCTTTTCTTTTTGGATTTTCTTCCTAATAAATAAACATCAAATTTTTTACTCAAACCCTCAGGAGTTGTTTTAAGATCAATGTTGTCACAAAAGAATTTATTATTTTGTACATAAATACTCTCGTTAGAAATAATAAATAATTTTTGCTTCATCAGGTTTCTTTGTTTATTTTTAGTACACCTATAAATGCTTCTTGGGGTATCTCGACTTTACCAAACTGTTTGGATCTTGCTTTACCTTTTTTTTGCTTATCAAGTAACTTTCTTTTTCTATCCGTTGCTCCACCACCATGAATTTTAGTCAAAACATCTTTCTTAAAACCTTTGATAGACTCCCTAGCAACAATTTTTCCCCCAATTGCAGCTTGAACTGGTATCATAAAGTTGTGTCTTGGGATTAAATCTTTAAGTTTTTCACAAACTTGTCTTCCAGTTTTTTGGGCAAAATCTTTATGAATAATCATTGCCAGTGCATCTACTGGTTCTGAATTAACCAATATTCCAAGTTTGACTAGCTCTCCTTCTCTGTAACCAGATATTTCATAATCAAAACTAGCATACCCACTTGAAACTGACTTAAGTCTATCATTAAAGTCAAAAACTACTTCGTTTAGAGGAAGGTCATAAGCGAGAACTGCTCTATTTCCTGAATAGGATAAATTAGTCTGAACCCCTCTTTTATCCTGACAAATTTTTATAATTGATCCTAAATACTCATCAGGTGTTATAATTGTAGACTTAATCCAAGGCTCCTCAATTTTTTCAATTTGAGAAGGATCCGGCATATTAGATGGATTTTGTAAATCAAGAATTGCACCATGTGATTTATGCACTTTGTAAATTACGCCAGGTGTTGTTGTGATTAAATTTACATCAAACTCTCTCTCCAATCTTTCAGTTATAATTTCGAGATGAAGCAAACCTAAAAATCCACATCTAAAACCTAAGCCTAGAGCACTCGACGACTCAGGTTCATAGGAAAAGCTTGCGTCATTTAGTTTTAGTTTTGCTAGACCGTCTTTTAATTTTTGATATTCGGAACTATCTACAGGAAATAATCCACAAAATACGACTGGTTTACTTGGCTTAAAGCCTGGTAGTGGGATATCAATTGGATTTATTGCATCACAGATGGTATCTCCAACTTTTGTTTCAGATAAAGATTTAATTCCAGTAATAATAAAACCTATTTCTCCAGAGTTTAATTCATGAATATCAGTTGGTTTAGGTGTAAAAACACCAACTTTTTCTACTATATGTTCTTGATTATTAGACATCAGTTTTATTCTCATGCCCTTTTTTAATTTACCATTTTTAATTCTTACTAAAATTACTACACCAAGGTAGCTGTCATACCAGCTATCAACTAATAAACATTTTAACTTATCTTTTGTTTCTCCTTTTGGTGCAGGTAATTTATTAATTATAGCTTCTAAAATATTATCTATACCCTCTCCTGTTTTACCTGAACAAGAAATCGCATGAGTCGTTTCTATTCCAACTACATCTTCGATTTCTTTTTTAGTTTTTTCAATATCAGATGCTGGTAAATCAATTTTATTTAGCACTGGTATTACTTCATGATTTATTTCTAGAGCTTGATAAACATTTGCTAAAGTCTGAGCTTCTACTCCTTGCGTGCTATCCACTATTAAAAGTGAACCTTCACAAGCAGATAATGATCTACTTACCTCATATCCAAAATCAACATGTCCAGGAGTGTCAATAATGTTTAATATATAAGTTTGACCATCACTTGCTTTATAATTTAATTTTACTGTTTGAGCCTTAATAGTAATCCCTCGCTCTCTTTCGATGTCCATAGAGTCCAGAACTTGTTGTTTCATTTCACGCTCAGATAAACCACCACATTTGTGTATAATTCTATCAGCAATAGTAGATTTTCCATGATCAATATGCGCAATTATAGAAAAATTACGAATTCTTTTTATATCTGACATTAGGACCTAATTGTAGCGCCAGTTTTTTCTTTTACTACCTCAACAATTTTATTGCTAATTTGATCTAAATCTTTTTCACTTAAAGTTTTATTATCTGCTTGAAGTGAAACATTAATAGCAACAGATTTTTTACCTTTAGGGATATTTTCTCCCTCGTAAACGTCAAATATTTTTACATCTTGTATGATGTTATCGATTTCTCTTATTATTTTTTCTAATATGCCAATTTTAAAAATTTTATCTATGACAAAAGCAAAGTCTCTTTCTGATTTTTGGAAATCTGAAACGTGGAAACTTTTTTTTGTTTGTCTGAATTTTTTGTTAGGTTCAGGTATATTTTTTAAAAATATTTCAAAACCAAAAATATTAGGCTCTTTAAAATCTAAATTTTTTATTATTGCAGGATGAATTTCTCCAAAATAAGCCAGTTGAGGTCCTTTTTCTGATTTTAAAGTTATAGATCCTGATCTACCTGGATGATAACATTTTTTAGTACTATCGCTTACAAAAAGATTTTGTTCATCTACTCCAAGTTCAATTAATGTTTTGATAGCGTCACGTTTAATATCAAATACATCTAAATTTCTCTCTTTTTCAATCCAATTCTTCCTATTAATTTTTCCTGACTTTAAACCTCCAACTACAATTTGCTGTTCTCCAGGATTTTTACCAAAAAATGTTGGCCCAATTTCAAATATGGAAAGATCTTCATAGCCTCTATCTTGATTTCTTTTCAAATGAATTGCCAAATTTGAAAGTATCGATCTTCTTAAAACATTTAGATCACTTGATATAGGATTTAGAATTGAAATCTCTTTTGTTTCTTGAGAAAATTGATTGTCTATTTTGGAATCTGTAAAGGACCAGGTAACAGTTTCTATAAATCCTTTTGATGCAAGTGATCTTTGCGATAAATGAAATAACTTTTGTTTGTAATTTAAAGTTTCATTTTCTCTTTTTTTCTTAGGCTCTATTAGTCTTATATTTTTAAATCCTTTTATCCTAATTAGTTCTTCTATTAAATCAACATCCTGATTAATATCTGGTCTCCAAGTAGGCACTTCTATATTCAAATCTTTTTTTCCCTTTTTACATTTAAACCCTAGAGATAATAGAATTTTTTGCGCTTCATTAATAGATATTGGTATTCCTATCAAGTTTTCAAATTTATCAATTTCAAATTTAATAGATTTTTTTTTCTTTGAATTTTTTCCTGTAATACTAAACTTGCTTGCATGGCCGCCACATATTTTAGTAATTAATTCAGCTCCTAGCTCAAGTCCTTCAATAATCGAATTAGGATCTATGCCTCTTTCAAATCTATATTTTGCATCAGTGTTTAAATTTAACTCTCTAGCAGTTTTTCTAATTGAAACAGGAGAAAAATAAGCTGACTCTAGAAGTATATTTTTGGTCTCAAGCTCAGTCGAAGTACTTAACCCTCCAATAATACCTCCGAGACCCAAAACTCTTGATTTGTCAGCAATAACACACATCCCTTTTTTAAGTTTATATTTTTTATTATCTAAAGCTTCAAACTCTTCATTATCTTTTGAGTTCCTAACAATAATTTCTTTATCAATTTTATCAGCATCGTAAACATGTAAAGGACGGTTTAAATCAAACATTACATAATTAGTTACATCTACTACAGCTGAGATAGGTCTTAATCCTAAAGCCAAAATTTTCTTTTTCAACCATTCTGGACTTTCTCTGTTTGAAATTCCTTTTATGTAGCAACCACCAAATGCTACGCATCCTTGATCTGGATCTTTTTTAATTGAGATTTTAATTTGATTTTTAATTAATTGTTTAATTTTCTTTTTTTTTACTGGCAAAAATTTTCCTATACCAGTAGCTGATAAATCTCTAGCTATTCCCCTAATACCTAAACAGTCAGCCCTGTTGGGAGTAATTGAAATATCTATTACTTTTTCCGATTTATTTTTGAAATAACTTTTTCCTATTTCGCTTTCTTTATTTTTTAATTCAATTATACCGTCACTCTCATTTGAAATATTTAATTCGCTTGGTGAACATAACATTCCTTTAGATTCCACGCCTCTAATTTTAGCTATTTTTAACTGAAATTTTGTTTTTGGAATTGTTGCACCTGGAGGAGCATAAATTGTTATTAATCCATCTCTAGCATTAGGTGCACCACAAACAACTTTTAAAATTTCTTTTCCACCAATGCTTACGTCACAAACTTTTAATTTATCAGCATTTGGGTGTTTCTCAGCTTTTAAAATTTTTGCAATTTTAAATTCCGAAAGTTCTCCGGAATTCACTTTTACTCCCTCAACTTCTAAACCGATATTTGTAAGTTTATCAATTATCTCGGCCTCACTTGCCTTTGTTTGAAGATGCTCTTTTAGCCATGGAATAGTAATTATCATTTACTTAACCCTCTATAATTTGTTGGAACATCAAGGGGGTCAAATCCAAAATGATTTAACCAACGAAAATCTGTCTCAAAAAATGCTCTTAAATCATTAATACCGTATTTAAGCATTGCTAGTCGATCTATTCCTATCCCAAAAGCATAGCCTTGAAATTTTTTTGGATCAACTTTTACATTTTTAAGAACATTTGGATGAACCATGCCACAACCTAAAACTTCTAACCATTTGTCACCCTCTCCGATAACAATTTTTTTATTCTCAATTCTATAACCAATATCAACCTCTGCAGAAGGCTCAGTAAAAGGAAAATGACTTGGACGAAATCTCATTTTTACATTTTTAACTTCAAAAAATTCTTTAATAAAATAATCTAAGCAACCTTTAAGATGACCCATGGTAATGCTCTTGTCTATATGTAGGCCCTCTAATTGATGAAACATTGGTGCATGTGTCTGATCACTATCGCAGCGATAAGTTCTGCCTGGAACAATAATTTTGAATGGTGCTTTACCATTAATCATAGTTCTAATTTGAACTGGTGAGGTGTGTGTTCTTAATAACAATTTTTTATTCTTTTCTAAATAAAAAGTATCATGCATATCTCTTGCGGGATGATCATCTGGAGTATTCAAAGCTGTAAAATTATTATAATCTGTTTCAACGTCAGGTCCTTCTGCGACTGAAAACCCAATTTCAGAGAAAATTGATGAGATTTCATCTATTACTTGAGATACAGGATGTATTTTTCCTTGCTGGAAAGGTCTTACTGGTAAAGTAACGTCTACTTTTTCATTTTTTAATTTTTCGTTTATTTCCAAGTTTTCCAGTTCAGAATTCTTTAGTTCTATTTGATTTGTTAAATCTTCTTTTATTTTATTTAGATTAGATGCAAACTCTTTTCTCTTTTCTGGTTCTATTGAACTTAAATTTTTAAATTGAAGAGTAATTTGGCCATTTTTTCCAAAAAATTCTGTTTTGATGCTTTGTAAGTCTTCTTTAGTTTTTACAGTGTCTATTTTAGCGTTAAAAATAGAACTTATTTTTTCTAAATCGCTCATTAGGTTATTGATTTTTTATATTAAAGTTTATGTTAAATCAAAGGCCCTTTTAAACAAGGGAGGATTGAACCTTTTTTACCACAGATTTAAAGACTTCTGGATTATTATAAGCTAGTTCTGCTAAAACTTTTCTGTCTAATTTGATTTTAGATTTAGCTAAACCGTTTATAAATCTGGAGTACGTCAGACCCTCAGCTCTTACTCCAGCATTAATTCTTTGTATCCAAAGTGATCTAAAATCTCTTTTTTTTGCTTTTCTATCTCGATATGCATACTGCATAGCTTTTTCCATAGCTTGACGAGCTATTCTTATAGTATTTTTTCTTCTACCATACTGACCTTTTACCTTTTTAAATACCTTTTTATGTTTTGCCCTACTAATTACTCCACGTTTTGTTCTTGCCATATTATCCTCTCAAATTATATGGCATGTAAGATTTAACTATTTTAGTATCTTGTTTAGTCATAATCGTAGTGCCTCTTTGTTTTCTGATTTGTGAATTTGTTCTTTTAATCATACCATGACGTTTTCCAGCTTGAGGCATTTTAATCTTTCCTGAAGCTGTAAACCTAAATCTTTTTTTAGCTGAGCTTTTTGTTTTTAATTTCGGCATAAATATTTGGGCTTTATATAGGGATTAGCTTATGTTAGCAAGGCGCTAAAATTATTGATTTAAATAGGCTGAATGATCATAACCATCTGTTTGCCCTCAAATTTAGGTTGGCTTTCAACTTTAGCTATATCTTTTGTCTCCTCTATTATCTTATTCATTAAGTCTTTGCCAAGATTTGTATGTTGCATCTCTCGGCCTTTAAATTTAACAGTAAATTTTACCTTATCACCTTTACTAATAAATTTTTTTGCATTCTTAATCTTAAAATTATAGTCATGAGTTTCTGTTCCAGGTCTAAGTTTTATTTCTTTTAAAGAAACTATTTTTTGCTTTTTTTTTGCTTGATTAGCTTTTTTTTGTAAATCATATTTGTATTTTCCCATGTCCATTATTTTACATACTGGGGGATTTGTATTTGGAGAGATTTCTATAAGATCTAAGTCTTCCTGTTTAGCTAACTCTATTGCTTTTTTTAGAGGAAGCACTCCAAGATTAGCCCCCTCACTACCAATGACTTGAACATCTAAAGCTCTAATACGTTCGTTAGCTCTTGGGCCCTGAGGCTTAGATCTTCTTTGAAAGTAATTTGGTTTGGAGTTTGACACTTAATTTTAATTTAAAGGTAACTTATTTAAATCTAACATGTTTTTTATCAAATCTTCTCTTTTTAAGACGTTTTGTTTATCAGAGCCTAATTTTCTTATAGTAACAGTATTATCTGATACTTCTTTTTTTCCACATACAATAATATAAGGAATTTTAGCTAAAGAATGTTCTCTAACTTTATAATTAATTTTTTCGTTTCTTAAATCCATCTCGCATTTTATACCTTCTTTGAACAAATCTTCAAATAACTTTTTAACATAATTATTGTTATCTTCAGCAATTGAACATACAACTGCTTGCGCTGGCGATAACCAAAAAGGCAATTTACCTGCGTAATTTTCTATTAAAATTCCTATAAATCTCTCCAAAGAACCGAATAATGCCCTGTGAAGCATCACTGGAACTTTTTTTGTCCCATCTTTTGAAACGTATGATGCTCCTAACCTTCCCGGTAAGTTCAAGTCAACTTGGAGGGTGCCACATTGCCAATCTCTACCGATTGCGTCTCTTAAAACAAATTCTATTTTTGGTCCATAAAAAGCTCCCTCGCCTTTATTAATAGTGTATTTAAGCTTAGATTTTTTTATCGCAGTTAAAAGTGCAGCTTCAGATTTATCCCACACACTATCGTCCCCGACTCTTTTTTCTGGTCTATCTGAATATTTTAATATGACATTTTTAAAACCTAAATCTTTATAAATTTCTAAGATTAATTTTGTAACAGATAGTGACTCCTCTGTGATTTGATCTTCTGTACAAAAAATATGAGCATCATCTTGCGTAAAAGCTCTAACTCTTAATAAACCATGTAGGGCCCCTGAAGGTTCATACCTATGTACTTTTCCAAATTCTGATAGTTTTAAAGGCAAATCTCTATAGCTTTTTAAGCCTTGATTAAAAATTTGAACGCATCCTGGACAATTCATAGGTTTTACTGCAAAAGTTTTTTCATCGGGTGTCTCAGAAGTAAACATATGCTCACCAAATTTTTCCCAATGACCAGACTTTTCCCATAAAGTTTTATCTAAAAGTTCAGGAGTATTTATTTCTTTGTAACCGGCCAATCTTTGTTTCATTCTCATGTACTCAACTAATCTCTGGAATAATAACCACCCCTTTTCGTGCCAAAAAACTGATCCAGGGCTTTCCTCCCTGAAATGAAAAAGATCCATTTCTTTACCTAGTTTTCTATGGTCTCTTCTTTCTGCTTCTGCTAAACGATGCAAGTACTCATCTAGTTCTTTTTTTGAAGACCAGCAGGTACCGTAAATTCTTTGTAACATCTCATTATTTGAGTCACCTCTCCAATACGCACCGGATACTTTTGTCAGTTTAAAAGCTTTTCCAATTTTTTTTGATGAAGCTAGATGAGGACCTCTACATAAATCGTGCCAAGTATCTCCATGATGATAAATTGATAGCTCCTCACTTTTAGGAATGCTTTCAATTATTTCTGCTTTATAACTTTCACCAATTTTTTTAAAATGAG
>CACFJO010000006.1 GCA_902566675.1 uncultured Pelagibacteraceae bacterium
ACAATTATTTAATTAGAAATGGTTTTAACAAAGCAATATTTAGAGACAGTTTAGTAAATAAAATTCCATCGAAAGTATTAAAAAATAGAGAAAAAATAGGCTTTTTTAAAAATATTGACGAATTTTTTAATTTCAATAAAAAAGATTTTAAAAATTTTATTTTAAGCAACAAATTTGTGAATTCTTTTTTAAAAATAAAAGAATTTAAAACAATGTTAGATAAACAAGATAAAAGCAATCAAGAGTGCCATTTAATTTTTGGAATTATTAATATTGTAATCTATTTAAAGAAATACAAAAGTTATATCTAAAATGATAAAATTTATAAAAAAAATATTATTTGAGAGCTATCACAGGCCTTCTGCTAAGGCACAGCACATTTATATTTTTTTCTATAAGTTTTTATTCAATTCTAAAACAAAAATTTTTTCCGAAAGACTGATGTTACTTAAAAAGCCCCCTAATAGCATGATTTATTATAACTCATTTGGAAGAATAGTAATTATGTTGTTAAATCTTTTCTGGGTAATTCTATTTAATAAATTTTTTGAAAAAGAATCATTTGTGGATCAAAGCAACAAATTAAATGATAAACACCTAAGAGGTAATAATGAATCTCCTTGGCCTGTGCAAGCTTCACATTTTTACGAACAAAATAAGCCGATTAGCAAAGATTTTTTTAATAAAATTAATAAAGATTATTTAGAGTCAAATGAAATTTTATTAAATAATAAAAACTTTGAAGACTCAGATTGGTGGAGATCTTGCAGAGAAGAGTTTGAAAAATTGTTTATAAAAGATAAAGAAATAAATATTAACGCCTTAGAAAATTTTAGAAATAATGTAGTCACTAAAGCTGAAATACTGAAAGACCAAAATTATCTTAAAAAAAGCAACTCAGAAAGGATGAATAAGCTTAAATCAATATTATTAATTAATTTATATCATAAATTATCAGAAAATATTTCTTTAGAAGTATTAAGAACTACTTCAGATAGTTTTATTGGAAACAATGTATCTCTAAATTACAGGGGGCAAAGAATAAATCAAAGAATCTTAAGATATGCTTATTATTTGTCTCAAATAAAACGTAATACTCTTCTTAATTATGAAGAAAAAAATTTATTTCTTGATATTGGAGGAGGATACGGTGGTTTATCAAGAGTATTAAAAAATTTTTATAACACTTCAACTTGTGTAATAGTAGAGTTGCCTGAACTTTGCTTACTATCATCTTTTTTCCTTAAATCAAATTTTCCTAATAAAAAAATAGGAACATTTGACGATTTTAAAAAAATTGAAAGAATTTCATCTGAAGATTTAAAAAAATTTGATTTTGTAATTTTACCACAATTTTTTATGAAAAAATTTAATGATCAAATTTTTGATTTAATAATAAATACTACTTCACTTGGAGAAATGACTGATCAAATGCAAGACTATTATTTAAATAATATTGAAAGGTGTACGAAAAAATATTTTTATAGCGTCAACAGAGCAGAAAAGAGAGTAGAAAAATATAATTCTCGAGGATTTTATGATTTTAGATTAAAAAAAAAATGGAGATCAATATTATATAAATTTACCCACACATATCATATTGAGTTTCTTGGAAAAAGAGTAGATTAAATTTAAAGATAAGGATTTTAATAATGATACTAGGACTTATACCGGCTAGACTTTATTCTAAAAGATTGTCAAAAAAAGCACTTAGGGTAATTGATGGACTTCCAATGATAGTTCATACTTTTAAAAGAGCAATGCTTTCAAAAAAATTAGACAAAGTTATTGTTTGCACTGATGATAATAAAATTAAATCTATAGTAGAAAATAATGGTGGAAATGCAATTATTACCTCAAAAAATCATTTAAATGGCACTGAGAGAATTGCAGAAGTTGCAAAAAAATTTCGAAGTAGATTAATTATTGACATTCAAGGCGATGAACCGATGGTGTCTCCTAAGGATATTGATAATTTAATAAAATTTCACTTAAAAAACCATCACTTTGATATTGTTTTGCCCTCTCAGATTTCATCTGGCAACGACGCAAAAAAAGAAAATATTGTTAAGATTGTTAAGTCGCGTAAAAATAAAATTCTTTATTTTAGTAGAGCTAATATTCCTTTTGAGTATCATAAGAGAAATAATTATTTTTTAAAACATTATTCTATTATTTCTTTTAAGCCGAAAAAACTTTTAGATTTTGCTAATTTAAAAAAAAGCATACTTGAAGAGACAGAGGGAGTAGAATTGTTAAGAGCGTTAGAAAATGATTATTCAATAGGTACTTTCGTAATAAATAGTAAAAGTTTTGCAGTTGATATAAAAGAAGATTTATTAAAAGCTTCAAAATTAATTCCAAAAGACAAATTTAGAAAATTATACTAGTGAAAAAATACAAAGTGATCATATTTGATCTAGATGGTGTTTTGATTAACTCAAAAATAAATATGAATTTAGCATGGAATAAAGTAAGGAAAGTTACTCAAGTAAAAAAAACTTTCAATGAATATTTTAAATTTATTGGATTACCGTTTAATGAAATTTTAAAAAAACTCAAAATAAAAGATATACATCATGAAAAAATTGAAAAGACATTTAGCAAACACTCAATCAAAAAACTAAAAAAAATTAAATTGTATAAAAAGGTAAATTATGTATTAAGAATTTTAAAAAAAAAAAAAATTCAGATGTGTATTGTTACATCAAAAGACGGTAAAAGAACAAAAGAGATAATTAGACATTTCAATATTCCAATTAAATATTCCTTTTCTCCAACAAGAAACTTACGAGGCAAACCGCACCCAGATAAAATAAATAAAGCTTTGGAAATTTTATCTTCTAAAAAAAAAGATGCGTGCTATGTTGGAGATATGTTTGTTGATTATAAAACAGCGAAAAATGCTAAAATAGATTTTATATATGCAGATTATGGCTACGGTAAATTAAAAAAAAATTTTAATATAATTTTAAAAAAACCAGAAGATATTATTAAATATATATAATGGATAAAAAACTTAATATACGAACAGCAGTAATACTATGTGGAGGTAAAGGATCCAGGCTAGGTGCGATAGGTAAAAAAATTCCAAAATCATTGGTCAAAGTCAAAAATAAACCCATTATTTGGTATATCATTAATTTTCTTAAGAAGAATTCTTTTAATCACTTTATTCTTCCAGTTGGTCACAAGGGAGGGATGATAAAAAAATATTTTAATAAAAATAAAAAAGATTTCAAAAATACAAATTTAGAAATAATAAATACTGGTCAAAATTCTTCTATATCTCAAAGAATTTTTAAGATTAAGAATTATATTAAGTCAGACGACTTTTTGCTTCTCAATGGCGATGCAATATTTATGTTCAATATTAAAAAAATATTTAATAATCATATTAGTCGAAAAGATAATATTACATTTTTGGTTTGTGATACTAATTTAACCTATGGAATAGTTGGAGTTGAAAACAAAAAAATTGTCAGTTTTGAGCGAGACACTAACTTTTTTGCAGTAAAAAAAAGACAAAGAAAAAATTTTACAGGATATATATATTCGGGAATCTCAATAATAAAAAAAAAAAATTTAAAAATAAAATTTCAAAATTTTTTGAATTTTGAAAAAGAGTTTTACCCATTGATTATAAAAAAGAAAAATTCAAATTTTGTAGTGATCGAAGGTTTTTGGTACTCTATTGATAATCAAAAAGATCTTAGCTATATACAGAGCAAAATTAATAAAAATTTTGAATTTAAGCTTAATAAATTAAAAAAGAAAATATTAAAATGAACAAAAACTTTTGGAAAAATAAAAAAGTACTCATTACTGGTCATACTGGATTTAAAGGAAGTTGGTTAACTCTTATTTTATCTAGCTACGGTGCTAAGATTTATGGTTACGCATTAAATCCGATATCAAAACCAAATTTTTTTGACAACTTAAATCTCAAAAAATATCTAATTCATGATTTTCGTGAGGACATTTTAAATTTTAAAAAACTAAAAACTGTAATTAAAATGATCAAACCCCAAATAATTATTCATTTGGCAGCACAATCAAGTGTTTTGGAAAGTTATAAAACCCCAAAAGAAACTATCAGCGTAAATGTGGTTGGAACTGCTAATTTATTAGAGGCGTCAAAGACGTGTAAATCAGTCAGAGCAATAGTAATCGCAACCACCGATAAAGTTTATCTAAATCTTGAGAAAAAAAAATCTTTTTCTGAGAAAGATATGCTTGGCGGCCACGATATTTATAGTGGTAGTAAGGCAGCTACCGAAATTATAATACAGAGTTATTTTAAGTCTTTTTTCAAAAAAAATAATTGTAATTTAGCCGCTGTAAGATCTGGAAACTGTATAGGAGGTGGAGATTGGACAAAAGATAGAATTGTCAAAGATTGTGCAGAGAATTTTATTAAGAATAAAAATCTCATAATTAGACATCCTAAAGCTACAAGACCTTGGCAACACGTAATGGAACCTTTATTCGGATATTTGAAGTTAACTAAAAAACTTTACGGTAATTCAAAATATTGTGGTTCCTGGAATTTTGGACCAAGAAAAAAAAATAATCTTAAAGTAATAGAAGTGGCAAAGTTTGGAAAAAAATTTTTAAACTCAAAATCAAAAATTAAGATAAAAAAAAGTAACTTCTACGAATCTACTAATCTTTCGCTAAACAGCAAAAAAGCTTTTAAATATTTAAAGTGGAAGACGAGATTAAGCGCTAAACTCTCCTTAGAATTAGCATTTGAATGGTATAAATTTTATGCAGATAAAAAATCAAAATTAAAAGTAATTGATTTTACATTTAAACAAATAGGCTTTTATAAAAAAATTTTAAAGGGAAAAAAATATGAAGTGCAGAAATTGTAAAAAAAGTAATTTTGATAGAATTATAAAGATTGGAAAACAACCGATAAGTAGCAAGACATATAAATTTAAAAAGAAATTAAAAAAATATTCACTTGATTTATTCCAATGCAAAAGTTGTAAATTGATTCAACTTTCAAAAGTTGCACCTGCTAAAGACATGTATGGTTCGGGTTACGGCTACTGGACAGGTTTAAGCCCTCTAATGATTAATCATATGAAAAAAAAAGTTACTAAACTTAAAAATCAGAAGTTTTTAAAAAATCACTCAAGAGTTCTTGATATAGGATGTAGTGATCCTACATTTCTAAAGTTAATAAAAAAAACAAAAAAAAATTTAGAATTATATGCTGTTGATCCGTCATCGGAAAAATTTAAAAATATCTTTAATAAAAATAAGATTAATCTGATTGTAGACTATTTTTCTAAAAAGAAAATTGATCAATTTATTAAGGATAATAAAATTTCTAAAAAAAAATTTTCTTTAATAACTTCTTTTGCAATGTTTTATGATATTGATGACCCTAATTCTTTTTGCAAGGATATTAACAAGATGCTTGATCGTAATGGAATTTGGGTAAATGAATTTTCTTATTTTCCACTTTTATTAAAAAATTTGACCTATGATCAGATAAACCATGAACATGTTACGTATTACACCTTAACTACCTTTAAAAATATTATTAGCAAAAATGGATTGAAAATTATTGATGTAAATTTTAATGAAATTAATGGTGGAAGTGCCGAGGTCGTAATCGCCAGGAAATCAAGCAAACATAAACCACTACGAAAAAAGATTGAAAATGTTTTAGAGGAGGAAAAAAATATCAATTCTTACTCATTTAAAAAATTTAATCTCAGACTAGATAATGTAAAGAAAGTAATAAATAATTTTTTAGATAATAATAAAAAAATTATTGGATATGGGGCTTCAACAAAAGGAAACATAATTTTAAATCACTGCAGAATAAACTCAAAAAAAATTAGATATATTTGCGACGGAAATTATCAAAAAATAGGTAGATTCACACCTGGTTCAAACATAAAAATCATAACCAAAAATAAAATGAGAAAACTTAAGCCTGATTTTCTTTTTGTACTTATTTGGTCATTTAGAGCAGAGGTAATTAGACAAGAAAAACTTTACTTACTTCGTGGAGGTAAGTTAATTTTTCCACTTCCAATATTTCATATAGTTGATAAAGACAATTATAAATATTTTCTAAAAGAAAATTTAAATTCTTTTGGTTACAACATTTAGTATTTTATGAAAAATTTAAAAGTAAGACTATCAACTCCTACAGTCGACAATATAGAATTGAGTCAAATTAAAAAGATTTTTGATAATTCATGGCTTGGTTATGGTCCAAATGTTGGTAAGTTTGAAAAAGCTTGGAGCTCATATTTTAAAGTAAAACATTCGATAGGAGTAAATTCTTGCACTGCTGCACTTCATTTATCACTAGCTGTTAACAATTTTAAAAAAAACAAAAAGGTGTTAGTTCCAGCTATGACTTTCAGTGCATCTGCAGCTGCAGTCCTATATTGTGGTTTGAAACCTATTTTTGTAGACATTGATCCAAAAACATTAGTGATGTCTTATGAAGACTTAAAAAAAAAATACACTAAAGATTGTGTGGCAATTATTACAGTTCACTTTAATGGACAGCCTTGCGAAATGGAAAAAATTGTTCCGTGGGCAAAAAAGAAAAAATTGATTGTAATTGAAGATTGTGCTCAAACTTGCGGTGGTACCTATAAAGGCAAAAAACTTGGTACTTGGGGGGGATTTTGGTTGTTTTAGTTTTCAAGAAATAAAGATTATGACAACAGGTGGGGATGGAGGCATGATTTCTACAAATAACAAAAAATATGTTAAAGATTTAAAAACTTTAAGTTACCATGGTTGGGATCAAGACCCGTTAGAAAGACATAAAAAAAGCTTAAATAAAAACAAACTTAAACATTGGAATTATTCTATCACAGCTTTAGGTTTTAAATATAATATGACTGACTTAATGGCGATAATTGGTATGGTACAATTAAAAAAATTAAAATATTTTAACAGAAGAAGATCTGAAATCATTAAAAATTATATTAAATCTTTAAAAGACTGTAAATTTTTAAAACCAGCATTTCCATATAGCTTTAATAATTCTTCTTATTGGATGTTTACCCTTAGATGCAAAAAGAGAGATGAATTAATTGAATATTTAAAATCAAAGAATATTGCGACTACAGTTTATATAAAACCTTTACCTTTACATCCACTATATAAAAAGTACAAATTTAAAATAAATAACTCTCTCAAAATTTGGAAAGAACTTGTTACTATACCTACATATCCAAACATGAATAAAAAACAATTAAATCATGTAATCAAACATGTAAAAATATTTGACCAAAAATTTGCAAATGATCAAATTAGCTCATAATACAATAGATAATAAAGATTATAAAATTTTAATCGATTTTTTAAAAAAAAAGAGGTACCTCAATCAATCTAAAGTTACAAAAAAATTCGAAAAAAAATTTTCTAAAACCATTGGCAGTAAGTATTCTACTTTCGTAAATTCAGGGTCGTCTGCTAATTTATTGATAGCTCAAACACTTTTAGAGGGTAATTTTTTAAAAAATAAAACTATTATAGTTCCATCTGTATCGTGGTCTACTTCAGTAAGTCCTTTCTTACAATTAGGATATAAAGTTATTTTGTGTGATTGCGACAATAAAAACTTAGGATTGAATATTTTACATCTAGAGAGCCTGTGTAAAAAATATAATCCAGGTGCAATCATAATCGTAAATGTTTTAGGACACGCTAATGACTTAACAAAAATACTAAAAATGAAAAAAAAGTACAAATTTCAACTATTAGAGGACAATTGTGAAAGTTTAGGCAGTAAAATTGACACAAAAAGTTTAGGGTCTTATGGTCTGGCATCATCACATTCTTTTTATTTTGGTCACCACATTTCAACAATAGAAGGAGGCATGGTTTCTTCATCTGACAAAAAATTTTACAATATTGCATCTGCTATCAGAGCTCATGGGTGGTCACGGGATATGCAGCAACCCTTTAAAAAAAAACTTGAAAAAAAATTCAAGGTTGATGAGTTCAAATCTTTTTTCACATTTTATTATTCAGGTTTTAATATTCGGTCTACTGATTTAAATGCTACTCTAGGGGTAGAACAATTAAAAAAATTAAATAAGATATCTAAAATTAGACATTTAAATTTTTATAAGTATAAAAGTAATTTAAAAGATTTCTGGTGCCAAAAAAGCAAATTAAGTTTGATATCGAGTTTTGGATATGCAACTTTTGTGAAAAATAGATTAGAAGTTTTTAAATATTTAAAATCAAAAAAAATTCAAACAAGACCTTTAATATGCGGAAATATGGGCCAACAACCTTTTCTAAAAAAAAGATTAATTAAAAACAACGACCTACAAAATTCGAATAAAGTAGATAAATTTGGTATTTATTTGCCAAATCACGCTAATTTGAGATTTAAAGATATTGATTACGTTACAAAAATTTTCAAAGAAGTTGCCATTCCATTTAATTTTTGAGGCTAAATAAATGTTAATATCTATTTGTATACCTACTTACAATAGACCGGAAAATTTACTAAATTGTCTTAATTCATTATCCCTTCAAACTAATAAAAATTTTGAAGTCTGCATTTCAGATAACTGTTCTGACCATGACATAAAAAAAATAATAGAGCCGTTTAAAGAAAAATTAAATATCAAATTTTCTAAAAATGAGAAAAATCTGGGTGCTGCTCTTAATTTCTTAAAAGTTGCATCAATGTCTGAGAGCGAATTCATATGGTTTTTAGGTGATGATGATTTACTTATTCCTTCAGCGATTGAAGAAATTACAAAATTAATTAAAGTAAATCCAGATTGTGATTTCTACTGGATTAACTCGTCTCATTTAGACAATAATTATTTAAAAAATTTCAATAGGCCTTTTAACACAAAATTTTTGCCTGAAAATATGCAGAAATTATCTTCACTTAACGAAGATAAAAAACTCATGTTTTTTGATTTAATAAAACATAAAATTGCTTTTGATTATTTGTTAGGTGTTTTTGTTTGTGTTTTCAGACGGGAAGGATGGAAAAATAATTTACACGTAATTGATTACGAAAAAATTAAAGACAAAGAATCATGGTCAAATTTTGAAAACACATGCTTCCATATTAAAATATTTTGTGAAGCTTTTAAAAATTCAACCTCATATTTTTACTCAAAACCACTAAGCGTAAACTTATATGGAGTTAGAGAGTGGTCAGATATATATCCACTAGTAGAAATTGTTAGAATTCCTGAGGCTTTAGATTATTATAGGAGTAAAGGTTTGAATTATTTTCAATATATATATGAAAAAAATTATTCGTTAAGAAATTTTTTTAATTACTTTTTTAAAATATACCTTAATAAAAAGAAGATGGGCTATAAATATATTAATTTTAAAAATCACTTTCTTAAAAATTTAATATATCCAAATGCATGGCTATCAATACTTTATTTTTTTATAAGGAAAATTATAAAAAAAGGAGCAAAATGAAAATTCACGATATAATTGTCACGCCACTTAAAATAATATCTGATGATAGAGGTAAAGTTATGCATATGTTGAGAAAAGACGATAAAATCTTTAGTAAATTTGGGGAAATTTATTTTTCAACAATTCTACTAAATAAAATAAAAGCCTGGCATTTACATAAAGAATCAACTCTTAATTATTCTTGTATAAAAGGAAAAGTGAAATTGGTTCTGTTTGATAATAGAAAAAACAGTCCATCTAAAGGAGCATTAGAAGAAATAATATTATCACCAACTAATCATTCTTTAATTACAATACCAAATAATATTTGGAATGGTTTTAAAGGATTAAGCAAAGAAGAGTCAATTATTGCAAACTGTTTGACGATTCCTCATAATGAAAAAGAAATGGTAAGAATTAGTCATGACGATAAATTAATTAATTATAATTGGAAAAAATAGTATGAAAACTCTATTATTAGTAGCTGGGAGTAGAGCAGGAGCAGATTTTTTTCAAAGTTTGTTGGATGGACATTCGCAAATTTTACAACTTCCTGGGTATTTAAGAGTAGATAAGCTACATTTGGTTTTCAAAGAAACCAATCCCATTGAAATTGCAAAAAAATTTATTATTTTGAATCCAGAATTTTTTGACTCAAGATACGAAAAATTTGAAAGATGGAATAGGTTAGGAAAAAAAAAAAATAAATTTTTTATTGTGAGTGAAAAAAAATTTATTAAATATTTCTTCAAAATTTCAAAAAAATCAAATCTAGGAAAAGAAAAAATAATAAGAAATTTACATCTAGCATATCATTATGCTAAAGGAGATAGATTGGAAGGAAAAAAAATATTATTAGTACATACACATTTGATTTCTTGGACTAAATTGTTTATTCAACAGACAAAACTTAAAAATTTCGAAATTTTACATACTATTCGGTATCCAATCTCTTCAGTCAACTCTCCTCTTAAAACATGGTTAAGTTTTGAAGATGGAAAACATTTTTTTCCAAAAGATCTTTTTTTTCAATTGAATTTAGTTTTCAACGCTATAAAAATATTAAAGAAAATAGGCAAAATAAACGTTATTAAACTTGAGGACCTTCACCTTAGAAATGATTTTACTATGAGGGGATTTTGTCGAAAATTTAAGCTTAATTACGAGAAATGTTTGAATAAATCTACAAAGAATGGACTTTTGTGGTGGGGGGATATAGCCAGCAAAAAGTGGCTTAACGGAATAAATAAAAAATTTAAGACTAGAATTGATAATGAATTCTTTTTTAATAGGGACTTAATTTTTTTTCAAAATTTATCCGAGAAAATTATGAAAAGATATAATTATAAATTTAATTACCCTAGAAAAAATTTAATATTTAATATTTTGCCTATGAAATGTGAATTACTTGTATGGAAAAATACATTAAAGCATTTTATAAAAAGTTTTAGGTGGAAACATTTTCTTTCAATACCATACTTTTACGTTATCAGAATAATATTATTGAATAAAATTTTGTCAGATAAAATTTAAAATGAGTGAAAATATGAAAGTTGTTATTTTGTGTGGTGGTATAGGGTCAAGACTTGCAGAAGAAACAAAATTGATTCCTAAACCAATGGTTAAACTAGATAGAAAACCCATAGTGGAGCATATAATAAATATTTATAAATTTTATGGTTTTAAGGATTTTATATTAGCGACTGGTTATAAAAGTGAAATTATTGAAAAATATTTTAAAAAAAAGAAAGGTATCAAATGTATTTTTACCGGTCTCGAAACTTCCACAGGTGGAAGAATTTTAAGATTAAAGAAATTTTTTCGAAAAGATGAGGTTTTTCTTTTGACTTATGGTGATGGTGTAACTAATCATAATATAAATAAATCTTTAAATTTTCATTTAAAACATAAAAAAATTGCGACTTTGACTTCAGTAAAACCACCAGCAAGATTCGGGGAAATTAAACTTAATGGAAAGCAGGTAAGATCTTTCAAAGAAAAACCCCAATTAAAGAATAATTGGATTAACGGAGGTTTTTTTATATTTAATTCAAAAATTTTTGACCTTATTTCAGGTGATAAAATTATGCTTGAAAGAGAACCATTTCAAAAACTTACAAAAAAGAAAAATCTTATGGCTTATAAGCATCACGGTTTTTGGCAATGTATGGATACAATGAGAGATAAAAATATTTTAGTAAAAATGATTAAAGACAAAAGGGCTCCATGGCTCAAATTAAAAAAAAGATAAAAATTTTAATCGTAGGCGGAACAGGATTTATTGGTCGTAATCTGGTAAAAAAATGTTTGAAACTTAAGTGGGATGTAAATGTTTTTCACTTAAAAAAAATTAAAAAAAAAAATATTATTAAAAAAGTAAAATACTTTCGTGGAAATATAGCCTCAATTTCTGATTTAAAAAAAATTGATAAAAATTTTAACTATGTCGTAAATTGTGGAGGTTATGTTGATCATAAGAATAAAAAAGAGGTAAACAAGTTTCAGAATATTGGTTGTAAAAATTTAGTAAGTATTTTCAAAAAAAGAAAAATTGATTTATTTTTACAACTTGGATCTAGTTCGGAGTATGGAAAATTGAATTCTCCCCATAGAGAAAGTTTAACTTGTAATCCAAAATCAATTTATGGTAAGGCGAAATTATCTGCGACTAAATATTTAATTAAAAGTTTTGAAAAAAAAAATTTTCCATGTTCGATTTTAAGATTATATCAAGTATTTGGAGAAGGGCAGGCCACTAATAGAATAATCCCTTTTGTGATAAACGCATGTATTAAAAATCAAAAATTTCCTTGCTCAGATGGTAAGCAGTCAAGAGATTTTATCCACGTAGATCAAGTTATTTCAGCAATTATTAAAACTTTGTTATCGAAAAATTCAGTTGGAGAAATTATAAATATTGGTTCGGGAAAAACAATCAAAATTAAAAGTTTAATCAATAGAATAAAAAAAATTTTAAAATCTGGAAAACCTGACTTTGGAAGAATTAGAAGAAGGAACGATGAAAATTTGAAGATTTATCCAAATATATCAAAATCATTTGAGATTTTAAATTGGAAACCAAAAAATAATTTTTACAATCAATTAATATCAGTAATTAATTATCAAAAAAAATATAGAGATGCAAAAAAATAAACCTTTAGTAAGTATTATTATGAACTGCTATAATGGAGAAAAATTTCTTAAAACATCCATTAGAAGTGTAATTAATCAATCTTATAAAAATTGGGAATTAATTTTTTGGGATAATTTTTCTAATGATAAAAGCGAAAATATTTTTAGAAAATTTAAAGACAAAAGACTTAAATTTTTTAAGGGAAAAAAATTTGTTAAATTATATAATGCAAGAAATTTAGCTATCAAAAAAGCATCTGGCGATTTTATTTGTTTTTTAGATACAGATGACTATTATAAAAAAAATTACCTTAAAGAATTCGTCAAAAAAATTTCAGTTGAGAAATGTTCTATAGTTTGCTCTAAATATTTGATAAAAAATTATAAAAAAAAAGACTTGTACATAAATAACAATAAAGACTTTCCAAATATATTATCAACTCAAAGTTTGCTTAATAAATATGTGATTGGAGTTTTAGCAATAATGATTAAAAAAAAAATATTAAAAGATTTTAAATTTAATAAAAATTATGAAGTTATAGGTGACTTTGACTTATTCATTAAGTTGAGCACAATTTATAAAATTCATTATATTAACAAACCTTTAGCAGTTTACAGAGTTCATGGTGATAATTTTTCAGCGAAAAAACTAAATATTTATATAAATGAATTAAAAAATTGGGTATTAGTATTCAATAAAAAAAATAAAAACAAATATGATTTAAACAGATTAAAAACTTTCGTAATGAAATTAAAAATAAAGTCACATATAAAAAAATTCTTTTTAAATACTAATTATTTGTAAAATTGATATAGGGCGTGTAGTTCAGTGGTAGAACGCTTCGTTGACATCGAAGAGGTCATAAGTTCAATTCTTATCACGCCCACCATATTTCCTCAAAAAAGCTTATTTTATTCTATTTACATCTTATTTTAAAAATAATATAAGATCCTGCCTGGTAATTTTTGCGAAGGGGTTACACCCGATCCCATTCCGAACTCGGAAGTTAAGTCCTTCAGCGCCGATGGTACTTTGTCTTAAGATATGGGAGAGTAGGACATTGCCAGGCTTTAAAATTATGAAAATAGCTAGCTCATTAAAATCACTAAAAAAAAGAGATTTAAATTCCAAATTAGTAAAGCGAAGGGGAAAACTTTACGTGATTAATAAAAAAAATCCCAAATTCAAAGCTCGTCAAGGCTAAAGATGAGTAATAATGATTTTAAAAAAACATACGACGGTTTCACCAAGTTTGTTTTGTGGGGAACAATTGCAGTGATTGCTATTTTAGTAATTTTAGCTATTACATTACTTTAAAATCTAAAGATTAATAAAATGATAGTTGGTTCAATTAAAGAAAACACAGCATTAGAAAAAAGAGTTTCTTTAACTCCTGAGTCAGCGAAAAATATCATTGGACTTGGATTAAAAGTATGTATTGAAAAAGGTTATGCACTTCACCTAGGAATTGAGGACATAGAATATAACGATATTGGAGTTGAGATAAAAGCTTCATCAAAAGAAGTATTAAATTCAAGTGACTTAATTACGAAAGTAAATTGTCCCTCGGAAGATGAAATTGAAATTTTAAAAGATCATACAATTTTAATTGGAATGCTTAATCCATTAAAAAATAAAAACCAAATTGATAAAATTATAAATAAAAAGATTAAGCCTTTTTCTTTAGAATTATTGCCTAGAATTACAAGAGCTCAATCAATGGACGTTTTATCTTCCCAATCTAATTTGGCTGGATATAGAGCAGTTGTTGATTGTGTTGCAGAATTTGAAAAAGCTGTGCCTATGATGATGACAGCGGCAGGTACCGTTCCAGCAGCAAAAGTTTTAGTTATTGGTGCAGGCGTAGCAGGCTTACAAGCTATTGCTACCGCTAAAAGATTAGGCGCGATCGTTTCAGCAACAGACGTAAGAGCAGCATCTAAAGAACAAGTAGAAAGCTTAGGCGGTAAATTTTTAACAGTTGAACAAAACGAAGATATGGAAACTGCTGGTGGATATGCAAAAGAAGCATCAGGTGAGTATAAAAAAAAACAAGCAGAAATGATGAAGGAAGCTCTAAAAAAAAATGATATTGTTATATGTACAGCATTAATTCCTGGAAAACCTGCTCCAAGAATACTAACGGAGGATTTAGTTAAACTTATGAAGCCTGGGTCAATTGTTTATGATTTAGCAGCAGAACAAGGAGGAAATTCTGCATTTTCAGAAGCAGGCAAAATTAATTCAGTAGGTGGGGTAAAGATAATAGGAGTTAAAAGTTTAATGAACAGCTTACCACTTACTGCCTCAAATTTATATGCTAAAAACTTATTTAGTTTTATTCGTAACTTGTATAGTAAAGAAAAAAAAGATTTTAATATTAATTTAGAGGACGAGATAATAGAAAAATCATTAATTAAAAGAGTTTAATTATGGAAATAGATCCGTTTATATTTAGATTAAGCATTTTTATTTTATCGATCTTTATTGGTTATTATGTTGTATGGAGTGTTACACCATCGCTTCATACTCCATTGATGTCAGTCACTAACGCCATTTCATCAGTCATTATTGTAGGTGCTATCATTGCAGCTTTAGCAGGAAATTCTGAGAATATTTTTAATACATCGAGTATCTTTGGATTTATAGCTATCATTTTAGCAGCAATAAATATTTTTGGAGGCTTCTTGGTGACTCAAAGAATGCTTCAAATGTACAAAAAAAAGAAAGATAAAAAGAAATGATTTCAGCTAATCTAGCAGCAATTTTTTATTTAGTGTCTGGAATATTATTTATTCTTGCGCTTAGAGGATTATCATCACCAGATACATCTAGACAAGGAAACTATTTCGGAATTGCCGGAATGATAATTGCAATCGTAGTGACATTCCTATCAATTGGAAATTTTTCAACATCTCTTGTATATGTAGTTATATTCTTAGTAATCGGTGGAGCAATCGGTGCTTTTATAGCTTTTAAAATTCCGATGACTGCAATGCCAGAATTAGTGGCTGGTTTTCATAGTTTAGTAGGTTTAGCAGCAGTTTTTGTCGCTATCGCAGCTTTTTTAAATCCATCAGCTTTTAATCTAGGAAATGTCGGTGATATAAAATTAGCGAGTCTTATTGAGATGTCTATTGGAGCGGCAGTAGGAGCGATAACTTTTTCAGGTTCTATAATAGCTTTTTTAAAGCTTAGAGGAATAATGTCTGGTGCTCCTATTACATTTAGCGGTCAGCATATTTTAAATTTGATACTTGGAATAGGTATATTTGTTTTAATTTTTTATCTATGCAGAACTCAATCTACAAATATTTTTTGGACTGTAATTATAATCTCATTTCTTGTCGGAGTTTTGTTAATTATACCTATAGGAGGAGCAGATATGCCTGTAGTAATTTCAATGCTTAATTCCTATTCAGGGTGGGCTGCAGCTGGAATAGGTTTTACATTAGAAAATTCCGCTTTAATTATAACAGGTGCCCTCGTTGGATCATCAGGAGCAATACTTTCATATATAATGTGTAAAGCAATGAACAGATCTTTTGTAAGTGTAATCCTAGGTGGTTTTGGAGCAGACAATTCAACGGATGATAAAAAAGAAAAGAAAGATCAAAAGCCAGTTAAAAGTGGTAACGCAGAGGATGCAGCTTTTTTAATGAAAAATGCCTCATCTGTAATTATAGTTCCGGGGTACGGTATGGCTGTAGCCCAAGCTCAGCACGCTCTTCGAGAGATGGTAGATAAATTAAAAAAAAATGATATTAAAGTTACTTACGCTATACACCCTGTAGCTGGAAGAATGCCTGGTCACATGAATGTTTTATTAGCTGAAGCAAATGTCCCTTATGATGAAGTTTTTGAATTAGAAGATATAAATAACGATTTTGCTAATTCTGATGTAGCATTTGTAATTGGAGCAAATGATGTAACAAATCCCGTAGCAAAAACAGATCCAAAAAGTCCAATATTTGGAATGCCAGTGCTTGATGTTGAAAAATGTAAATCTGTTTTATTTGTTAAAAGAAGTTTATCGCCAGGGTATGCCGGTATAGATAATGAACTCTTTTATAAAGAAAATACTTTAATGTTGTTTGCAGATGCAAAAAAGATGACAGAGGACATAGTTAAAAACTTAGACTAATGAAAACTAAAATCTTTTGCGACATTGCTGACTATAAGACAATTAAACTTTTTAATAATAAGTCTTTAGTTGATGGTTTTACAACTAATCCAAGTTTAATGCGATTAGCTGGAGCCAAAAATTACAGAAATTATTCTCTTAAAATTTTAAAGGTTTGTAAAAAAAAACCAATTTCTTTTGAAGTATTTGCAGATGATTTTAAAGACATGCTTAAACAAGCTTATGAAATTAATTCTTGGGGTAAAAATGTCTACGTAAAAATTCCAGTTGTAAATTCTAAAGGAGTATTTACAGGACCGGTCATCAAAGAATTAAGTGATAAAGGAATTAAACTTAACATAACTGCAGTTTACACATTCGAACAAACAGAAAAGATTTTTAAAAAATTAAACAAAAAATCAAAATCAATAATTTCAATATTTGCAGGCAGAATGGCTGATAAAGGCAAAGATCCTTTACCGATATTTAAAAAAAGCATATCTTTGACTAAGAAAAATAAAAATATCGAAATTCTTTGGGCTAGTACGAGAGAAGCTTACAACTTTATTCAAGCAAAACAATTAAATTGTAATATAATCACAATGCCACCAAAAATAATAAATCAAATTGCAGGATTTGGTAAGAGTTTCAAATCTATGACACTAGATACTGTTAAAGGTTTTCTAGCAGATAGTAAAAAATCAAGATTCAGTCTTTAAGAGGCCTTGGCTCTTGATTGCCTTTTTCTTTCATGAGGATCTAATATTAACTTTCTAAGCCTGCAAGATTTTGGTGTTATCTCTAAAGCTTCATCTGTATTAAGCATACTAAGCTGTTCGGCTATTGCCATCTTTCTAACTGGTGTTAAAACTACATTTTCATCAGTTCCTTGAGTCCTCATATTTGTTAGTTTTTTCCCTTTTAAAACATTAATTTCCAAGTCACCACTTTTTGAAGAAAGGCCTACTATCATCCCTTCGTATACTGGATCATTATGTGTTACAAACATTTCACCTCGAGCTTGTAAATTGAAAATAGCAAAGGCAACTGCTTTACCATTTTCCATGGAAATTAAAGCACCGTTTCTTCTTCCCTCCATATTTCCGGTGTATTCTCCATAGGAGTGAAAGATTCTATTTATCACGCCAGTACCTTTTGTTAATGTTAAAAATCTACTTGTGTAACCCATTAATCCTCTTGTTGGCGCATGAAAAATTAATCTTTTTTTATTTTTTCCTGTATCCTTAAGATCGATTAATTTACCTTTTCTTCTATTCATGGAGTCTATAATTCTTGATGAAAACTCTTCATCTAAATCCATTGTTATTTCTTCAATTGGCTCCATTTTATTACCTTGATCATCTTGTCTAATTAAAACTTTTGGCGGGCTTACTGTCATTTCAAAACCCTCTCTTCGCATCTGTGTTAAAAGAATCTCTAACATCAACTCACCTCTACCACTTATAACGAAAGCATCTTTATTCTCATTTTCTTCAAAGTTGATCCCAACATTGTTTTCAGCTTCCAAAATTAATCGATCCCTTATTTGAGTACTTGTTAATTTTTTTCCTTCCGTCCCTGCTAAAGGAGAACTATTTACAGTAATTGTTATTGACATGGTAGGGGGATCAATAGGGGTTGCATTAATTGGATCGTTTATTTCTAAATCACAAATTGTATCAGCAACGTTAGCTTTTTCTAACCCTGCAACAATTACTATATCTCCAGCCTCACCTTTTTCGATAGGAACTTTTTTTGTTCCTTCATATCTAAATATTTTTGTCAGTCTTCCTTCATCAACTTTTTTTCCACTAAGATCTATCGCTTTAATTTGCTGATTTGCTTTTGCAGTTCCTTGAGCAATTCTTCCAACTAAGCTTCTTCCTAAAAAATTGTCGGCATAAAGGAGTGTAGAAAGCATAGCGAATGGTTTTGTTTTATCAAAAGTCAATGGTTTCACATGGTCAATTATTAAATTTAATAAGGGTTGCAAATTTTGTCTTGGCCCATCTATCTCTTTAGATGCCCAGCCAGATCGTCCACTTGCGTATAATACCGGAAAGTCTAATTGCTCCTCATTTGCATCAAGACTTACAAATAAGTCAAAAGTTTCATCTAATACCTCATTTGCTCTTTGATCCTGTTTATCAAGCTTATTAATTACTACAATTGGCTTCAAACCTTGTTTCAAAGCTTTAGATAATACAAATTTTGTTTGTGGCATTACTCCTTCTGCTGAATCAATTAGTAATAAAGCTCCATCGGCCATATGTAAAACTCTCTCAACTTCAGCTGCAAAATCTCTGTGGCCTGGTGTATCAATAATATTTATTCTTGAGTTTTTCCAATTAATCGAAGTAGGTTTCGCAAGAATTGTTATTCCTCTCTCTTTTTCTAGCTCTCCAGAGTCCATTACTCTTTCTTCAACATTTTCATTTTCCCTAAAAGTTCCACTTTGTTTCATAAGATTATCAATCAAAGTAGTTTTTCCATGATCGACGTGAGCTATGATAGTAATATTTCTGATTGTGTCTGTCATTTTGGTTGCGGGGGTAGGATTTGAACCTACGACCTTCAGGTTATGAGCCTGACGAGCTACCAGACTGCTCCACCCCGCGTTAATTATTTGTTCTTTTTAATATTAATTGCTTGGAGTTTATCTTTTTCTTCTTTTATATCGTAAAAAATTTTTTGATCCTCTTTCAATACTCTTAATTTAGACTCTTCTAAAGATGAAACATGAAGAAAAATATCCTTTTTACTTTTATCGTCAGTTATAAAACCATAACCCTTTTTGGCGTTAAACCATTTTACTTTACCTGATGGCATTTCAAATCCTCTCATTTTTAATAAATTAATATCTGTTTTTTAATTTTTGGAGCTTTTTAATTCTTTTTAAGTTTTCAGTTTGTATCCTCTTTTTTTTTTCAGAGGGTTTTTCGTAAGTGCTTTTCATTTTCATAACCTTAAAAAAACCTTCTTTTTGAAGCTTTCTCTTAAGAACTCTAATAGCTTGTTCCACATTATTGTCTTTAACTTCTATTTTAATAAAAACCTCCGGTTAATTTTTGTGTAGTTATCATCTGTTTAATAATTTGTCTAGACAGAAGCTGCTTGCGCCTTTTTTTCCTCTCTTATCTTTGCTTTTCTTTCCCTTTCAACTCTTCTTTTTGCTTTTTCTAAACTTTTCTGGAAAGCTTCCTGAGTACATAAAGCTAATATTACTGGGTCTCTAGGCTTTAAATTTGAAAAATTCCAATAGCTTCTTTTTCTTATTAGTGAAACCGTTCCTTTTGTACTTCCAACTAATTTCGAAATTTGTCCATCTGTAAGTTCAGCAGCATTCTTACAAAGCCAGAGAATTGCGTCAGGTCTATCTTGTCTTTTTGAGAGCGGAGTATATTTAGGTTTTTTCCTCTCTTTTATTTCAACCTCATCAAGTTTTTTTATGAGTGACAATTTTTTATCAGGATTCTTTGAACAATTCTCAATTTCTTCTCTCGAGAGTTGACCAGCTAAAATAGGATTATAAGCTTTTATTCCTTTAGCAACATCGCCATCAGCTATTCCTTTTACCTCAAGTTCGTGAAGCTTACAAAATTCAGCAATCTGTTTAAAGGTAAGTGTTGTATTTTCTACTAGCCAAACAGCAGTTGCTTTTGGCATAAATGGAGCATCACTCATATATTATTTTTTTAATCTAAGATTGCTAAACTTTTTGTTATATTTACTCACTCTTCCTTTATCTAGAATTTTCTGAGTTCCACCTGTCCAAGCAAAATGAGACTTTGGATCGATATCTAATTTTAGAACATCGTTTTCTTTACCCCAAGTTGACCGTGTGTCAAATTCAGTCCCATCTGTCATTACAACTTTAATCTTATGATAGTTTGGATGTATATTTTTTTTCATTGGCGGAGTTTTATAACAATAATTACTTTTACTCAATATCTATTTTACTTATTAAACCTTTTAAATCTTCATGAATATTTGAATTTGAAGCTATTATGTTCTTTTTAAGAGGGTTGTTTTTATCTTCTTCAAAAAAATTAACAAATCCACCGGCCTCTTTTATAATAATCATTCCAGCCGCAACATCCCAATAATTTAATTCTCTTTGCCAAAATCCATCAAATCTTCCTGAAGCTACACAAGCCATATCTAACGCAGCACTCCCAAATTTTCTCACGTGTGTAGCTTTTTTTGAAACATTAATATATTCAGAAAAAATTTTATCTTTATTTCTGCTACTTTGTTTGGGACCGCCGGTGACTAAAAGTGAGTCTTGAATTTTTTTTTTATTAGATACTCTAATTCTAGAATTATTTAGGTAAGACCCGCTACCTTTTTCTGCATAGTACATTTCATTGGTAACTGGATTAAATATAACTCCGCATTTGATTTCTCCATTTTCCTCATATCCAACTGAAATAGCAAAATATGGTATTCCATTTAAAAAATTTAAGGTTCCGTCAATTGGGTCAATAATCCACCTATTTTGACTATTAGATTTATTAATAATACCCGACTCTTCAGTTATAATTCCGTATTCCGAATGAGCTTTCTGTAATTCTTCGATAAGAATTTTTTCTGTCCTTATATCAGCAGAGGAAACAAAATCTCCAGGAGCTTTATTAGAAACTTGCAAATTTTCTAATTCGCCAAAATCTCTAATTAATGATTTAGAGGCTTTCATGCACGCCCTAGAAATTATATTTATTTTAGGAGAGTTTAGTTTCATTAATTTACTCTTTTTATATACTCTAAGGTACGTGTATCTATTAAAACTTTCTCTCCTGTTTCAATAAATGGAGGGACATTAACTTTTATTCCGCAGTCAAGTGTTGCTGGTTTATAGGACGAAGAAGCAGTTTGGTTTTTTATTGCAGCTTCAGTGCTTTCTATAATACACTCAATGTTTTTCGGCAATTCAATTGAAATTGGTTTTTCTTGCATAAAAGAAATCGTGACTTCAAGATTTTCTTTTAAAAGTTTATACTGTTCTCCAGTTATTGACTTCGGGATTTCAACTTGATCAAATGTTTCATTGTCCATGAAATGACAGTTTTGCCCATCTATGTATAAGAAATTAAATTTTTTTTCGTCGACCTCAACTTTTTCTATATTATCATTTGAGCGGAAACGCTCATTTAGCTTAGTTCCTTTTATGATGCTTTTCAATTCTACTTGATTAAAAGCTCCACCTTTTCCAGGTTTAACATGTTGGGTTTTAAGAACATTCCAATAATCATTTTTATGTTCAATTATCATTCCTGGCTTTATTTCGTTTGCAGTTATTTTCATTTGAATTTTTTAATAGCCAATTCAGGTTTTAATTTTGGGTTATCCCAAATAAAACTTGATATTGCAATATATTTTGCACCTAATCTTATTAATTTTTTATAATTTTTATTATTAATTCCACCAATAGCTACCACAGGAGAACTGATATTTTTTTTTGCCCATTTTAGAATATTGAGATTTGCTTTCCTTGCTTTTGGTTTAAGTCTTGATTTAAAAAAAGATCCAAACGCCAAGTAGTCAGCATTATATTTTAAAGCATTATAAGCTAGATCTTTTGAACTATGACAAGTTACCCCAAGAATTTTATTCTTTAATTTTTTCCTTGCATCTTTTAAAGACCCATCTGATTGGCCCATATGACAACCGTCAGCTTTTATTTTAAAAGCATATTTATAATCATCATTTAATATAAATATTACTTTATGTTTTTTCGTAATTTTTTTTAATTTTTTTATTATTTTAAAAAGTTTATCCTTTTTGATATTTTTTGTTCTTAATTGAAAGAATTTAACATTTCCAAATGACAAAACCTTATCTAAACTAACATAAAATTTAAAATTTATATTATCTGGAGAAATTAAATATATTATTTTTCTCAATTAGATTAAGCCGCTGATTTATCTTCCAAGCTTTCAGACCATTCCCCTTTAGAAGATAAACCATTCATCTTCGCTCTATGATTAAAAGCATTTTGAATATTTTTAGTATTGTTTTGATCTTTACCAAATTCTTTTAAAGCGCTTGCTTGCAAACCTCTTCCATAAGAAAAAGTAATCAAAAAATTTGTGTCGTTAATTTTATTTATCTCATTTAAATTTCTACTCGATTCTATCTCAGATTGTCCACCTGATAAAAAAGCTATACCAGGCACTTGACTCGGCACATTTTTCTTTATGCAGTCTAAGGTTTTTTTTGCTATTTCTTGAGCATTAGATTTATCTTTACAATCAGATCCTGGGATAATCATATTAGGTTTTAAAACAGTGCCACTTAAATCAACTTTATGTAATTCTAACTCGTTGTAGCATTCATTCAAAACATTAGTTGTGACTTTATAGCATTTATCAATATTGTGTGAACCATCCATAAGAACCTCTGGTTCAATTATTGGCACCATTTTAGCTTCTTGCACTAATGCTGCATATCTTGCTAAAGCATGTGCATTAGATTTAATTGATTGAGATGATGGAAATCTATCTGAAATTTTATATACAGCTCTCCACTTAGTAAACCTAGCACCTAAATCATAATATTCACTTAATCTATCTCTTAAACCATCTAAACCTTCTGTAATTGTCTCATCACTTGAGCCTGCTAATGATTTTGCTCCCTTATCAACTTTTATACCTGGAATAGCGCCATTTTTCGAAATTAATTCAGGTATTGTTGGTCCTAAAGTTGTTTTTTGTTTAATTGTTTCATCAAACAAAATTACCCCCCCTATAAAGTTTTTCATCGCACTTGAACTAAATAATGTTTGACGAAAATGTAATCTATTTTTTTCCAAATTTTCAACGTTAATACTTTTAAATCTCTTAGCTATTGTGCCGGTGCTTTCATCTGCTGCCAAAATACCTTTTCCTTTAAAGCACATTTTTTTCGCTATTTCATTTAAAGTCATATGTGATTATTTATTTTAAAACACTAAGACCAGGCAAGTCTTTTCCTTCTAAGTACTCTAAAAACGCCCCGCCTGCTGTTGATAAGTGAGAAAAAGAAAGTTTATTTTTACTTTTTTTAATCGCAGCCAGAGTATCTCCTCCCCCAAGAATAGAAACTAAATTCTTTTCTTTAGTGTTTTGTGAAATTATTTCAGCTATTGTTATAGTTCCATTAAGAAAATTTTTATTTTCAAAATATCCAGCAGGACCATTCCATAACAGCGTGTTAGATTGATCAATAATTTTTTTTATTTTATTTATTGTAATATTACCAATATCTAATATAATCTCATTTTCTTTAATCTGACCTAAAATTCTACTTTCTCCCTCTCCCTCAAAACTAGTTCCTACTATACAGTCTTCAGGTATTATTATTTCACATTTAAATTTGGTAGCTTTTTCATAAATTTTTTTTATTATTTCACTTGTATTTTTCTCAATTAAAGATTTTCCCACATTTAAATTTTTGTAAACAAAAAAATTATTTGCCATCGCGCCTACAATTACTAGATTATTTATTTTTTCAATAAGACTTAAAATAACATTGATTTTTGTTGAAATTTTCGAGCCACCAATTATACATGTTACTGGTTCCTTCTTGTTTTTAACGACAAGATTAATCGCATCAATCTCTTTTTTCAAAAGAGGTCCAGCAAAGCTTTTATTAATAAATTTTGTAATTTTATGTATAGACGATTGCTTCCTATGTGAGCATGAAAAAGCATCATTGATGTAAACATCACCTAAAGAAGCTAATTTTTTTGAGAATTTTTCATCATCATCAGTTTCCTCTTTAAAATATCTGATATTTTCGACTAATATAATTTCCCCTTCTTTTAAGAGAGAAAATTTGTCTTTTACATCTTCATCGAAATTTCCCACATAGAAATAAGTATTAGTTTTGAGCTTTTTTTTAAGATATTTATAAATCGGCACTAAAGAAAGATTAGGGTCTCGTATTCCGTTTGGTCTACCTAAGTGACTTACAATTATTATTTTTGCTTTCTTTTCAATTAATTTTTTTATGAATGGCAGGCATAATATTATTCTTGTGTCATCTACTATTATTTTATCTTTTATAGGGACATTAAAGTCTAATCTTAAGATTATTTTTTGATTTTGAACATTCAAATCATCAGGAAAAAAATTTATTTTATCCATTAATTTAAATTAATCTCTTAATTTTTTTTGTATTAAATCAGCAATTTTATCTTCTGAGAAACCAAGATGAGTATACACATCTTTAAAGGGAGCACTTTCTCCAAACTGATCAATACCTATATTTATTCCTTTATTTTTAACATATTTCTGCCAAGGAACGACACTTCCAGCTTCTAATGTAACAACTAATGAGCTTTCTTCGATAATATCTCTACGAAAATCCTCCGGCTGTCTATCAAAAAGTTCCATACATGGCATCGAAACAACTTTTGAATGAATATTACTCTCTTTTAATCTTTCTTGAACTCTCAAAGCTAACTCAACTTCAGTGCCTGATGCAACTATTGTTACATTGCTTTCATAAGAAGTGATATTTACCACATAAGCACCTTTTGCAGACTTATTTTCTTTTGTATTTTTAGGATTGATATAAGGAACTTTTTGTCTCGATAAAGCAATAGCGCTAGGTGTGTTGTAATTTTTTAAAGCTATCTCCCAACACTCTAATGTCTCATTTATATCTGCAGGTCTAAAAACGTTAAGGTTTGGAATAGACCTAAGCCCAGTCAGCTGCTCAACAGGTTGGTGAGTTGGACCATCTTCTCCTAATCCAATCGAGTCGTGAGAGAAGACGTAAATTACTCTAAGCCCCATTAAAGCAGATAATCTAATAGAGGGCTTACTATAATCAGAAAAAATTAAAAATGTCCCTCCAAAAGGTATTAATCCTCCGTAAAGAGCTAAACCATTCATAACTGCAGACATCCCGTGCTCTCTGACTCCATAATGTAAATAATTACCTTTAAAACTTTTAGAATTTATAATTATAGAATTTTTAGTTTTAGTATTATTAGAACCGCTTAAATCCGCTGATCCACCAATAAGTTGCGGAATTATTTCTGAAATACTCTCAATTGATGCCATTGAGCATTGCCGAGTAGCCAAGCTTGGCTTTAAGTCAAAATACTTTGTTTTTTCCTTTTCAATTAAGCTTTCTAAGTTTCCCAAGTCAGAATCTATATAGTTTTTCTCTAAATAATTTTTAATTTTTGAATTTTTTTTATTTAAACTTTCTTGCCATTTGTTTTCTAGAATTTCGCCCTTATTTCCGATTTCTAACCATTCTTTTAAGACCTCTTCAGGAATTTCGAATGGTTTATATTTCCATTTAAGTTTTTTTCTTACTAATTTAATTTCTTCGTCACCAAGAGGAGAACCATGTGAAGAGGCCTTTCCTGACTTGTTAGGAGACCCAAAACCTATTACGGTTCTACATGATATAATAGAAGGTTTATTTGATTTAGTAGCTTTAGAAATTGCTTTGGATATCTGTCCTTCATTGTGTCCGTTTATATCTAAAAAATTCCAACCATATGACTCAAATCTTTTTTTATAATTGTCTGATACACTTAAAGAAGTTGCACCATCTATTGATATTTTATTATTGTCAAAAAAAACTATTAGATTTTTTAATTTGAGATGTCCTGCTAAGCTCATAGCTTCATGACTGATGCCCTCCATGAGATCTCCGTCACTCACAATTACATAGGTTTTATTATTAATTACTGTTGAGCCAAATTTTTTTCGATAAATTTCCTCTGCTATTGCCATACCAACAGCATTACCTAAACCTTGACCTAATGGACCAGTGGTTGTCTCGATCCCACTCCCTTGTTTATACTCAGGGTGGCCCGCACAAATAGAATTTAATTTTCTAAAATTTTTTATATCCTCAATAGAAACACTTTTATATCCTGTTAGATAAAGTAAAGAATAAAGTAACATCGAACCGTGTCCTGCAGATAAAACAAATCTATCTCTATTTATCCAGTTAGGATTTTTTGGATTAAACCTCAGGTGGTATTTAAATAAAACCGTAGCTACATCTGCCATACCCATTGGCATACCAGGGTGGCCAGAATTAGCTTTTTGCACAGCATCGATTGATAAAAATCTTACTGCATTTGATAATTGATTAAAATTTACGCTCACTTGTAATTACCTATATAGACTTAAACTAACTATATCAATATTATGATATAATATTTTATGAGCATAATTGAAAAAAAAGAAAAAAATTTAAATTTGTTAATTAACAAACTTAACTCGCTTACTTTAACTTATTCACAACCAACTTACGAAATAGAAAAAATCAGAACCGAGAAAAATCGAATTTTACTTCAAAAAAATGAAATTGAAAATAAAAATCAGGAATTATTAAGAGAACACAAATACTTAAAAGAAAAAATAAAGTCCTTACAATTAGAGGTAAAAAAAAAACTTGAGTTAGAGGATAGTTTTAATCAAGAAATAGAAGATCTTAGTAAGGAGACAGAAAATTTAGTGTCGGAGATTGAAAAATGGCAAATGTAAATGTTAAATTTAATAATAAGGATTATCTACTTTCATGCGATGATGGACAGGAACAGTCTTTAAAAAAACTAACTGAATTCTTAGATAAAAAATATTCTGAATTAAGAGATAAGCTTGGCAATATAGGAGAAAACAAGCTTCTTTTAATCACTACTATTCAATTAATCGATGAGTATTTTGATTTAAAACAAAAAGTGACATTACAAAAAAATAAACTTGATGAAATATCAAATAAATTTAAGGAAATCAGGTCTTTAGCGATAGACTACAAAAGAGATAAAGATGAAGAAATAAAAAAACTCAACGAGGATCTTGAAAAATTTAAGAAAACAATTGAAGAAAATAATACCCTTTACGAAACGATGTTAGATAAAACAACGCAATCACTTGAAAAAATAATCTCAAATACTGAGTCTTTATCAAAAATACAATAAATGGATAGAAAGGCATCCATTAGAAAAAAATTTTTTAGTTTAAGAAAAAAAAACTACTTTGAAATTAATGAGAAGTTTTTCAACCCATTAATTAAACTAATTAAAAATCGAAATAAAAGAACTTCAAAAAAAATATATTTATCGCTTTATTATCCAAGTTCAAACGAAGTGAATGTTTTAAAACTTGTTAATCTTGAATATTCAAAAAAGTTCAATTTTTTATTACCAGTAATTGAAAAAAATAAATTGATGAATTTTTTTAAATGGGAAAAGAACGATATTTTATTTCTGAATAAATTTGGAATACCAGAACCAATAAAGACCAACAAAATAGTCCCTGATTTTATTCTTGTCCCTTTATTGGCTTTTGATAAATATAAAAATAGAATAGGTTATGGTAAAGGTTTTTACGATAAATATTTAAGGAAACATATTCAAATAAACAAAAATATTGTTACCATCGGTGTTGCATTTTCTTTTCAAAAATATCATAAACTTCCAATTGATATTAATGACTATAAATTAGATTATATAATTACAGAAAAAGGTATTATAAAGTGAAGATTCTTATTCTAGGGGATGTAATGGGCTCATCTGGCAGAAAAGCTCTTAAAAAAAATCTTACTAAAATAATTTCAAGTAACAAAATTGATTTTTCGATTGTAAATGGGGAAAATGCTGCAGATGATGGTAAAGGTATAACTAAAAATATTGCAGAAGAATTTTTTTCTCAAGGAATAGACGTCATTACTTCTGGTAATCATATTTGGGATAAAGATGAAACTTTAAATTTTATTGAAAAAGAAAATAGACTTCTAAGACCAGCTAATTTAGCTGAGGGATCACCTGGAAAAGGTTTTGGGATATTTAATTCTAAAAATAATAGATTTAAAATTGGAGTAATAAATTTGATGGGAAATGTTTACATGAGAAAAACTGATGATGTTTTTAAAGTAGCACAAGAATTAAGCAAAAAAATTGTTTTAGGAGATAACGTAGATTTCTCTGTAGTTGATTTTCATGGAGAAATTACTAGTGAAAAAATGGCCATTGGACATTTTTTTGATGGCATCTCAACATGCGTAGTAGGCACACATACTCACGTCCCAACTGCAGATACACGAGTCTTAGAAAGGGGCACAGCTTACCAAACTGATATTGGAATGTGTGGAGATTATAATTCTGTTATTGGAATGAATAAAGAGAATTCACTTAAACGATTTTTTAAAGATAAAAATGCAGTTAAACATTATCCCTCTGAGGGAGAAGGTACATTATCTGGAGTTATAGTCGAAGCAAACGAGCAAACAGGTTTAGCAAAAAATGTATCAAGAGTAATAATAGGTGGATCACTAAAAATATAGTTATGGCTGGACATTCTCATTGGGCAGGAATTAAACATAAAAAAGGTAGAGCAGATAAAGAGAGATCAAAAATTTTTTCGAAGCTGTCGAGAGAAATTACGGTTGCTGCAAAATTAGGAGATAAGGATCCTGATATGAATCCAAGGCTTAGAACTGCTATCCAAGCCGCTAAACAATCGAACATGCCTAAAGAAAATATTTCTCGAGCTATCAGTAAATCACAAATAACTGGGGACAAAAATTATGAAAACTTGAGATACGAGGGTTTTGGACCTTACAATACAGCTTTGATTATTGAGACTTTGACAGATAATAAAAACAGATCAGCATCAAGTATACGGACAGTTTTGCAAAAAAATGGTGGAAGATTAGGTGAGACTGGTTCTACAAAACATTTATTCAATAATTATGGAATAATTCATATTGAAAAGAATAAAATTAGCGAGGAAGAAGCTTTTGAAATGACAATTAGATCAGGAGCCAAAGATTGTTATCAAATAGATAACTTTCATGAAATAGTAACGATAAAAGAGGATTTTTATAAAGTAAAAACTGTTTTAGAAAAAAAAATTGATAATTTTGCATACTCAGCTGTGGAGTGGCGTGCTTTAAATACTATAAATCTAAACAAAGAGCAAAATAAGAAAATGATAGAAGTATTAAATGCGCTGGAGGAATTAGATGATGTTCAAAGTGTGTTTACTAATGCTAAATTAGATAATTGATAAAATGATAATAATTGGAATTGACCCAGGATTAAGTGGCGCGATAGCTATATTAAGGGATAAAAAAATTTTAGGACTTTTTGATGTGCCTGTGATGTCTGAGGGAAAAAAAAATAAAAAACAAATAAATAGCGCACAATTAGTTAAAATTCTAAAAGATTTTACTAACGATAAAAAAGATGAAGAGGTAGTTGTCGTTGTAGAGCAAGTAAATGCTATGCCTGGCCAAGGTGTAACTAGTATGTTTAATTTTGGCCAAACTTTTGGCGCTATTAAAGGAGTTTGTGCTGCATTAGAATTACCTATTTTTTTGGTAAGACCCTCAAAATGGAAGAAACATTTTGAACTAATTAATTCTTCAAAAGACGCAAGCAGAACGAAAGCAATAGAAATGTATCCATCTATATCAAATCAACTGGCCAGAAAGAAAGATGTAAACAAGTCTGATGCTATTTTAATAGCAAGATTTTACTCAGAGACTAGATTAAAGGAATAAAATTAGTGTCTTTTTCTTAAAAAAACGCCAAATTCATGACACATTCTAAAAGTAATCAACATCAATGGAACAAGATATAGCAGCACAAGTAGTTGGTTTAGGAGGGGCTTCAGATTTTTCTTTGTGGAGTTTGTTCATGAGAGCAGACTTTGTTGTAAAATTCGTGATAATTCTGCTAATAGCCAGTTCAATTTTTTCTTGGGCACTAATTTTTGACAAATTTAAACTTTTTAAATCTATAAATAAATCAACTGAAGACTTTGAAAAAAAATTTTGGAAAGCAAAGTCAGCTGAAAGCTTTAGCAACAATCTGCCAGTTAACTCCAAGGATCCCGCAACATTAATCTTTAAAGCTGCAATGTCTGAATTAATTAAAACTAAAAGACAATCCTCTGCAGTTCAATCTGCAAGAGTTGAGAGAATTTTGGAAATTGCTACTGATAATGAGGTCAAAAAAGTTGAAAAAAATTTTACTTTTCTTGCAACTATTGGTTCTACAGCTCCTTTTATTGGATTATTTGGTACCGTTTGGGGAATAATGAATTCTTTCCAATCCATCGCAATTTCGAGAAATACAAGTTTAGCAATAGTAGCGCCGGGTATAGCCGAAGCTTTATTTGCTACTGCTTTAGGGTTACTCGCAGCAATACCAGCTGTTGTAGCTTATAACAAATTTAATAGTGACTCTAGAAGATATTTTTCCAGGATAGACAATTTTTCTAAAAGATTTCTTTCAATTATATAGAAATGGCATTTAAATTTAATCGCTCAAAAAATGAACCAATGAGTGAAATCAACGTCACTCCATTCGTTGATGTAATGTTAGTTCTACTCATAATTTTTATGGTTACCGCTCCATTATTGACAGTTGGAGTTCAAGTAGATTTACCAGAGTCTTCTGCGGACTCTCTTCCAGATGATCAAGAACCTCTTACTATTAGCATTAATTCAAAAGGAGAAATTTATATCCAAGAGCATCAAGTAACCTATCAAAAAATGGTGCCAAAGTTACTAGCTATCGCAAAAAATAGAACTGATACAAGAATTTATGTAAGAGGTGATAAAAATATTAATTATGGAAGGGTATTAGAGGTAATGGGAACATTATCAGGTGCAGGGTTTTCAAAAGTTGCACTAATCTCAGAGCCTTATAAAAATTAGGATGAATTATGATAAAAAGTTTATTTTACTCAATTACCTTTCATTCCCTAATGATCCTACTAACTGTTTTGAGTCTGCCTTTTATGCTTAGAGAACCAATCGATCTTCCACCTATAGTATCAGTAGAGTTAATTCAAATTTCCGATAAAACTAATATTCCATACGCACCAAAAGCAAGAAAAATTATTGAAGAGACAAAGAAAAAAGAGGAAAAAAGAGTTGTTTCTGAACAAGCTCCTCCTGCAGCAAAAGAAAAAGAAAAACCTGACAGAATTCCAATGCCAAATGAAAAAAAAGAGGAAAAAAAGATCGTAAAAAAAAAACAGAATCCAGAAGAAGTGAAGCCACAAATAAGACAATCCTCAGAATTTGAGAAGAAAGAAATAATTGACACAAACCAAATAGCTGCATTAATTGATAAAGCTAAAGAAGTTGAAGCTGTTGAACAAAAAAAAAATGAAAAAATTACTCAAAGTTCTCAAAAAAATTCATTTGCTTCAGGACTTACTCTGTCAGAAGAGGATGCTTTAAGAGCCCAAATATTTGGTTGTTGGAGCGTACCTTTGGGCTTACCATATGATCAAAATTTACTAGTAAGAATAAAACTCCAATTGAAAAAAGATGGTACAATAATGAAATCTGAAATAATAGATCACGAACGTATGAACAGACCAGGGCAAAAGTTTTATAAAGTTTTAGCTGAAAGCGCTTTACGAGCAGTCAGATTATGTCAACCTTTAAAAGTACCTCCAACCGGGTATGATAAATGGAAAGATATCCAATTAAATTTTAATCCAACAGAAATGTTGAAAGGCTAATATGAAAAAATTTTTTTTGGCAATTATTTTCAATATATTATTTTTAAATAATTTATTCGCATTAATTGAAGTTGATATAACTAGAGGAAATTTAGATCCGCTTCCTATAGCTGTATCACCATTACATGTAGATATTAAATCAGAAGAATTCAAAAATTTAAAAATAAAAAACTTAGGTGAAGAGATTTCTTTAATAATTGAAAAAAATTTTAGGAATACAGGTTTATTTAATCCTTTAAAAAAAGACGCTTTTGTTCAAAAACCTGACATCGCTCATTTAAAACCAAGATTTGAGGATTGGCGTTTAATTAAGGCTCAAGCATTAGTGACAGGCAAACTTTTAATCAAAGATGAAAAATTAAAGGTTGAATTTAGGCTTTGGGATTTGGCAGCTGCACAAGAAATGACTGCTTTAGCTTTCACAACAACTCCATCTAACTGGAGAAGAGTCGCACATATAATTTCAGATAAAATTTACGAGAGGCTCACTGGTGAAGAAGGATATTTTGACACTAGGATAATTTATGTTGCAGAAAGTGGACCGAAAAATCAAAGGGTTAAAAAACTTGCGATTATGGATCAAGATGGTTTTAATACCAAGTATCTTACTTTAGGTAACGAGTTAGTCTTAACACCAAGGTTTAATCCCACAAACCAAATGGTAACTTATATGTCTTACTTTAGAAACATGCCAAGAGTTTATTTGTTGGATATTGAGACTGGGACGCAAGAAGTGGTAGGAAATTTTCCAGGAATGACTTTTGCTCCAAGGTTTTCACCAGATGGAAAAAAAATTATAATGAGTTTTGCGAAAGATGGAAATTCAGATATTTATACAATGGATCTTGAGTCTAGAGTTGTAGAAAGAATAACAGAGCACTCTTCAATTGATACCTCCCCATCTTTTTCACCAGATGGAAAATTTATAGCTTTCAATTCTGACAGAAGCGGATTACAGCAAATATATGTTATGAGGAGTGATGGAAGTAATGTGAAAAGAATAACTTTTGGAAAAGGAATTTATGGTACGCCTGTCTGGTCACCAAGAGGTGATTTGATAGCATTTACAAAAATGCATAAGGGAAGGTTTTATATTGGCGTGATGAGAATTGATGGGACGGGCGAAAGACTTCTTACAGAAAATTATTACCAGGAGGCACCATCTTGGTCTCCTAATGGAAGAGTTCTTGTATTTTATCGTGAGACAAAAGCAGGAGAAAAGGGAGAGGGATTCACTGCAAAATTGTGGTCAATTGATATTACAGGTTATAATGAGAGAAGACTTTCCACTAAAACTGATGCTTCAGACCCATCTTGGTCCTCATTATTGTCAAAGTAAGCTTAAATTTTATGCAAAATGTACTTGAATATTTTGAAATAATTTGAAATAACCACAATGAACCTAGGGGAAAAAATGACATTAAATACGAATTTAAAAAACATATTATTAGTAGCTTTCACTACACTTTTACTTAGCGCATGTTCAACTGCTAAGAAATCTGGAGAGCTAGACGGAGACGTTTATACTGGCAAAGAAACTGTAGAATATTTAGCTTCAGGTGTTCCTGATAGAGTATTTTTTGCTACAAATAAATCTTCTTTGACAACTAAATCTAGAGAGACTTTACGTAAACAAGCTAGTTACTTACGTAAAAATAAAAATCTTAATATTACAATTGAAGGTCACGCTGACGAAAGAGGTACTAGAGAGTATAACTTAGCGCTTGGCGAAAGAAGAGCAAATGCCGCTAGAGATTATCTTATGACTTATGGCATTTCAGGAAAAAGAATATCTGTAATAAGTTACGGAAAAGAAAAGCCTGTAAATCCTAAATCTTCATCTGTAGCATGGTCTCAAAATAGAAGATCTGTAACCGTAAAAGTAAATTAATTTTCTAACTAAATTAAGACCCTTTAGTACTTATATTAAAGGGTCTTTTTTTTGCCATTTTATCAAAATAAAAGTGAATCATGTTTGAAAACAAAAAGCTTAAATTACTAGCTATTTTTTTTCCTCTATTTATTTTTACAATTTTAAATGCAGAGGAAGAGGAAATTTACTTAAAAGCAATTTCAGACCAAATACAAGTTATAACAAAAGACCTAAAAACTTTAGAAAAAGCAGTTTATCAAAAATCAGATGCACTGAGCAGTTCAAATTTATCGCAGATTAAATCTGATGGCTTGAACGAAGATATTTTAACTAAACATTTATTAAAACTTAATGAGATAGAAAATCAATTTAGAGAATTAACGAATAAGTTTGAAGAGGTAAATTTTAAGTTAGATAAGTTATCTACAAGGGTAACAAAAATTCAATCTGATACACAACTAAGATTCTCGGATCTCGAAGGCATTTCGACAGAGTTACCTAAAAACAATCAAGCTAATTTACCTGGAACAAGTAAGCCGCAAGATTTTGGTGCGGCAGCTGGCTATCAAACAAAAAATTTACCAACACAACAATCAATTAATTCGGTTGAGAGTGCTCAAACTGTAATTACTGAGCAACCGCAACAAAAAACTTCTTTGTTACCAGATAAAACACCTGACAAACAATATGAGTTTGCAGTTAGTTTTATGAAAATTGGCGATTATGAAACTGCTGAGTTTGCACTCAGAGAATTTATAGAAAAAAATAAAGATCATGATCTTGCTGGTAGTGCACAATATTGGTATGGAGAAACTTTCAGAATTAGACAACTATACTCTGACGCGGCAACTGCATATTTAGATGGCTATCAAAACTATCCAAAAAGTAAAAAAGCCCCGGATAATCTTTTAAAACTTGGCATAACAATGGTTCAGCTTGGAGAGAAAGATCAGGGTTGTAAAATGATTCTAGGTCTCAAAAAAGAATACCCAAAAGCGAGCAAGTCTGTGTTACAAAAAGCTCAATATGAGCAAAAAAAATTCAAATGTAAATCTTAAAAAAAGTTTAAAGAATTTTAAAGATTTTAATAAAGTTTATAGCGAGTTTAAAAAAAAAATAATCTTTTCAAAAAGAAAGTCTTTTTGCGTTGCTATATCCGGTGGACCAGACAGTCTTGCCTTGGCTGCATTAGCAAAAGCTTATAGTCATGAAAAAGAATCGAAGTTTTACTACGTTTTAATTAATCATAATATTAGAAAAAATTCTTCTTTAGAGGCTCAAAAAGTAAAAAAACTCCTTAAAAAACACAAAATTTTTTTAAGTGTTCTTAACAATAAAAAAAAAATAAATAAAAATATTCAGGGTCAAGCAAGGAAAATAAGATACGATCTTCTTTTAAAATTTTGTAAAAAGAAAAATGTAAAATCGATTTTAACTGCTCATAATTTAGAGGATCAGGTAGAAACATTTTTTATCAGACTTTCAAGGGGAAGTGGTTTAACAGGTTTATCATCAATGAATTCTTCAATAAATCTTAATAGTAAAATCAAATTACTAAGACCATTGCTGGGTATTCAAAAAAAATTTTTAACAAAAATATCTAAAAAAACATTTGGTAAGTATTTTAAAGACCCCTCAAATAGAAATCCTAAATATTTGAGAACCAAAATTAGAAGCTTAAAAACTCATTTAGCCAAAAGCGGCATAAGTTATGAACAAATCATTAGATCAATCAACAACTTAGCTTCAAGTAAAGCTACATTAGAGGATTTTTACAGAGGGTTATTTCGAGATATTGCAAAAAAATCAAATGATGAAATTTTAATAGATAAAAAAAAATTTTATAAATTAAATACAGAAATTAAAATGCGT
>CACFJO010000007.1 GCA_902566675.1 uncultured Pelagibacteraceae bacterium
AACAAATGCTAAAATTAACGGTGGCATCGGAAAGTCATAAAGTCTTAAGATAGTTGCAATTACTGCAATACCTATCATTAAAAAAATATCAAAATTATTAAAAGACATTAAATAAATTCCAGTAACTGAAAAGAACAAAATCATTGGTATTAAAAATGTTTTTGGAACAGCTAATATTCTAGCAATATATGGAATTAAAGGAAGGTTTAGAATTAAAAGGACAACCATTCCAATATACATAGACATAATTACGGACCAAAATATATCTGGGTTAGTTTCATATAGCCTTGGTCCTGGCTGAATACCAAAACCTAGTAATGCACCAAGCATTACTGCCGTAGTTCCGCTTCCTGGAATGCCTAATGTAAGCAAAGGCACAAAAGATCCTGAACAAGCCGCGTTATTTGCCGTCTCTGGCGCTGACAAACCCTGAACACTGCCTTTACCAAATTTTTCTTTCTCCTCGTTTTTAACAAAATTTCTTTCCATTCCATAAGCTAAAAAAGATGCAATTGTTGCACCTGCTCCTGGTAGAACTCCTATTATAAATCCTAAAATTGAGGATCGAGGGATAGTCGCAGCCATTTGTTTTGTTTCTTCTTTGTTAACTTTGATAGATCCTAGATCTGTTAATGAAATTTGTTTAGCAGCCTTCGAGGGATCATTACCTTTAATAATAATAGTTAAAGCTTCGCTCATTGCAAATGTAGCCATCACTACCAAAACGAAACTAATTCCATCAGATAAATTCATATTATCGAAAGTAAATCTTGGAATATCAGAAAGGGTATCTTGCCCGACGGATGCTAACATCAGGCCTAATACACACATCATCATAGCTTTTAAAAAATTACCTTTAGATGAAAAAGCAGCCACAGCTGTCAACCCTAAAATCATTAAACCAAAATAATCTGGTGATCTAAAAGACAAACTCACTTTTGATAGACTTGGTGCAGCGATCAATAAAAAAATAGCTGAAATTGTTCCGCCTGCAAAAGAACTGTAAGCTGCAATAGCTAAAGCTTTGCCTGCTTTACCTTGTTGAGCCATCGGGTAACCATCAAATGAGGTTGCAACAGTTCCGGGAACACCTGGAGCATTTATTAAAATAGAAGAAGTTGAACCTCCGAATACAGCCCCGTAATAAACCCCGGCCATCAAAATTAAACCTGTTGCAGGATCAAAGCCGTAAGTTATAGGGATCATTAAAGCAATTGCAGTCATTGGACCTAAACCTGGAAGCATTCCGATAATAGTTCCTGCAAAGCATCCGATCATTACCATCATTAAGTTTTGAAAAGATAAAGCGGTTTTTAATCCGATTAATATTCCCTCAATCATCCCATTATTCCTATGTATTTTAATAATGGATCTCTAAGATAAACGGCTAACACTCCGTGTAAGAGATACATAAATATTGCAACAAAAGGAAAAGAAAAAATTATAATATATTTCCATCTTCTTTCTCCTAGGAAATAATAAGAGAAAACTAAAAAAAGTGAGGTTGATAAAAAAAAACCTACTTTAAGTATTGTTGCTCCATAAACAATCATTGTGAGTACTAATAAAATCGTCTTTTTAAATTCTAAATATGTTGGATCAACTTCTATTGGTTTTTGATCTGGTAAAACAATTTTAAGACCTGAAAAGAACATTCCTGCATAACCTAAATAAATCGGAAAAGTCTTAGCGTTAAAAGGCGCATTTTCATCGAAAGCAAAAACTTGTATTTGATGAGCGGTGTATAAATAAAATGCTGATAAAACAAAGAAGAGCAGCGAAATAATTTTAACTGAATTAATTTTCACTGCTCTTCCAATAAGTTAATTGACTAGATGACGCCTAGTTTTTTCATTAACTTTGTCATTTCTTTTGTTTGACCTTTTAAGAAACTGTCAAACTTACGTCCTGGGTTGTAAATATTTACCCAAGCGTTTCTTTTTCTTACGGTTTCCCATTCAGGAGTTTTTTGAACATCGCCTAACATTTTTTCGATCTTCTTAACATCTGAACTTGGCATACTCTTAGGAGCAAAGAAACCTCTCCAGTTAACAAACTGAACATCGTATCCTTGTTCTTTTAGAGTTGGAACTTCTGGTGCATCACCTACTCTTTTAGGAGCTGTAATACCGATAATTCTTACTTGGTCTCTAGCACCCATTACTTCTCCCAAACCAGTTGAAAGAATTTGAGTTTCTCCTGATAGAAGTCCAGCTAAAGCTTTACCACCAGCATCGTAAGGTACGTAAACTACGTCGTTAGGATTTGCACCAGCCTCTTGAAATGCAAGTGCGCCAATTAAATGGTCCATGCTTCCTCTTACAGAACCACCAGCCATTTTAACTGACTTAGGATTTTTTTTGTAGGCATCCACTACATCTTTAAAGTTTTTGTATGGTGAGTTTTTAGCAACTGCAATTGCGCCGTAGTCACCGATTACACCAGCGATTGGTTTAACATCTTTATAAGATAATACGCCAGATCCTTTTACATAACCTTTATGTCTAGTGATTGATCTTAATACTAAAGGTGTTGATTGAACTAATACAGTTCCTTCAGGCTTCGAATTAATTATGTAAGATAGAGCTTTTCCTCCACCACCACCTGACATATTTTCATATGAAGCACTTTTTAGAAAACCAGCTTTAGTTAAAGCTTCACCAGTTCCTCTAGCAGTTCCATCCCAACCACCACCAGCACCACCACCGATAACGAAGTGTAATTTATCGATTGCAAAACTAGTAGATGAGATTGAAGTTAAAAGAACAGTTGCGAAAACTAAGCTAATTAATTTTTTCAAATTATTAAACATATTATTTCCCTCTGTTAATTAATTAATTAAATTACGTTATTAAAATAAAAATACTATTGAGAGTCAACAGCATATATTTTTAGAATGATTACAATTAGTGAAAAAAAGTTCCTCTAATTCTCAATAATTCTCTAGATAAGCCAGAATGTTCTTTAAATGCTTTTCTGCCATGTAACCAGAAATAATTATTAGAAAAAATTGTTGATCCTACTGGTAATGGAAAACTTATTTTATTTTTACTCTCCTCAAGTGCATCAGAAAGTTTTTGAAGGAAAAGACCTTGTTGCATATTTTTTGGCTCTGGGAACTGATCAATATAAGAAATAATTGGCTTACCATTCTTATCTTTTGAAAATACCGGATGTTCAACTTTATATTCGACATTCTTACTTTTTGGTGAACCCCATGTAAAATTTTGTTGGCCAATAGGGTCATTACTTAGGTCATTTAAATGTTCCCAATCATCTAAATGAAGAATAACACTTTCTCCTCCAGTAACATTATTTTCTTCCATTTTAGTCATTATTATCCAATCAGTTTTCTCTTTGACGTAAGTTCCATCAGTATGGAGATCTAAATTCGTATATGCTTTCCTTAGGTAAGAGTCGCTGCTATCTTGATGCTTTACATGAAATCGTGCGTAGTATTTACCTGTCATAGAGTCAAAGTTTGGATTTCCAATTAAATAAGCAAGACCAGTTGATAGTTTCACAAGGAAGTCTTTATCAAATTTTTTATTATTAATTTCAGGTTCTATAATTGCAGTCCCTGTTTTACGATCATTTAATATCTCATTTAAAGTTTTGCTTAATTTGTTTTCAAAAACTTCGTCTAAACTTTTGGCTAAGCTAAATCTTGAAAAGGGTTTGTACTCTAATGATAAAGTAGTATGCTTTTTAAAAGGAAACACTAGCCTGTCTAAATCACTCTCTTTTAATTTTATTAAACGTACTCTTTTTGAATTTTGATGATCAGATATTGCAAAACTCATAAATAAATTATTCTATCGTCCCAGCTATCCACAACATAATGAATACTAATAAAATTGGTTCCATTTTCAAATTTTAACATAATTTAAAAGTTAGTCAAAACTCCTAAAAGAACTGCGGAGATAATTGTTGGAATTACTAAATTTTTCTTAGTCATGATAAATAGAGCGATACAGAAAACTAAAACTATCAATCGAATAATTAAATCAGAGTCTGCAAGCACTCCAGCTGGAAACACAATCATTCTTCCTAATAAAGCTGCTAAAGTTGAGTAAGCCACACAATTAAACCATTGAAAAATTTTAGAGTTGACGCTTACTTTCTCAGAAGTTAGTGCGCCCATAAAACGAGAGATAAAAGTAGCAACAGATGTAACTAAAATTGCAAGAATTATTATTTGACTACTTGCCATTTTTTCCCTCAAATAAAAAAGCGATAGTTCCTGCAATAAGACCTGCGAATAATAATGCCCATTCTGTGGAAAATAAGTAAATCGCTGGACCTAGTACAGTTCCTCCAATTACAGCAATAGAAATACTTAAATTTTTCATTGCACCTATCATCATACAAAAAAAATAAACTGGGTTAACTATTGCAAGCCCAATTAACATATCTTTATTGAGATAGTCCGCAGATAAATAACCGATCACAGTCATCAAAATTGCTGTAGACCAGGTGCCAATTCCTATGCCAATCCAAAAATCTATTCGATGTTTTTTATCTATTTTTTTATAACCATCTTTAGCAATTAACCAGGATGTTACTGCTAGAAAATGACAGGATAAATAATATTTCCATTTAGGTTGTGACTTATGATCTAATAACGGAAATAAGGAAACTGTCATGGGGTAAAGTCTAAAATTAACTAACCATACAGCTATAAAAATATTTATAATTGAGGCTCCAACTAAAAGTGACTCAGCCATAACTAATTGACCAGGTAGAGCATAAGTAAATAAACTTGATGCAGCACTTTGTTGAATATTAAATCCTGCATCTTTTAATAAAGCTCCAAGAGCAATGAAACAAGCAGCTAATGGAATAGCTGGACTTCGAGAACCTTTTAGAGATTGTAAACCTGTAAGAAATATTTTTAAGTTAATCATCCACCTAGGAATAATCTTCCTACGTCTGGATTTTTAAGTAAATCATTACCTTTTCCTGCAATTGCAGTTTGACCTGATACTAAAACATATCCAATATCTGCAAACTCTAAACCTTTTTTAGCATTTTGCTCTACTAGAATGATTGTCTTCTTCTCTGCTTTTTGAAGATCTTCTAAAATTTCAAACACCATACCAATGTATTTTGGTTCCAAACCAATTGATGGTTCATCAACTAGTAGAACTGAAGGTTTCATTACTAGCGCTCTTGAAATTTCTAACAACCTTCTCTCACCACCTGATAAAACTTTTGCTGGCTGGTTTCTTCTATTTCTTAATCTATCGTATTTTTGGAATATTCTTTCTGCTTCTTCGTAGGCCTCGTCTTGCTTATCTTTAATATATCCTCCCATTAAAAGATTTTCTTCGACCGTCATATCGGGAAACACTGAGTTATCTTGCAAGATATAAGCAACACCAACTTTGCTTAATTTTTCAGCTGGAGTTAATTTGGTAATTTCATTTCCGTCTAATTCGATTTTTCCGTCAAAAATATTTGTGAAACCATATATAGAATGAAGTATAGTAGACTTACCAGCTCCGTTAGGTCCGATTAAACATAATGACTGGCCTTTACTGATAGTTAAATCGAAGTTATGAAGAATTTCCATTTTTCCATAGCCAGCGTTTAAACCTCTAATAGTTAGATGAACATCGCTAGGAGATAGCTTGTTTAGCTCTTCTAAACCAGGTGCTTTACCTAATACATCGTATTGATTTGCCATTATTGTGCTCCTAAATAAGCATCAACCACTCGCTTATCATTTTTAATTTGATCAGGTGAACCTTCTGCCAACATTTTACCGTGCGCTAAACAGAAAATTCTTTGCGCTAAACTCATTATTACCTTCATATTATGCTCAATAACCAATAAAGTTATTCCATAATCTTTGTTAATTTTAATCAACCTATCTATAATTCCATTAATTAAAGTTGGATTAATTCCAGCTGTAGGTTCATCTAACAAAAGCATTTTTGGTTCATTCATAAGAGCCATTGCTAATTCTAATAATTTTTGTTGCCCAAATGAAAGATCCCCTGCTCTTAAATTTCTTTTTTGGTAAAGACCCACAAAGTTTAAAATGTTTTCTGCTTTCTCAGTAAGGTCTTTAGGTATTTTCGCAAAAATAAATCCAGAATCGCTTGCCTTATGACTAATTAACATGTTTTCAACACAGTTTAATTTTGTATAAATTTTTGTTTGTTGAAACGTTCTTAACAAACCTAATTTGGCAACTGCAGGGACAGGCATTTCTGAAACTTCTGTATTATCAAAAATAATTGAACCTTGATCAATAGGATGTGTTCCTACAATCGAATTAAATAAAGTTGTTTTGCCAGAACCATTTGGTCCAATTAAACCTACTATAGATCCTTGTTCTACAGAAACAGAGATATCTACATTCGCCTGAACACCTCCAAAAGATTTACTTACATTTTTAACTTGTAAAATACTCATTTTAATTCCACCTGAGCCTTTCGATCTTTTTCATCAATGACTTCACCAAACCTTTCAGGGTATTTTTCTCTTAACCAACCCATTAATCCCTCAGGGAAATAAATTACAATCACGACAATTAAAACTCCTAGGGCAACGTATTGCCAACCTAAAATTAGTGTCCATAGACCTTCTTTAAAAAAATGGAATAAAGTAGCGCCAATAACTGGTCCCCATAAAGTTCCTTTACCACCAAGTATTGCCATCAGCACCATGAATACTCCCATCTCTCTTCCATCAAACGCAACATCAGTAGAGTCTATGTATCCAATTAGTCCACCCATGATTCCACCTGCTAGACCGCAGAAAAATGCAGAACACATCCAACCCGTAATTTTGTACTTCATCGTTTGGATACCCATTGCCTCAGCTTTATCTTCATTATCTCTTATGGCATTTAAAATTAATTTAAATCTAGAACCATAAATATATTTAACAAAAATAAATGTACCGATTAATAATGCAAAACTTAAAAAATAAAAAAACTTTCCTCTAGCTTCAGTGTCAACTATTTCTGCAGGAAAAGGTGGTGTAGTAAATCCTTGACCGGCTCCAATAATTTCTATCCCTCCAGCAATTTCTCCCGCAGCGATACCTAAGCCTAAAGTACAAATCGCGAAGTAATGGCCTCTCAATCCTAAAATAGCATACCCTATAGCTCCTGCTACAATGGCAGGTATAATAGCTGAAACTAATAAACCGACACCTATTCCTTGGAAATATTGCGCGGTGGTGTGTACAAATGTTTTTTCACCACCACTCTCTGTCCATTCTGCTAATGGAAAAAACATTCCCACTTGAACAGAGGCGGTTAGATACATTCCTAAACCGTAGAAAAGAATATTTCCAAAAGTATTGTAGCCCATTTCTCCACCTTGTAAGTTCCAAGTCATGGCCAGAACGATTAATACGCAAAGATAAGTAAGCTGAACTTTAAAAGCTGAGAATAAATAAGGCGCGGCTAAACCTAAGATAATTAAACCAGAATATAATATTAAATCTTTTTGTTTAACTTTATTCATTTATTTTAAATATTCTCTTTTTTTTGAAAGTTTAAATCTTCTATAAACTAATATGAAAACTAGAAGCATAAACACTGCGCCAATTCTAAATTCTGTTCCTAAAATATAATCTGCAAATTCTTCAAATAATCCTAATCCCATTCCTGAAACTGCTACTGCTGGTAAATTTCCAAGACCTGCTACAATAACTATCATGAAAGATCTGACTGTATAAGGAAGTCCTACGTAAGGGTGAAGTGTAAGTGTTATTGATATTAGAGCTCCTGCAATACCACATAACGCTGCATTAATACCAAACGTTGCGGCATAAACTTTTTCTGTATCTACACCAAGAATTTTTGCTGCTCTTGCATTCTGAGCCGTGGCTCTAATAGCTCGTCCAAGTCTAGATTTTTTCATGTAAACAACGAGAGCCACTGCATATAAAACACTAATAAAAGCAGAGAATATTTTTGAATTTGGTAGAGTAACTGAATTGTCAAATAACATTGTTGTTCCATATTCTGACTGTGCCACAACTACGTCAGCACCAAAAATAAAATTCATTAACTGTTGAAATACAATTGCGATACCAAAAGTTGCTAAAATTGAAATAAATAAGTCACGATCCACAACTTTATTAATTACTAATTTATACAAAAGCACTCCTACAAAATACATTATGATTGGAGAAACAATTACCCCCCAAGCCGGATGAATTCCAGCAAGATACATAGTGTATGCAATATATCCTCCAAGAATTACTAAATCTCCCTGTGCAATATTAATAATGTTCATTACTCCCCATTGAAGAGCCATACCATACGCAATGAGTGCGAATAAAATCCCTAAAAGAATTCCGTCCAGTGACGCTTGGACCATTAACATTGGAGCTTTAAAAATAAGAAAGTCCATAAAATTTCAAAACTTATAAAAGAAAAGCCCCTAGAAAACTAGGGGCTTTTCAAATTATTCAGAAGATATTAACTTCTTTCAGACCATTTCGGGATTGGATGATAGAACTTATCAGAAGCCCATTTTGTAGGAGCAACTACTCTATTCTCACAATCATCGCCTTTACATCTTACTTGGAACAAGATCATTGGCTTAGCAATGTTTTGACCACCAGGACCAAATTTAATGTTTCCATAGAAAGTTTGCATTTCTGTATCAACTAGCGCATCTCTTACTGCATCTCTATCAAAAGAATTCGCTCTTTCGAACGCATCTTTAAATACTAACAATGCTGCAGAAGACTCTGCTGATTGATATGGCGGGTCATATCCAAATTCTTTTTGGAAGTCTCTAGCGTATTTTTTTCCACCGCCAAAAAACTTATCTTTGTAAGATAAATTTTTGTGCCATTGAGAAGCGCATAATGCGTACTCAGATTTCTTTCCATGTTGTTTAGAAAGTTTTGCGGCATCACAGTGTGTCATCGCTAGCATAGGAACATCAACTTTCATTTCAGAGATTTGTCTGATTGCAGTTAACGCACCTTTTGTGTGACCTGATACAACAAGCACATCTGGCTTAGTAGCTTTTACTTTTGCCAATGTCGCTGCCATATCGTTAAGCTCTTTTGGTAGTTTGTCATCGATGATGATTTCAGATCCAGTTCTTTTCGCTGCATCTAAAATACCAAGTCTCACGTCTTGTGAGAAAGCGTCTTGTTCAAACGCTTGAGCAATTCTTACTCCTTTACCACCGTTTTTTTCTACCGCTAAATCAATAGCTACTTCAAGGTATTGGTTAGCTGGTGATAACACCGCGAACAAATATTTGTATCCTTTAGTAAATAAAGATCTAGATGCACCATTTGCTTCAACCATTGGAATTTTATATTTCTCGGTTACTGGTGCAATGGCTTTCGTTAAACCTGAACTGTATGGTCCAAGCATGTAATGAACGCCATCTTGTTTAATTAGTCTTTCAGCTAACTGAGCGGCTCTTTTTGGGTTTGACTCATCATCGTAATAGATAATTTCAAACTTATATTTCTTACCTTGTACTTCAACTCCACCCATTTTGTTTATTCTCTCAACAGCCATGTTGTAACCGTTTTGAGTATGAACTCCATTTGAAGAGTATTTACCTGTAAGAGATATTGCAGAACCTAACACAATGTAATCACCTTCTACTTTTGCAAAAGAAGAAGAGAAAGAAACAAGTGCTAAAGTTATAGCTGAAATAGATGTAATAAATAGTTTTACTAGTTTATTCATTATTTCCCTCTTTGTTATTAATTAATTAATTAAAAATTAAATAATTAAAACAAGAAAAGAAGTTTTTGACAACCGTTAGAATGAGCTAAAATTCTGTGTCGCAGCAATGTAAACTGCTAAAATTAGAAGAACACACGCAGAAATTGTATTTAATAGCTTAGGTTTACTTCTTAGCCATAATGAAATTTTCTCAGCTGCTAATCCGTAAATCATTAACGTTAAAAAATCTAAAACTACGTATGTAATTAATAATATTAAAAACTGTGAAATAATATTTGAACCAAAGTTAATAAATGTTGGAAAAATTGTTCCAAAGAATAAAATTGCTTTTGGACTTAAACCTGCAACTAATAATCCATCTTTATAAAACGATAGTGGTGATTTTAAATGTTGATCTTTAGAATTAAAACTTCTTATTTTTGAAGTAAAAGTATCATAGGCTAAATAAACTATATAAAATATCCCTGCCCATTTTAAATAATAAAGAACTTGAGGGTTATCACTTAAAAAAGAACCAATTAAAAAAACTACTAAAATAGCTTGGATAGTATTTGCAGAAATATCTCCTAATGCAGTCCAAACAGATCTATTTAATCCATAATTTAATGTGTGTGAAACTATAACAACTCTAGGCGGACCTGGAGAAATAAATAAAAATAAAATGATTTGTAAAAATATTATATAGTCTGTTGGAAACATTTAATTATTCACTATATATAAATTTATGAAGAAAAAAAGTTTTATCCCTCAAACAAGAGTTAAAAACCCTGAGCCTAAAGAAAAAGATGATAATTGGATTATTTGGGCTGCTTGGGCAGATAGGATTACTTTTGAAGAGATAAAAGAAAAAACTGGAAAGAATGAGTCTCAAGTCATTAAAATAATGCGAAAAAATTTAAAACCGGGTTCTTTTAGGCTATGGAGAAAAAGGGTACATAATACTAGCATCAAGCATAGAAAAAAGTTTCAGTTAGGTAGAAAAAAACTTAGAGAAAAAATAAAAATAACTGATATATATTAATTATGAAAAAAGTCACAATGTATACTGGCAATCCTTGTTCATTTTGCGCAGCAGCAAAAGCTTTATTAAAAACAAAAAATGTTGAGATAGAGGAAATTGATATTTGGGCAGATCCAGCTAATGCTAAAGAAATGCTTCAAAGAACAAATGGTGTAAGAACTATTCCTCAAATTTTTATCGGCGATTATTACATTGGTGGTAATGATAAACTTCAGGAAGCGAACAGAAACGGTGAATTAGATAAAATTTTAAAAGGAGAATGAGGAGAGATTTCTTAAAATATTTAAGCTTAGCAATTTTTTCATCTTTTATTATTCCTTTAAACTCACTATTTGCTAATACAAAAAAAATTATCAATAAAAACCTTACAAAAAAACAAAAAGAAATAATGTTTAACGAGGGTACTGAAAGACCCTTTTCTAGTGATTTACTTAGAGAAAGTAGAAAGGGTTTTTATCATTGCGCTAATTGTGGAAATAAACTTTTTGCTTCTACTAGTAAATTCGACAGTGGCACTGGTTGGCCATCATTTTCAGAGGCATTACCTGGAGCATTTAAAACTAAGATAGATTATAAATTTGGAATGAAAAGAACAGAATATCATTGTGCTAAATGCGGCGCACATCATGGACATGTCTTTAACGATGGGCCAACTAAAAGTGGTAAAAGATTTTGTAATAATGGTCTTTGTTTAATTTTCAGGCCTGAGTAAAATTATCTAATATCTTGGATAAAAGGCATCGCATCCCCTGCTCCAAGTTTAGTTGTAGATATTCCAGCAACTTTATTTGCTAATTCTAAACACTCTTTTATTGGTTTTTCTCTAGATAACCCAAAAGCTAAACCCCCATTAAAAGCATCTCCTGCGCCAGTAGTATCAATAGCTTTTACTGCATTAGCTTTTAAATAAGTTTCTTCTTTTCCATCAGAATAAAAGAGACCTTTTTCTCCAAGCGTAATTATTATTTTTTTTATTCCTAAATTTAAAAGTTTATCTGCTGCCTGCTTTGCCTCTTTCTCGCTAGTAATCTTTATTCCAGTATAAAATTCGGCCTCGGTTTCATTAGGCGTAAAAAAATCGATATTATTATAAAACTCTTTTGAAATTTCAGATGCTGGTGCAGGATTTAAAATAGTAATGCATCCATTTTCTTTAGCAGTTTTCAAACAATGTAATGTAACATCTTTTGGAACCTCTAATTGAGTTAAAAAAATTTTTGATCTTTTTATTAGTTTAATTTGTTTTTCAATTTCACTTATTTGCAAAGAATTTGGGGCGCCTACAATTACATTGATTGCATTTTTTCCAGTATTTTGATCAACTAAAATTCCTGCTACGCCAGTTTGTTGATTGCCATCTTGAATTATATTTTTTGTAGAAATTTTATTTTTTTCAAGAGTTTTAAGAGCTAACTCTCCGTATGCATCTTTACCAATTTTACTTATAAAGTTTGTATTTCCGCCAAGTCTTGCTATTGCTATGGCTTGATTACAACCTTTTCCTCCTGGACCCACATTATATTTTTTTCCCAAAATAGTTTCACCTATTGATGGGATTTTAGGTCCAGAAAAACTTATGTCAGCAACAAAAATTCCTAGAACTGTTATTTCGCTCATTAACCAACTTTAGCGAGAATCGGGAAGGTCGTCAAAATATAATAACTTATTACTTGAATATAATTTGTAGTAATCAAGATGCCAGTAATTAATAGAATGGCTCCGCCAGATTTTGTAATAGTTCCATAATATTTTCCAAAACCTTTTTTAGAATTTAAAAATCTACTCATATAGTATCCTGATAATATAAATGGAATAGCTAATCCTAAAGAATAAAATGATAATAATAATATCCCTTTACTAATTGTAGCTTCAGTAGCAGACAAAGCAATTATAGATCCTAAAACCGGACCAATGCAAGGTGTCCAACCAAATGCAAAAGCCGCGCCAACTATAAAAGGAAATGCATAATTATCTTTATAATTTGAATTAGTTTGAATTCTTTTTTCAGTATTTAAAAAAGAAAAATTTAAAAAACCTAACATTTGTAATGAAAAAATAATAATTATTAATCCTGCAACAATTCTTAATTCATTTGAAAAGAAAAGAAGCACGTTTCCTATTGCAGAAGCAGCAGCTCCAAGTGTTATAAAAACAAATGAGAAACCTAGTGAAAAAAGAATAGTTTTAGTCAAAACTATTGATTTGTCTTTATCTATTTCTCCTAAATCTTTTCCAGTAATATATGAAATATAACCTGGAATAATGGGAAGCACACAAGGGGTGAGAAAACTTATAAATCCTGCCCCAAAAGCGAACACAAGTTTAATAATCATATTACGTTTATATTTGCCTTTAAACTTTACCGCAATTACAATATTGGCTCATGATAATTAAATACGCAGGTTTTTTATTCACTCTTTTGTGGTCATATACTTTCATTAAATCTCAAAGTATTTTTAAAAAAGGATCTGGTATTTTGATTACATTATTTGTAACCAATATATCCTGGTTCACGTTTATCGCAGCTTGCTTTTATGGCCTTAAAAATTTTAGCTTTTACCACGCTTTACTTGGTATAGCTTTAAGTGTCATTTTAGTTCAATTAGCTTTTTCTAGATTATCTTTATTTATCAATAACAAATTTAAAAATAAAGACGCACTATTAAAGATTAAAACATTGATCGAATACTTAATTTTAATAGCTGTTATATATTTCATATTTTTTTAAAGAGTATTAATTGTAGATAAAACTTTAAAATTTTTATCAGTGATGACTAGTTCACCAGATCGTGTTGTTTCTCCGGTTATCGCCAAGATAATTACATAATGCGTAACTAAAACTAGGTTTCCCCCTTTACCATTCCAATTATTTACATATTTTTTTAATTCTTTAATCTGCTGTTTTTCATTTTGGTCGTATGGTGGGGTATAAGTAGAATTTAACGCAGGAAATTCTCTGAAATCTCCAAAAGCGTATTTTGCAGTGTCTTTACATCTGCACCACTGACTTGATAAAACTTTATCAATTTTAATCTTTTTTTCTCTAAAAAGTTGACCAATTTTTTTTGATTGATTAATGCCCATCATATCTAGATTTCTTTGGGTTTTACAATCCTCAATATCAAATCCCTCTGGGTCACCTCCACCAGGCGCTTTAGCGTGTCTTATTAAAATAATTTTATCTCCATCTTGTGCAGGTTTCCAATTTTGTTCTGATGAATGCGCGTGAAAAGAAGTGAGTGAAAATATTATTATGAATAGGGAAATAATTTGCTTCTTCATGGTGGATGAAATGATAATCTAACAAACTTATGTTGCCTTGGTCTAGAGGACATGGCAAACTAGATTGTAATTTATAGATAGGTTGTATTAAAACACTTAATTGGCTTGTGTATAACTACTCACTTTTTGGTTTAAAGACTAAACAGATACCATTGTTACAATATCGTTTTCCAGTTGGTTTTGGGCCGTCATCAAAAACATGACCGTGATGACCTCCACATTTTTTGCAGTGATATTCAGTTCTTGGATAACCAATGTGCATATCTTTTTTTTCTTCAAATACTCCTGGAATAGACTCGAAAAATGAAGGCCAGCCTGATCCACTCTCATATTTAGTTGTGGACTCAAATAATTTTGTTCCACATCCAACACAATAATAAGAACCTTCTCTTTTTTCTTGATTTAAAGGACTGCTACCGGGGGACTCTGTTCCTTCTTGTTTTAAAACATAATTTTGTTCTGGAGTTAAATTTGGATCCCAATCTTTATTCATCTTTTACTTTATCGTCTACACCATAAGGTCTGAAGCTACCTTTATTTTCTAGCTTGACTACCTTTGCAGGTATACCAACCATCGTTGCATTTTCTGGAACATCTTTTACTACAACTGCGTTAGCTGCTATTCTTGCATTGTTACCAATTATAATTGGCCCAATTATTTGAGCACCCGAACCGATAACAACATCATTTCCAATAGTAGGATGTCTTTTCTCATTTCTTTGTCTTTCGCTATCTATACTTGGAGAACTGCCGCCTAAAGTTACAGCATGATAAATAGTAACATTATTTCCAATCTCAGAAGTTTCACCAATCACGACACCCATGCCATGATCAATAAACAAATTTTTACCTATTTTAGCTCCAGGATGAATTTCAATACCTGTAAAGAATCTTAATGTTTGTGAAATAATTCTAGCTATTAAGTCAAATCCAGCTTTATAAAAAAAATTTGATATTTGATGAAAAAAAACCGCTTTAACACCCGGATACGTGAGAATGATACTCAGTATAGATTTTGCCGCAGGATCTCTTTTTTTTATAGATTCTAAATAATCCTTCATAAGATGTATATAATGACTACTTGAAAAATTTAAAGAAGAATATATAAGGCAACACATGAGTAATTCATTTCATTTAGCCATCCCTGCAGGGGATTTAAAAAAAGCGGAAGCTTTTTACACTGATATTTTAGGGTGCAAAACTGGTAATCGTGAAGATGGCAAATGGGTTGATATTGATTTTTGGGGTAATGAACTTACTTTACACCAAACATCTATGAAACTGCCTAGAGAGAGACATGATGTAGATATGGGCCAAGTTCCAGTCCCGCACTTTGGCGTACATTTAAAAAAAGAAGTTTTTAATAAAATTAAATCTAATATTGAAGCTAATAAAATAAATTATATTGATAAGCCCTACACAAGGTTTGAGGGAACTGAGTTTGAACAGAATACATTTTTTATTGAAGATCCAAATGGAAATGTATTAGAGTTAAAGACGTTTGACTAATAATTCACCTACGCTCATAGAAAATAACAGCCAATTAATTAATTATTTCAACGACGGAATCAAAGACAATAATAAGCTTAGAATTGGCGTTGAGCATGAAAAATTTCTTTTTAATAAAAAAGATCTTAAAAGAATTGATTATGAAAAGATAAAAAAAGTATTTGAACTTCTTAAAAATAATGGTTGGGAGCTTCAATATGAAAAAGATAAAATAATTGGTTTAAAAAGGGAAAATCAAAAGATTACTACTGAGCCAGGGTTTCAATATGAATTATCAGGTGCACCTTTTAAAAATATACATTTAGTTTGTTCAGAAAATAGTTCTCATTTCAATGAACTGAAAGAAGTTTTTAGCTCTGCCTCTATCACAACTTCATCTATTGCATACGATCCTTTTAATAAATTAATTGAAATCCCTAAAAGTCCTAAAGAGCGTTACAAAATTATGACATCAGAAATGCCAAAAGGTGGCAAATTAAGTTTAGATATGATGTACAAAACTGCCGGTATTCAGATTAATTATGATTACACTTCTGAAGTAGATTTTGAAAAAAAATTTAAAATTGGAAACTATTTAGCCCCTTTAACTATCGCTCTTTTTGCAAACTCTCCTTTTTATGAAAACAAGCTTTCAGGTTTTTTATCTTATAGAGGAAAAGTTTGGCAAGAAACTAATAGAGGTGGAATAATGCCAATTACTTTTGAAAATGTTAATTTTGAAAAATATATTGATCATGCAATAAATTACCCAATTTTATTTCTTAAAAAAAATGGAAAATACCACTCGCCAAATGGTCAAACTTTTAGAGATTTTTTAAATGGAAACTTAAGTTTTTTAAAAGGAGAAAAACCAACTTTAGAAGATTTTGAAAATCACTTAGGTACTATTTTTACTGAGATAAGATTAAAGCAGGTTATAGAGTTTAGATCTTTAGATACATGTAATTTTGGTTGTATTTGTAACGGTCCCTCTTTCTTTACAGGATTAATTTACGGATCTTTAGATGAGACTTATGAAATAATCAAAAATTGGAAAAAAGAAGAGGTAATGGAAGCGTATTTAAACGCACCCAAACAAGGATTAAACACTGTACTAAGAAATAAAAAATTAATGGATTGGGCAAAAATATTTTTAGATTTATCTAAAAAAGGCTTAGACAAAAGAAATGAGCTTAATAAAAGTGGAAAAAATGAAACAATCTACTTAAAACATCTAGAGGAAATAATTAAGAATAAAAAAACTAGAGCAGAAATGTTGATTGAGCAATATAATAAAACAAAGAAATTAGATTTCTTAACAAATCATGACGAAAATTTTAGCTATTCAGGGTTCTGATCTTAAAAAAGTAAATATCAAAACTGATACAACTATTCTTTTAGCGTCTGAAGCTCAAAAAAAAGGATACAGGATATATTATTTTGAACCTGAAAATCTAAGTTTTTTAAATGGTAAGGTTATTGCCTCTTGTAAGTATATAAAAATTAATAAAAATAAAAAAAAATTCTACACTCTAATAAAAAATATCAATTTTAATTTAGAAAAATCTAAAGTTATATTAATCAGAAATGATCCCCCATTTGACAATCGTTATTTTTATACAACATTTTTACTGAACTATATCTCTAGGAAAGTTAAGATTATAAATCATCCTTTTGCTGTAAGAAACATATCTGAAAAGTTATTTTCCATTAATTTAATGAGGTATATGCCTCCAACTTTAATTAGCGAAAACCTTTCAGAAATTAAAAATTTTTTTAAAAAACATAAAGCTGTCGTGGCTAAACCAATTAATGGTTTTAGTGGTAATAACGTAATTTTATTTAAAACTTTTAATGCTAATAAACTTAAAAAATTATTGAAAACTCATAATCATTTATTTTTTCAAAAATTTTTACCAGGAGTTTTCAAAGGTGACAAAAGGGTTTTTATCATTAAAGGAAAGATAGTGGGTGCTATTTCTAGGGTCCCTAAAAAAGGCAGTATTTTATCTAATATGAGTAAAGGAGCTGAAGCAAAATTAACAAAGCTTACAAACAAAGAAGTTAGTGCAAGCAAAGCAATTGGGAAATTGTTAGTGAAAAATAATATATATTTTGCAGGAATAGATTTCGTTCAAGAGAAATTAATTGGGGATATAAATGTAACTAGCCCTACTGGGCTGGCTGCATACAAAGATTTATCTGGAATAAACCTTGCAAAATTGTTCTGGAATAATATTTAATTGACAGTTGACAATATCCTGAATTTCTTGCTATAAATCCTTAAGCGCCGAGTTAAGGCAACTTGCGGGCGCTTTATAAATCCTGCTAAAGCGCATAAGTCATTTAGACCACCGCTTTAGCCGGTGGTTTTTTTTTGGAATAATCTAAAATTAAACCGGGTATTTGAACCATATTGTACACCTGGCATATGCCGAAGTACTAAAAAGGAGAAGATGAACAGAATTAAACTTCGTTCATTCTTCTCCAGAAAGACGGAGAAAAAATGAACGAAACGATTAGAGAAACAGTAAGGGGGAAAATCAATGGCTGATTTTAAACATCCGGAAACTATTGGCTTACATGGTAGTGATTATAGAGCTGATCCTGCTACAACAGCTGTAGCAGTTCCAATTTACCAAACTACTTCTTACCAATTTAAAAATGCAGAACATGCTGCAAATTTATTTGGTCTAAAAGAATTTGGTAATATTTATACACGTATCATGAACCCAACAGTTGATGTGTTAGAGAAAAGAGTTGCAGCACTTGAAGGTGGGGTAGCTGCATTAGCAGTAGGTTCAGGTCAAGCAGCATCAGCAATGTGCATTCAAAACTTAGCTCAGGCTGGAGATAATATCGTTGCTTCAACTGACTTGTACGGAGGTACGGTAAACTTATTCAAAAATACCTTAAGACAACAAGGTATTGAAGTAAGATTTGCAGATCCTGCTGATCCTAAAAACTTTGAAAAAGTTACTGATGATAAAACAAGAGCTTACTATGGTGAGTCTTGTCCAAATCCTTATCTTCGTGTGTTTCCAATCAAGGAAGTTTCAGATATCGGTAGAAAAAAAGGTATCCCTTTAATTATCGATAACACAGCTTCACCAGTAATTTGTAAACCTTTAGCTCATGGAGCTGCAATTGTAATGCACTCTTTGACAAAATATATAGGTGGTCACGGAACTTCAATTGGTGGAATAATTGTTGACGGTGGAAACTTTGACTGGATTAAAGATAGAAAAAGACAACCGTTAATAAATGAACCTGATCAAAGTTATGGTGGTGCAATATGGGCAGATGCAGTTCCTCAATTAACAGGAGCTAACATTCCTTTTGTAATCAGAGCGAGAGTGGTTTTATTGAGAGACTTAGGTGCTCCTTTAAGTCCATTTAATGCTTTCCAAATTATTCAAGGTTTGGAAACTGTTGCTCTTAGAATGAAACAACACTGCAGTAATGCAGAAAAAGTAGTTTCGTTCTTAGAAACGCAAAAGAAAGTTAAGAATGTGATCTACCCTACTAATCACCAAGGTGAAATTAAAGAAAGAGCTAAAAAATACATGCAAGGTGGATATGGTTCTTTAGTTGGTATGGACGTTGGCACAAAAGAAGCTGGTGCTAAATTCATTGATAACTTAAAGATGTTATATCACGTTGCTAATATTGGTGATGCTAGAAGCTTAGCAATTCACCCAGCTACTACTACGCACAGTCAATTAGATGATGCAGCGTTAGCGGCAGCAGGTGTAACACCAGGCTACGTAAGACTTTCAATCGGTATTGAGCATCCAGATGATATCATTGCAGACATAAAGCAAGCTTTAGCTGCTTAAATATTAATTAGGTGGTCCCAATTTAATTGGGGCCATCATTAAAAAACTACCTTCTATTATAAATAATTGATTTTTTTGCTATCTTTTCAATCTTAGATATTTCTTTAATTTTAATTGTTGGAAATTCTTTCACGAAGTCTGTAGTCTTTTCTACCATAGCAGTGCTTTTAGACTTTATTTGTTTTTTAACAATTGTGCAAAATTCAGACTTTGTTATTTCAAAAGAAGAAATACAGGTTTCTTTTTTTCTCTCTGGATTTTTTTCCTCTGCGTAAGCAATAGCGTGTTCAAAAGGAGTTTTTCCTGTTTGTTTTTTAACTCCATAACTTATTGCTGAATTTAGAGAAGACTGTAATAATTTTCCGTTAGATGTGCCAGTACCGAGTAATGCTAAAGACTCAGCGCACCCATTAAGTAAGAAAATCGTTGATAATAAAATCGATATTTTTTTCATTTTAGAAATTTGTTTTAATTGGTTCATATCTGCTTCATTTTCAATTGAAAGTTAATTGTGAGCATATTAATTTTATTAACACAACCTCCAGTTGTCAAGGTCTTAGATTTTTCAGTATGTGACTTTTTAGTCTTGTTAATCTAAATACTTAATTTTAGATTTTTTATTTATACTAGGTTGAAGTGATGAAGTGAGGTCTTTTATAGATTTATTGTTTGATTTCTTTAAGATCTTCGATTTAGTTATTTTTAATTGCTTTTTCACAATAGCACAAATTTCTGAATTAGTTTTTTCAGCAAATGATAAACAAGGTTCTTGCTTTTTCTGAGGATTCATTTCCTCAGCATAAGCCATTGCATGTTCCATTGGGCTTTTTCCAGTTTGTTTTTTTACTCCGAAATTTACTGCTGAAGAAAAAGCTGTCTGGGCAATATTTCCACCTGTTACTGCGGTAGAGGAAGGACCTAATAGAGCTAAAGACTCTGCGCAACCAGTCAATAAAGTAAGTCCTACCAAAAAGCCTAAAATTTTTTTCATGCTTCCTTTTTATATTTTCCCTATTTTAAGCAGAGATTTATTTGTTATAAAACAAACGAATCACTCAAAATGAGTTTATATAATACAACCTGTAATGGAAGCGCTTATCTATGAAATTATCCGTAAAGGTTTATTTTCTAGGCAACTTTCTAAATTTTCAATCATTTGCGAATAAAATTTTGAGTAATTTTCAGCAGTCACGTAACCGATATGGGGTAATAATAAAGCATTTGGAAGAAATCGAAGTTTATGGTCTTGTGGGAGAGGTTCTTTATCGTAAACGTCTAAACCAACACCGGCAATTTTTTCATTCTTTAAAGCTTCAACTAAATCGTTTTCATTAATAATTTGGCCTCTTGAAGTATTGATTAGATAACTGGTTTTTTTCATTATTTCAATTTCTTTTTTTGTAATTAAGTTTTTATATCTTTCGCCTAAAACTAAATGAATAGAAATTATATCTGAATTTTTAAGTAAATCTTCTTTACTCATAGGTAATACACCAAGTTCATTCGCATGAGATAAATTTAGATTTTCACTCCAAGCGCAAACTTCCATTCCAAATGCTTTGCCTATCTTTGCAACTTGTGTTCCAATTTTTCCCAAGCCTATTACTCCCAGCATTTTACCTTTTAATTCTGAGCCAATAGTAGTCTGCCAATACCCTTGAAACATATTATCAATTTCTTGTTTAACATTTCTTAAAAGACCCAAGATCAGAGCCCAAGTGATCTCAGCAGCAGGATTTGAATTTATTTCAGTTCCGCACACCAAGATTCCTTTTTTTTTTGTAATTTCTAAATTGATAGAATTATTACGCATACCTGATGTCATTATGTATTTAAGATTAGGCAAATTTTCTAATAAATTTTTTGTTAAAGGAGTTCGTTCTCGCATTAAAAACAGTACTTCAAATCCCTCTAATTTAATTATTGCTTCGTTTTCATCGGCAAATGGCTCATTAAAAATTTTAAAATTATATTTATCTTTGAACATTGATGTATCTACTATTTGCTTAAAAGCATCTTGGTAATCATCTAGAACTGCAACTTTAATCATTGGGTTTTCCTATTTGATAAATAAATTCCAGAAATAATTAAAGTTGCTCCAATAAAATGAAATAATTGAAATTTTTCTTTAAAAATAATTATTGCCATTATTGCGCTAAAAAGCGGCATAAGCTGAATAAACATAGAAGATCTGTTAGGTCCTATAAGTTCTATAGCTTTCTGCCAACAATAATATGCTCCAATAGCAGGAAAAATAACTACATAAGTCAAAATTAAGATAAAAGGTTTATTTATTTTTAAATCTAATCCAATTGACTGTTCGTAAAGAAATTGTGGCACTAAAAATATTAATCCTACAGTAACCATTAATTGTATTAAAGAAAATTGAGATAGTTCAAGTTTACTTTTTTTAAGTAAAGTTGAATATAATGACCAACTCAAAACACAAACTAACATCCATATATCACCTTTATTAAAACTTAAGGAAATTATTTTTTGTATGTTTGCATTCGAAATAATTGTTCCAACTCCTAAGATTGATAAGATCAAGCCAGATATTTGAAATAAATTTGTTTTTTCAATTTTCATAATTGATGAAAAAATTATTATCATTGGGGGAATAGCAGCTAGCATTAAAACTGCGTTTATAACTTGTGTAAAGTTTAAAGCAAAATAAACAACTGAGTTAAAGGTACTAATTGTTAAAATGCCCATAAAGCTAATTACTAAAAAATTATCTTTAATATATTTTTTCTTAGCTAAAATTTCATGAACTGTAAACGGTATCAATATGAGCCATACCATAACCCATCTTAAAAAATTAAGAGTTAAAGGTGGTACTTCAAATAAAGTTGCAAATTTTCCAATAATAAAATTTCCTGACCAAAATAAAGCTGCTAATGTAAGAAAAGAGTAAGCTAAATAATTTTTTGACAAAAAATTCCTAATTAAATCTTTTTGAGCTGTATGGTGCTAAGTTTAAATTAGTCTTTTCACCAGCAACTATCCCAGAAATAATTTTGCCTGTAATAGCGCCCAATGTCCAGCCCAAATGTTGGTGTCCAAATGCATAAATGATATTCTTATTTTTTAAAGAGGGACCTAAGATTGGTAAAAAATCAGGCAATGTAGGTCTAAAGCCTAACCATTCGTCCTGATGATTGCCTAGTTCTGGTAATAACTCTTTTGCACTTCTTACTATATATTCAATTCTTTTTTGAGATGGAGGATTTTCTAAACCACCTAGTTCAACTGTTCCAACAGCTCTAAGACCTTGATTCATTGGCGTCATACCAAATCCACGGTCCAAAAAAATTACAGGCCTAGAAATTAGGTTATCTCTACCTTTAAAATGAACATGATAGCCTCTCTCTGTATCTAAAGGAATTTTTTCTCCCAATTGATCTGTCAGCTTTTTTGAAAATGCTCCAGATGCAATAACTGATTTCTCAAATTTAAAAACATCTTTTTCTGATTTAATTGTAATTTCATTTATAGATGACTGTTCTATTTTTTCAATATTTGTTTGAATGAACTTACCCCCTTTTTCTAAAAACAATTTGAATATCTTTTTTAATATTCCATGTGGGTCTCTTGCGTGCATAGCATTTTCATAAATTACCCCAGCGTCAAATACAGGACTAAGATTTGGCTCTAGTTTTAAAATTTCTTCGCGTGTTAAAAGCTTTTGTTCTATTCCTAAATCTTTACGAACTTTTATTTCCAGCTCTCTACTTTTTAAATTTTTATTAGTCCAAATATATATAATCCCCTTTTTTTCAACTAATCCAGTAGTATCTATTTCTCTAAAAATTTCTTCATAAGCATCATTAGATAAACTTAAAATTTGGTGCATATATTTTGCAGTGTGAAGCATCGATTTATTATTACAGTTTTTAAAATAATATAAAAACCAATTGAGCATTTTGTGTATATAATTCCACTTAAGTGCTAAAGGTCCGTAAGAACTTAAAAGCATTTTTGGAACATCATTTAAAATATCTGGGCGATTAAATTGTAAAACTGCGTAAGGGGAAAAATGACCTGCATTTCCATATGAAGCTGGTTTAAATTCTGTGGATAAAGGATCATGACGATCGAACAAAGTGACTGGTATACCCTTCTTTATCAATTGAAGTCCAGTGCAAACTCCTTGGATACCAGAACCAATTATCCCAACAGAACTACATTTATAGTTTTCCATTAAGAAAATTATAATAAAATGTTAAGAAATTGATAGTGTGGTAAATTATGCCAAGGCTTCTTTGTTAACTACTTCAGGTCTATCTTCTGAGTTTTCTGACGTGTCCTTTTTATCTTTTTTCTTAAATAGGAAGTCGCCTGTTAATGTTGATTTAGATTTATTTGTTTTTTTAATATATCCATCAATATCTGCGCCATTTTCAGTTTTTAAATTATTCCCAAATTCAATATCACCTTTTACAGTTCCTGTTGCGCCGATTACTACATCTTGTCCCGCAACTTTACCGTCTAAGTGACCGTGGATCTCGACATGTTCACCTTCTATTGAACCAGTTATTGAACCAGTCTCTCTTATAATAATCTCTTTTGAATAAACTGGTCCTTTAATTAGTCCAGCCACATCTATAGCTCCTGAACTATTTATAGTGCCTTCTATGCTAACAGTTTCGCTTATTAAGGATCTTTCCGAGTCAGTTAACTTTTTTTTTTTATCACCGAACATATAATTTTTCATAAATTAATCACCTATTTAGATATTATACAAGTGTTTAAAAAAATCAAATTTGACCAAAATAGGTTTAATTTACTGGGGTGTCCTTATACACCCTGCACGACATTGCAATGCCCAGACCAAGCATAATCGCCATCATCGACGATCCACCATAAGACATAATTGGAAGAGGTGATCCAACTATAGGCAATAGTCCTAGAACCATCATCATATTTACTACTACATATATAAAGAACCCAGTAGCGAAACTATAACAATATAGTTTTCCAAAACTACTTCTTGTGATGTTTCCTATTTTTACAATTCTCCAGACGATAACTGCGTACAAAAGCAATATAAATAATGATCCAAAAAAACCAAATTCTTCTGAGAATAATGTAAAAATAAAGTCAGTGTGTTTTTCTGGCAAATAATCTAAATAACTTTGCGATCCTTGTAAGAAACCTTTGCCAAATAAACCTCCAGATCCTATAGCAATTTTGGATTGTATAATTTGATACCCAGCACCTAAAGGATCTCTTTCCGGATTTAAAAAAGTAAGTATTCTTGTTTTTTGATATGGTTTTAAAAAAGATATTGCGATTGGTAATAAAGCCAAAAAGGCTAATCCAGAAAATGCGAAAAATTTAACTCTAACCCCAGCAAGCCAAGCAACAGTTATACCTCCAGCTGCAATTAGTAATGAAGTACCAAGATCAGGTTGAGTAGCGACTAAAATAATTGGGGCAACAAGTGCCACAATAGGTATAAACAAATATCTAATTTGATTTATATTTTCTATCGAAATTCTGTGATAATATTTAGCTAAGAATAAAATCAAACCAATCTTCATTAACTCAGAAGGTTGAAGATTCATAAAATACAAGTCTAACCATCTTTTAGACCCAGAAGATGTTAATCCAAAATATTTTACGCCAAGTAATAAAACAAAAAATACAATATAAATTAAATAGCTTTGACTATGCCAAAATCTAATTTGGATAAATGATAGGCACAAAAACATCCCAAAGAAAATAAAAAAACGAAGTATGTGGCTATTCGTGTGATACTTAAATTCTCCTCCATCTGTAGAGTACATCGCTAAAATGCTTACAAGCCCGAGAATAAAAATAGAAATTACTAAAATATAGTCTATTGATAAAATTTTATCTTTCAGACCAAGCGATGAGTGAATTGATCTTGGTTGTAACATTATACGGGCTCTCCAATTTTATTATTAACACTTCTTCTTAACTGATGTCTTTCAAGAACTTTTTTAATTACTTTCTTTGCTATCGGTGCTGCAGCTTTACCACCAGAGCCACCATGTTCAACTAAAACACTAATTGCATATTGAGGATCCTTATACGGTGCAAACGCAACAAATAATGCATGATCTCTATCTTTATAAGGTAAATTTTCTTGTTTAACCTCAGCTGCTCTTTGTTCCTCTGTAAATCTTTTGACCTGCGAAGAGCCGGTTTTGCCAGCAAATATAAATTTTGGATTTTGAAATCTGTGTCTATAAGAAGTTCCTCCTGGTTCATTTGATGATGAAAACATTGCATCTTTAATTAAATTTATATGTTCTTGGTTTTTAAATAAAGGTTCTAAATTAAAATTTGACACTAATAAGTCAGTTGGAAGAGGCTCGTTTGGGTTTTCATTTTTATATTTTAAATAATTTCTAAGATTGTCATTTTTTTCATCAAATACTATTCTCGGCCTTATTTTAAATCCTCCATTTGCAATTTGAGCTGTCATTAAACATAATTGTAATGGTGTACTTTGGAAATATCCTTGGCCAATACCTGAATGAAGTGTTTCACCTAAATACCAATTTTGTCCAATATATTTTTTCTTCCATTTTGTATTTGGTACCACTCCTGATCTTTCTTCGATAAAATCGTTTAAAACTTTTTTACCTAAACCAAATCGCTTTGCAGTTTCAGAAAGGCGGTCAACACCTAGTTTTCTAGCAACTTCATAAAAGTAAACATCGCAAGATCTTTGAATGCCTTTTCTTAAATTCACAATGCCATGTCCATCTTTTTCCCAACAATGAAATTTCTCACCATAAAGTTCTATCTTCCCATTACATCTAAAGGTATCCAAAGGTCTAATAATTTTATTTTCTAAAGCGCTTAAAGCTACTAAGGTCTTAATTGTGGATCCAGGTGGATATAATCCTGATAATGCTTTGTTTGCTAGCGGTTTTTTATCATCTTTAATTAAACTATTCCAATAAGCTTTATCTAATCCGTGAACGAATTCATTAGGTTCAAACGTTGGAGACGATACTAAAGAAACTATATCTCCATTATAAACATCCATCACACAAACAGCAGCTGCTTTATCTTTTAGAAGTTCATTAGTAAATTTTTGCACTTCATAGTCTAAGGTCGTTTTAAAACTTTGTCCTGCTTGACCTTCGTCTATTTTAATTTCTCTTATTCTTTTACCGTAAGCATTAACTTCATAACGTTGATAACCAACTTTACCAATAATCTGTTTATCTAGTTTTCTTTCTAAACCAGTTTTTCCAATTGACATACCTGGCACTGCTAAATCTTTAAGATATTCTTTTGTTTGTAAATCTTTCTTACTGATTTGAGAAACATAACCTAAAATATGGGCTGAGGAATTATCAGGATAAGTTCTTGCAACAGACACAATTGGTTCTACTCCTTCTAGCTCATGTAAAAATAAATTTATTCTAGAAAAATCAGACCAATTTAAATTTTCAGAGACTATAATAGGCTCCCAAGGTTTTTGTTTTTTTATTAATCTTTTAAGGTAAGAAACTTTTTTATCAGGAATATTTAAAATCGCTTTTAATCTTACAAATAAATTGTCCAGATCTTTTGCGTTTTCGGGCACTAAATGAACTTGATATAGTGGTTCAGTTGAAGCGATTTCAGTGTCAAAAAAATCTTTAATAGCTCCTCTTTCTGGAGCTAACTTCCATTCTCTAAATCTATTCTTATCTGATAAAGATTTATACTTGGTAGCTTGATTAATTTGAAGAGATACTAGTCTTCCAACTAACCCAACCATTACAACTGCTTTTGCAGCAGTAAGTAAAAACATTCTTCTGCTTATAAGTTTTGATTTAATGACAGTGCTACCTGAGCCTGGACTAAGCATCTTGAGATCCTATAAAACTCTTTTGATAAAGATTGAAGAGAAGCCAAAAAACTGGAAACAAAAATAAAGTGAAAAAAGTATTATAACCAATTTTTGTATAAGAGATTGCTACTTCTGAAAAGTTATTTAATAAAGAAAAGAAGAGTAAATTAGCAAATAGTAAAGCAATAAAAAAAGTAAACCAGTCAGATGCGATAGTAGTATTAACACTTTTGTTTCTTACATAATTTCCCACAAAGCAAATTAAAAGATAAGACAATGAGCTAATACCTAAGGGAAATCCCATCACAACATCATTGATTAGTCCTGCAAAAAATATATGTCCTGTCCCCATTAAACTAGGGCGCTTTATTATCCAAAAATAAATTATTATAATCTGTAAATTTAAAGAAAAAACTTCAATTAATTTTTCTAAATTTGTATCAACTTCACTAATAGACAAATAATATAATAGAAATAAGGGACCTGAAGCAAATAATTTACTTATTATATTTTTTTTCGCCATTAAAAAACTTCCTTGCTTGGTTTTATCAAATTTACGGTTACAAATGATAATTGATTAGGATCTACAAATAACTTTACTTCTCCGCTTTCTTTAGTTTTTCCAATTGGAGTTCCAGCGGTAAAAATACCATCTTTTCCAGATGCAAATACAGTTAAGTCTTCTACAAATTGATAATCTTCGGGTAAGTATGACAAAGTAGGTTCACGTGTTCCTCCGCCAGTTAATATAGCTTGAGTGCTTTTTTCATCGAAGGTGACTGGGATTCTGCTGTTTAAATCATTTATAAGTAACACTCTTGACGATAAATAATTTGTCTCAACTATACGTCCAACCAAATATTTATTTTGAGTCACAGGCATTCCTTTTATAATGCCCTCTCTACTTCCTTTATTAATAATTATTGATTTTAAAAATGGACTATTGCGATCTACTAAAACTTTGGCTAAAACGATATTCGAAACACTTTGCACATCTTCGGCATCTAAAACTTTTTTTAAATTTTTATTTTCATTGGAAATATACTCTAAATTTAGATCAAGTGATTTATAACGTTCAATTACCTTTCTTAATTCTTCATTTTCTTTTTTCAGATTAAAATGACTAGCTATTCCTTTATTGACATCTGGTAATAATCTTGTCGGAGCAGAAGCTAAATAAGTTACTCTATAGACTACATCGTTGAGAAAACTTCTTGCAGTTTTCACTAAAGTAAATCCATAAACGTCCAGAAAAAAAATAATTAAAGCCAAAAAAATTAAAGATAGAACTGAAAATTTTTGAGCCCCTCCTCTTTGAAGAAGAGCAGAACGAAAGGCTATGCTAAAATCATCTCTACTGACTGACATTTTATCTGTAAAGACAAATTAATATTCAGATAACATTGTAGAAAACAACTCCTCATTTTCAAGAGCTCTACCTGTACCAATAGCAACACATGATAATGGGTCGTCAGCTATTGTGACAGGTAAACCAGTATCTTGAGAAATTAATTTGTCTATATTTTTTAATAATGCGCCACCACCAGTTAAAACTAATCCCATATCTATTAGATCGGCAGATAATTCTGGAGGTGTATTTTCTAAAGCTTCTTTAATGCCTCCTAATATTTGATTAAGAATTGGCATCAGGGCCTCGCAGGCGTCTTTTTCTGTTAATTCTATTTCTTTTGGAGTTCCAGATCTAATATCTCTTCCCTTCATTAAAAATGTATTATTTGTTGAGGGAATAGCTGTTCCTATCTCTTTTTTTATTTTTTCAGCTGTAGAGTCCCCAATCATCAAATTCATTTTTTTTCTCATGTAAGCAATTATTGACTGATCAAGAGCATCTCCTGCTACTCTTAAGGATTTTGAGTATACTACTCCACCTAATGACATAACTGCAATTTCAGTAGTTCCTCCTCCGATGTCAACAACCATTGAACCAGTTGCTTCAGATATTGGTAATCCTGCACCTATAGCGGCTGCAATTGGTTCTTCAATTAATTGAACTTTTCTTGCCCCAGCAGCTAAAGCAGAGTCTTGTATTGCTTTTCTTTCAACGGGGGTAGAGCCAGTTGGTACGCAAATTAAAATTCTTGGGTTGGCAAAAGCATTTTTTTTATGCACTTTTTTGATAAAATGTTTAATCATTTCCTCAGTAACTACGAAATCTGCAATCACTCCATCTTTTAGTGGTCTTATAGCTGAAATATTGCCAGGCGTTCTTCCTAACATTGTTTTTGCCTCATCGCCAACTGCTAAAACTGACTTTTTTCCTGCATCTTCTATTACTGCTACAACTGAAGGTTCATTCAATACTACACCTTGATCTTTAAGCACCACCAATGTGTTAGCAGTTCCCAAATCTATTGCCATATCTTGTGACCATAATGAAGTTAATCCTGTTAGACCTTTAAACATTTCTCCCTTTCTATATTTGAACACCCAGATCTTTACTATCTGGTGCTGTTTTTTCCCTCTTAATAATTAATTTATTCAAAGCACTAAGGTAAGCATTCGCAGACGCAACTAATGTATCTGTATCTGCTGCTTGACCTACAGTTGTTTTTCCCTTTTCTTCTATTCTCACGCTCACAGTAGCTTGAGCGTCAGTGCCCTCTGTAACAGCGTGAACATTGTATAAAAGAAGTTTTACATCATGTGCATAAAGTTTTTTTATACACTTGAATATTGCATCCACTGGACCATCACCTGTTTCAGATGCGCTTTTTACTTCTCCGAATACCTCAAGTGTCATTTCTGCTTTTTGCGGCTCACCAGTACCAGCGTAAACTTTTAAAGATTTTAATTTTATTACATTATCTTCTGTTACCAAACTGTCATCTACCAAAGCCGCAATATCCTCATCATAAATATGTTTTTTTTTGTCAGCTAATATTTTAAATTTACCAAACGCTGTATTTATAATATCATCTGTAACATCTACGTAACCCATATCTGATAATTTGTCTCTAAATGCATGTCTACCGGAATGTTTACCCATAACTAAAGATGTTTTTTTAACTCCCACGCTTTCTGGAGTCATAATTTCATAAGTATTTCGATTTTTAAGCATGCCATCTTGATGTATACCTGACTCATGAGCAAAGGCGTTTTTTCCAACGATCGCTTTATTGAACTGAACAGGGAAGCCTGTTGCGTTTGAAACAACTTTAGATGCTTTACTTAAAAGTTTTGTGTTAATATTGGTTGTGTAGGGCATCAAATCATGTCGGGTTCTCATTGCCATAACAACTTCCTCAAGAGCTGCATTTCCTGCTCTTTCTCCTATTCCATTAATTGTACATTCAATTTGTCTTGCTCCTGCCATGACACCCGCTAGAGAATTAGCTACAGCTAGACCTAGGTCGTTGTGACAATGAGTTGAAAGAATTGCTTTATCAATATTTGGAACTTTATTAATTAATGTTTCGATTATTTTTTTAAATTCAGAGGGTACTGTGTAACCAACAGTATCAGGAATATTTATTGTTTTAGCTCCGTATTTAATTGCGAGTTCAACTGTTTTACACATGTAATCCATATCAGTTCGAGTACCGTCCTCACAAGACCACTCAACATCATCCGTAAATTTTCTAGCATATGTCACACTTTCTTTTATTGACTCTAAAACTTCTTCAGGAGATTTATTTAATTTATGTTTCATATGCAGAGGACTAGTTGAAATAAAAGTATGAATTCTAAAATTTTTTGCATGTTTTAAAGCCTGATGACATGCATCAATATCTTTTTTTGTAGCTCTGGCTAGTCCTGCGGGAATAGAATTTTTTAAAGTTTTGCTTATTTCAGTAACAGCTTCAAAATCACCTGGAGATGCGATTGGAAAACCAGCTTCAATTACATCTACTCCTAATTCATCAAAGACTCTTGAGATCTGTAATTTTTCTTCTAAACTCATTGATGCACCTGGAGACTGTTCTCCGTCACGCATCGTAGTATCAAAAATTATAATTCTGTTTTTATCTGTCATAATTTAATTATAATAAAAATCCAAGCGTCTTATATTACAATCAAAGATAGAATTTGCAAATATTTATGTGGTTCAAGATAGTGTTTTGGACTCAGATTGGGTTAATTCTTATCTTTATCGACTAGTTTATTTTTGCCAATCCAAGGCATCATTGCTCGAAGCTCTTTTCCAACCTTCTCAATCGGGTGTTTTGCCAAATCTTGCCTCATTTTTAAGAACTTTTTTTGTCCAGATTTATGCTCATCCATCCATTGTTTTGTAAATTTTCCAGACTGAATATCTTTAAGAACTTCTCTCATCTTTTCTTTAGTCGTATTATCGACAATTCTTTTTCCAGAGATGTATTCACCGTACTCAGCGGT